>CAZKDJ010000124.1:0-12301 GCA_964551295.1 uncultured Anaerolineales bacterium | reverse complement strand
CGGGCGACTCGGTGCTGATCGGCGTGAACGGCTATTTCGGCGAGCGGCTGTGCGACATGGCGAGCCGCTACGGGGCCGAGGTGCGCCGCGTGGAGCGGGAGTGGGGCGACGTGTTCGCCCCGGAGGATTTCGAGGCCGCGCTGGCGCAAAAGCCGGCCAAGCTCGTCGCCCTGGTACATGCCGAGACCTCCACCGGCGCGCTCCAGCCGATGGTGGGCATCGCCGAGGTCGTCCATCGCCACGGCGGCCTGTTGGTGATGGACTGCGTCACCAGCCTGGGCGGCGTGGAGGTGGCGGTCGACGCCTGGGGGGTGGACGTGGCCTACAGCGGCACGCAAAAGTGCCTCAGTTGCCCACCGGGGCTGGGCCCGCTGACCGTCAATCCGCGCGCGCGAGGTGCTCCACGGGCGTGGGACCGAGGTCGCCAACTGGTACCTCGACCTGACGATGGTCGAGAAATACTGGGGCAGCGAGCGCACCTATCACCACACTGCGCCGATCAGCATGAACTATGCGCTGCGGGAGGCACTGCGGCTGGTGGTCGAGGAGGAATTGGAGGCGCGCTTCCAGCGCCACCGCGCCAGCGCCGAGCTGCTGTGGGCCGGGTTGCAGGAACTGGGGCTGGAGCCGTGCGTGCCGCTCGATCACCGCCTGCCCTCGCTGAAGATGGTGTGGGTGCCCGAGGGCGTGAACGAGGCGGCGATCCGGCAGCAGCTTTTGAGCGAGTACAACGTCGAGATCGCCGGGGGGTTGGGGGCATACAAGGGCCGTGCCTGGCGCATCGGGCTGATGGGGTATTCATCCCGGCGCGAGAACGTGCTGTTGCTGCTCGCGGCCCTCAGGTCGCTGCTTGAGTAGCTTTTCCGCGATGCGCGGTTGCCCCCCCTGAGAGGGAGGGCGGTGCCACTGAAATTCAAGCCCCGGCATTTCCCAGGGCTTTTTTGCGGCGGGCAGGCGTGGTTGCGTGTAGTGAGTTGCTATGCAGACTTGGCTATTAGTGTTTAAGGTTCAAGCCCAATGATTACTAACGGGACAGGAGGATTACTTCTTCCGTGTCTGAGAATGTTGTGAAGTTCGCCCTCATAGTAGGCGATGCCGCTGGACATATCCTTTTGCATTGCCTTCGTCGGTAGAATCTCAATCCCGACGTTGATGATCCGACCAGTGTAGAAGGCCAAGTGTTTGACAAAGAGATCGTAGGCCACAAAGGCATATTTGCCAAATTGCACTTCGATGGCAATACGGCTCTTGACATGGTCTGTCTGGTTGTACGAGAAAATCGCCTCCGCACCTTGATTTAGAAGGTACTGCTTCTGCTCATCGAGCGACATCTGCGCCATAGCCTCTAATTGGTCAAAGTTGTGTGCAACATAATACGAATAGCGTGTGGATTCCCACCCGATTCTTGAGAACCGCTTGTCGAATTCAACGTTGATGGCAACTGGGCTATAAAGAGCTTTGCCCTTTCTGCTTTTCTCCTTGCTGATCTTTGTGCGGCACCTCTCGGCATCAATGGCCCCGATGACATCCTGTATCTCTCGATAGGTATCTTTCTCGTGTACGAGAAGCCATTCCTCGCCGTTTAGGTGTGAGTACTTCTTAGCGATCTTCATTGCACCCTGCTTCAGCGTTCGTATGATATGGGCCAACTTCTCCATCTTCCCAAGGGTTGGTGGTTAACGTAGAGTTTGCCGGGGGCTTATATACAGGTTTGTCGGGCCTAACTCTGAGTTCGCCTACAAGAGCTTTCTTGATCCTGTCCACAGCTACATCATAGTATTGTTGAACAACTTCAGCCCCGGCTACTCGGCGGCCATTGATGATTGCCGCTACAGCAGTTGTCCCAACCCCTATAAATGGGTCAAACACAATGTCACCCTCATTTGTCATAGATAACACGAGTCGCTGTATGAGCGCCACTGGAAATTGACAGGGATGATTGGTTTTCTCGACGTGATTTGCTTTCACATTCGGGATATCCCAGGCATCAGATGGATTCTTCCCCTTGGGGTTCCCAGAGTACTTCCCTCTGTTTGGCCCCTTGAAATGCTTCTTGCCTGGGTACTTTTGAGGCACTCGAATAGGATCCAGGTTAAATACATAATCATCCGACTTCGTAAACCAGTTGATGGTCTCGTACCGGCCAGAGAAGCGATTCTTACAATGCAGACCGTGACCGAAAAGCCAGACAATTCGATTGCGGAGCTTGAGGCCATTTTCCCTAAAGCAGTCGTACAGGAGGATATCAAGAGGGATGATCTCTCCATTGTTGACGTAGTTTCCTACCTCCCAGCAGATGCTGCCTTCAGACTTCAGAATTCGGACACATTCTTCAATGACCTGATGTTGTTGAGCTTTGTATACCTCGATATCCAATACATCCTCGTATTCTTTTCCGATGTTATATGGTGGTGAAGTGACCACTAACTGGACGCTTGCATCAGGTATAGTCTGAAGGAATTCCAGGCAATCGCCGTGGTAAAGTGTTACCTCATTCTCAAGTGAAAACGAGGAAGGGATGACAATGCTAAACTGGCTGCTGAGACTTCTTTGTACAGCTTGTTCTGCTCCCAAAGCCCGACTGGTTTCTATGTCTGGGGAATTGACTGGTGATAGATCACCCATCTTCTTCACCTCTTTATCCTGTACAGGCAGTATAGCACACTTGTTCAGTATAGGCAAAAACACGATGCCCAGAGGAATCGTGGAAGCCCGCATAATGGCATGGCGGGTCAGCCATGCCCTACTGGGCAAATGGGTCTCCATTGGTAGGACCGTGGCTTGACTCGATCCACAGGTTGCCTATAATCGTGCTGTGGTTCTGGAAAAAGTTCGAGCGTAATTGCTTTCGATAGGATGACGTCAATGGAGATTGAATCGACCCGGCACGGAGTGCTGACCGGCGTATCGCGCGCCCTGCCCGTCGTGCTGGGTTACGTGCCCATCGGGCTGGCCTACGGCGTCCTGGCCCAAAAGGCCGGGCTCTCGACGCTCAACACGCTGCTGATGTCGCTGATCGTGTATGCCGGATCGGCCCAGTTGATCGCCGTGGGCCTGTTTGCGGGAGGCGCGCCACCGCTGTCGATCGTGCTCACCACGTTCGTGGTCAATCTGCGCCACCTGCTGTTCTCGGCGGCGGTGGCGCCTTTTTTGCAGCGCTGGCGGAAAATCGACCTGGCGGCCTTTGCCTACGAACTGACCGACGAGACGTTCGCCGTGCACTCGGCCCAGTTCGCCACCGAGGGCGTGCCGGGACGGGCGGAGGTCTTTGCCACCAACGTGACGGCGCAGGTGTCGTGGGTCTTTGGTACTGCGCTGGGCATCCTGGTGGGGCGGGTGATCGCTGACGTCAAGCCGCTGGGGCTGGATTACGCGCTGCCGGCGATGTTCGTCGCGCTGCTGGTCCTGCAGATCGAGGAGCGCGTCCAGGTCGCCGTGGCTCTGCTGGCGGGCGTGGTATCGGTGGGATTGCTTCTGGCCGGGCTGGATCAATGGAACGTGATCGTGGCGACGGTGATCGTGGCCACGGTGGGGGTGGTGCTGGAGCAATGGAACAGGACATAGTTTTTCTCACGCTTGTGGGAATGATGGCGGTCACGTACGTGCCGCGCCTTTTGCCGGTCCTGATGCTTTCTTCCCGGCGGCTGCCGCCGCTGGTGGTGGCTTGGCTGCGCCAGGTGCCCGTGGCCGTGCTGGCGGCGATGCTGTTCCCGGCGCTGTTCGTGCAGGAGGGACGGATCGATCTCGGGTTGGACAATCTCTTCCTGTGGGCCGCCGTGCCAGCGTTCCTCGTGGCCTGGAAACGACGCAGCTTTTTCGCCACCGTGATCGTGGGCATCGTCGTCGTGGCCGTGGCGCGACTGGTGCTGGGCGTGCATTCGTAGCAGTTCTAAGGCGCTCTGTGCCCATTGACAGGCTCTCTAAGCGACGCGTGCTCTGTATCAACCCCAGGCGAATGCCTTGCTTTCAACTCAGCAATTCGATTTGGCCTGGAACGCGGCTTTGGCAACTGATTTGCTTCGAGATTCCTGGGCGTGTGGGGGTTGTGCAAGCTCGGCCGTTGGGCTATAATTCGGTTGTCATAGGGAGTTTACGCCTTGGAAGTCATCCTGACCCACGAGAACGCGGATTTCGACGCCGTCGCCAGCCTGCTGGGAGCGAGCAAGCTCTTTCCGTCTGCCACCCCCGTGCTGCCTCGGCGCGTCAACCGCAATGGGCGTGCCTTTATCGCCCTCTATGGCGAGGAGTTGCCCTTCGTCCAGCCTGACGACCTGCCCCGCCGGCGCAAGATCACGCGCGCTATCCTGGTGGATACGCAGAGCTTAAGCACTCTCAAGGGCATGGGGCGCGATCTGCAGGTGGACGTCATCGACCATCACGATCCCGACGCCGACCTGAATCCCGATTGGAACTTTACCGGGGGGACGTTGGGGGCTGCGACGACGCTGCTGGTGGAGGAGATGCGGGTGCGCGATATCGACCTGACACCCGTCGAGGCGACGCTGCTCCTGCTGGGCATCTACGAGGACACGGGATCCCTTTCGTACACCGGGACGACGGCTCGGGACGTGCGGGCGGCGGCCTGGCTGATCGAGCAGGAGGCCAGCCTCGACGTCGCCAGTGACTTTTTGCATCATCCCCTGGCGCCTGAGCAGCGCGAGCTCTACGAGCAGTTGCTGGGGCAGAGCGAGACCCACGAGATCGGCGGGCACAACGTCGTTATCGCCTGGGCCAGCGCCGAAGGGCTGGAGGAAGAGATCTCCACGCTGGCCCACAAGCTGCGCGATCTGCTGGAGCCGGCGGCGTTGTTCGTGCTCGTCGCTCTCGATGGCAGGGTCCAGATCGTGGCTCGCAGCACGACCGACGATATCGACGTCTCCGAAGTGGCCGAGCACTTTGGCGGCGGCGGGCACAAGCGGGCATCGGCGGCCCTCGCCCGCGATCGCTCCCTGCAGGACGTGCGCGAGGAGCTGCTGGACCTGCTGCCGCGGATCGTGCGGTCGGACATCACGGTGAGGCAGATCATGTCGCGGGGCGTGCAGGTGCTCAGTCCCCGGGATACGGTCGCCGAGGCCGCCGAGCGCATGCGGCGCACCGGCCACGAGGGGTTCCCCGTCGTGCTGGCGGGCAACGTGCTGGGCCTGCTGACCCGCCGGGCGGTCGACCGGGCGCTGCAGTTCGAGATGGCCGACGTTCCCGTCTCTCAGGTGATGGAGCCCGGCAGTGTGGCCGTCAGTCCGGGTGATCCGGTGACGCACCTGCAGCAGGTGATGATCGACAGCAACTGGGGCCAGGTCCCCGTCGTCGAGGGCAACCGCATCGTCGGCGTGGTCACCCGCACCGACCTGATCACGCTGTGGCGGTCGCCGGTCAAACCCGCCCAGCGCCACGAGGTGGCTACGCTGTTGGAGCAGGCGCTCTCCGAACCGGTGCTGGCCCTGGTGTGCCGCATCTCGCAGGAGGCGCACGAGATGGGGTTTGTTCCCTACTTTGTCGGCGGGCTGGTGCGCGATTTGCTCTTGGGCACACCCATCGTCGACGTGGACATGGTCATCGAGGGGGACGGTATCGCCCTGGCCGACAGCCTGTCCAAGGAGCTGGGCGGCCGGGTGACCGCCCACAAGCGCTTTGGCACGGCCAAGTGGCTGCTTTCGAAGCGCGTGTGGAAGCGGATGACCGGGAAGGTCTCCGCTGCCGATCTGCCGCCCAGCGTGGACTTTGCCTCGGCGCGCACCGAATTCTACATCTATCCTACTGCGCTGCCCAAGGTGGAGCGCAGCTCGATCAAGCAGGACCTGCACCGGCGCGATTTTACCATCAACACGCTCGCCATTCGCCTCGATCCCGACCACTGGGGCGAGATCTTGGACTTTTACGGGGGCGAGTCCGACTTGCGGGAGGGCATCATCCGTGTGCTCCACAGCCTCAGTTTCGTGGACGATCCTACCCGCGTGTTGCGGGCTGCGCGGCTGGAGAGCCGGTTGGGATTCCGGCTCGATCCGCGCAGCGAGGGCATGATCGCCGACGCGCTGCCGCTGCTCAAGCGGGTCAGCGGCGACCGCATCCGCCGCGAGTTGGAGCAGGTATTTGACGAGCCCGAGCCGATCCAGGTGCTGAATCGCCTGGATGAACTGGGCGTGCTGGCTCACATCCACCCAGATCTGCGGTGTGACCGGTGGCTAGAGAGCAGGTATGCCGTTCTCCAAGAGGAGCTATCTCACGAGACGTGGGACTTGACAGCCGAGGATGACGCGTTTCTCCATCTGGCCCTGCTGGCATATCGCCTGGACGAGGCGCAGTTGGAGGCGTTCTTCGATCGGTTGAAGATAAAGCGGGACGACGCGGACGACCTGCGCTTGCTGCCCGATCTGCGGGCGGCTCTGCCCAGGTTGGGGTGGGTTCGGCAGCCCAGTACCGTCTGTGATACGTTGCGTCCGTTTCCGGCCCGCGTGCTGGCTGTGGCTTGGGTCGCCTCCGGCAGCGGGCGGCAGAGGGCTCAGCTGCTGCGCTACCAGACCGAGTGGCGCTTGGTGGAGCCAGAGATCTCGGGCGACGATTTGAAAGAGATGGGACTCAAGCCCGGCCCGCTGTTTGGTCAGTTGTTGGATGCGCTGCGGGATGCCCGGTTGGATGGCAAAGTGAGCACGCGGCAGGACGAAGAGGCGCTCTTGGAACGGTTGTTGGAGGCTGAGCGCAAGCAGAGGAGCAAAGAGGATAATGATTGAGACGGTTGAAGGGAGATCGATCCGCGTGGGGGAGCGCGAGTTGGTGCCGGTCGTGCGGGTGGAGGCCGACGTACGGAGGCGGGCCTTTGTGGGCGCCAGGGGGTTGGCCAGCGAGGGGTCGGGGTTTGTCCACATGCGGCCCGTCGCGATCCTGGAGCGGAGTGAGGCAGGCGAGCGGCGCATTCCCATTCCCGATCGAACGGTGCAGTCGCTTGGCGGCCTGCTCCTGGCCGCGCTCGTCATTCCGGCGTTGATGCTGCTCGCCGAGCTCATCGCGCGCAAACGTTGAACGAAATGGTTGAGAAGAGGCTGGACGCGGAAAAACACGGAAGAACACAGAAAGTTCGAAAATCCGTGCCGTCCGTGTTCATCCGTGTCCCAAAGATTTGGTTGCGGCAGATGCCGCGTTATGTAGGAGGATACAGATGGAAGCACAGATTCAAAAGCTGTTGGATGCTGTGGCTGACCTGCGCAAAAGGGCCAACGTCAATGCCGTCTTTGGCAAGCCTGTGGCCGCCGAGGGACGCATCGTCATCCCTGTGGCCGAGGTCGCCTACGCCTTTGAGGTGGAGGTCGAGGAAGAGGCGGTAGCAGATTCCACCGAGGGTGGGGGAGGCGGCAGCGGTGGCATGGACGTGCGTCCCGTCGCCGTCGTCGAGGTGACGCCTGAGAACACCTGGGTTAAGCCCATCATCGACGAGCAAAAGCTGGCCTTTGCGGGGGCGCTGCTCACCGGGTGGGCCGTGTTTTGGGTAGCCCGGACGCTGGTCAAGATTTTCGGTCAGCGGGATTAAGCGTGGGTACGTTGGATAACCGGCCCGCTTGTGGTATAATCCCCTAGAATTTAGACAGGAGAGTTTTATGAAACCACCGTTTGGTTCTATAATCGTTGAATTTGCGCCCGGTGTTGGCATTCACTGGTATGGCGTGTTGATCGTCGTGGGTATCCTGGCTGGCGCCTACTATGCCGCTTGGCAGGCCAGGCGGGATGGAAAGGATCCCGATCACATCTGGAACGCTCTCACCGTGGCCATCGTGCTGGCCATCATCGGCGCCCGGCTTTACCACGTCCTATCTGAACCTGCGGAGGGGGTGGGTCGGAGTTACTACTTTGCCCCGGACCATCCCGAGCACCTCGTCGAGGTACTCTACATTTGGCAGGGTGGGCTGGGCATCTATGGGGCTGCTGCCGGCGGCGCTTTGGGGATCGTGCTCTATTCTCTGTACGCCAAGCTACACCCGCTCCGGTGGCTCGATTATGGGGCACCGGCGTTGGCCCTGGGACAGGCGATCGGCCGCTGGGGAAATTTCTTCAATCAAGAGCTGTATGGGCCGCCGACGGGTAGCTCCTGGTGGGGGTTGATCATCGAAGACCAGTTCCGCATCAGCCTCTATAATTGCGTCAGGCTCGGCGATCCCGATTGCGTCCCGGGCAAGGAGATGTACCCGCCGGATACACTCTTCCACCCCACGTTTCTGTACGAGTCGCTGTGGTGCTTATTGGTGTTCGTCGTCCTGGCCGTGATCGCGAACAAGTGGAAGAAAAAGCTGCCTGGAGACATCGTGTGGGCTTACTTGATCGGCTATCCCATGGGCAGATTTTTCATCGAGGGCTTCTTCCGCCCCGACGCCTGGATGATGGGCAGCCTGGCGGCAGCGCAATGGTTCGCCCTTGCGTGCGTGGTGGGCGGAGCGGCGGCGCTGATCGTGCGGCATGCCCTGGTAAAGCGCGCGCCGCTGGCCGACGAGGCCTCCGAAGGCGAAGCCGGGGAGGCCGTCGAGGATGCCGCCGAGGTGGTGGAGCTTCAGCCTGACGACTCGGAAGGTGAGAGCGTGTCCGAAGAACCGGAGGCCTGATGACGGGTGTTGCGCGTTTTGGAGGTGGGAGCGCAATCGCACAGTTTGGCCGCCGGCCGGATTGTAAATCGTTGCCTGAAGGGCCTGGTGCTTTGCATCGGGCTCTTTTTTTGTATCCGTGTAACGGGGGGGACAGCCAATGACTGAAGGAGCAGACCTTTATCGCTTGCAGTGTCTCGATAGCGAGGGCGATAAAAAGCGGCAGCGCTTGGCGGAGATAGAGGCCGCATTGGGCGAGAGTAAAGAGCTGCAGCAGGCGCGTCAAGCGGTGAAGCGTGCCGGGGAACAGGTCCGCAAATGGGCCGTCAAGCAGCGTGATTTGGAGCTGGAGGTGCAGGGTTTTGTGGATAAAATCTCTCGTCACGAGCAGCAGCTCTACAGTGGTGCGATCAGAAATCCAAAAGAGTTGGAGGATCTACAGGCGGAGGTTGCCGCGCTCAAGCGGCGGCGGCAGCAGTTGGAGGAGAAATTGCTGGAGGTGATGCTCAAGCGGGAGGACGCAGAGACCGTGCAAGCTCAGGCGCAGAGTCATCTCGACGAGGTACAGGCTGATTGGACAGCCCAGCAGGCGGATCTGATCGGTGAGCGGGAAGAATTGCAGGCTGAACTGGCGGAAATTGAGCAGGCTCGGGAAGCGCTCTTACCCAGCATCGATGCCGGCGATCTGAGGATCTATGAGGCCTTGCGACGTAGGAAGGGTGGGGTGGCTGTGGCCCTGTTGCGCGATGGTATGTGCGGTGCGTGTGGCGTTGGTATAACGCCAAGCCTGGAGTGGCAGTTGCGACAGGGGAAGCTGGCCCCTTGTAGCAACTGCGAGCGCATTCTCGTGCGCACGTGATGGTGGGGCAAAGCTCGCCCCCCCGGTTTTTATCATGGGCGCTATAAAAGTCACGGCCCCCCCAATTTGGGAGGCCGTGACTTGCGAAAGGAGGGTAACCACGAACAACCTTTTGACTTGGGTTAGGGATTGGAGCCCCGTCCCCTTAAGTCATCCATATTTTACTGTATTGTATAGGTGGCGTCAATAGTACCATTGTACCATGGGACCTTGGTACTAGTGATTTAGTATCAGTAGATCCAGTTTTCGTCACTCCAAGCAGGCGATTGGATGGGTCAATATATGCCAAGCACTTTTCAGCATCGAACACATAGTTGCCACAATCGTATGCTTCTTACCCCGTCGTGCCGCCAGGCGGTGTTTTGCAGTTGTACAGTATCAGCAATTCCCGTTATGAAAAAACGCCGGGCTGTAGCCGCGATTTCGCAATCGCGCAGGGTGTTTTTCGTGGCAAGATGCGCGCGATTTGGAAATCGCGGCTACAAAACGGGAATTGCTGGTACAGTATCAGGCACCCGATTTCGCTAATAGCACCGTAGAGCAAGCGGCAGGAAGATGGCGTATTCTCTCCACCACGTCCAAAAGCCGCCACTCAAGGCGTAGTCCCCACCGCTGGCGATTCCGGTGTCCGACTGGCCGACGGTGCCGCTCAGGGCATAGTTCCCACCGTTGCTGGAAGTGCTACCGCCGCCATCCACCGTCCACCAGGAGATCTCGTAGCTTTGGATGGATTCAGGGGCATCAGAGTTGGCATCGGCTGGTGCGGTGGAGGCCAGCAGGAGCAAGGCGATCAGCGTGAGCGGAATCGCTGGCTGTTTCATCGCCGACCTCCTTTGCACAGGAGCGGCTTGCCTCGATATCGGGCCACTGCTACCACGCCGGCGATGCTCACCAGCCCACCCAAGAGTGGCCAGACGGATAAATCGGTAGCTGGCGACGGGGATACGGTCCCTTGTTCCAGCGCCGCCAGTCGGGCCTCAAAGTCGGCGTTCTGCCGTTGCAGGTCGTCGACCCGTGCCTCCAGCGCGGCGTTTTCCTCCTTATAGGCGGAGATCTCCTTCTGCAACGCTTGGTTTCGAGCGTGGAGCTCCTGAACGGCAGCCAGGGCGACGCCGTCCAGGTCGATGGTGGAGATGTGGGTATCACTCTCGCCCAGGCCATAGGCGGCGTAAAAGTCCTGGGCCATGGGTCCCATGTGGCGTGCGTCGGGAGTCTGCCCCTTACCGTTCCAGGTGTAGATGGGCATCTCTGCCAGTCGCTGCAGCACGTCAGCGCCGTTCACCGGCACCAGGTTCTCCTTCAGGGTGCGGTCGCTGCTGCAGCTCCAGGTGCCGCCATCAACCACCGAGCAGCTCCAGTCGGGGTTGCCGTAGCCGTCGATCCCCAGCACGAACTCGACCCCACCAGTCGCCCGCGCCCGGAAGGTTCTGGCTTCGGTGGAGGCGAAATCAAAGCTCCGCTGGTCCGCCCAGACGAAGGCGCCATCGTGATTGGCCTGGGCCCGATTCCCGGCGGCGAAGCTGTACTGTCCTGCGGCGATGTTGCTATTGCCCCCAGGGATGGTGGCACCGTAGCCGCTGGCGGTGTTGGCATAACCCCCGCCCACGGTGGCCCGGTCGTCGCTGGCGGTGTTGCTATAGCCCCCGCCCACGGTGGCAACGCCGCCGCTGGCGCTGTTTCCATCGCCCCCGCCCACGGTGGCATAGTGCGAGCTGGTGTTATTCCTGCCTCCGCCTATGGTGGCCCGGTTGCCGTTGGCAGTGTTGCCATCGCCCCCGCCGACGGTGGCATAGTATCCGTTGGCGGTGTTGTTACTGCCGCCGCCAACGGTAGCGCTGTCGGCGGCGGCAGTGTTCAACACGCCCCCGCCAATGGTGGTGCGCCAGCTACCGGCGACGTTTCCAGCGCCTCCACCCACGGTGCCCAAGTTCGCCAGTACCTGGTTGGGCGCGGTGTCGCTCCCGCCCCCGCCGATGGTGGCGCCGTAGACATCTGGGGAGACGAGGTTATCGACGTGGCCGCCGATGACGTTGGGGCAGTCGATGTTCTGCTGGGTCCACAGCCCAGGCAGGGCCAGGGCGTAGGGTGCGGGTGTCAGTGGCTGGCGGGGGGCGAGGACGGTGTAGGCGCCAGTGCTGACCCCGGGCCGCACGCCGATCGCCAGGTAACGTGCTTCACCTTTGAACATGTCGGCGCCAAAGTCGAGTTGCACGGTGAAAAGGCCATCGGTGACCTGTTGGTCTCCGACGTTCACAGTGCCGATGGCAGAGCCACCCGTGAGTGCGTCGAACAGCCTGAACTGGAAATCGTACTGGCCGTTGGCCGGATTGCCGCCGTCGGTCAGGCGGCCCTGGTAGGTGAAAGCGGTACCCACCTGCGCCTGTGGGGCAACGTTGCCCTTTGCCTCTCCGACCTGCACCCGGCTGGGCACTATGGCCAGGGTCAACAGTATCAGGCAGGCCAGGGCCAAGTGCCACCGCGAGGAGCGGCGCGCCCGCCTGTCGAGTCTTTTTTCTACGGATGTCGATTGCTCGTTCATGATTTGCCTCCTTATGACTTGATATGGGTGCTGGATTTCGTTCAGCACTGTGGGTCGCGCATGCGCGACCGATTCGCTTGCCGGTTTGCTCAGATGTGAACATCCAGGCGGTAATGGGCGATCAATTGCCTCGAATCCTATTTCAAGATTGCCCGCGAGAACCCTCGCAATTCACGCTAGGGAGAAGCCCCGTCTCTTGGGGCGGGGTTTGGCTCTGGGGGTGCAGGGGGGCGGGAGCGCCCCCGCCCGAGGGTGGGGTGAAAGCCCCATCCTCGGAATCGAGCTCGGCGCTGAGTGCGCCGGGGCGAAGCTCCGGCGCACCAGCGACGGGCGAGTTTACTG
>CAZKDJ010000123.1:8539-12354 GCA_964551295.1 uncultured Anaerolineales bacterium | reverse complement strand
TGACGCGGGCCAAGCTGGAGCAACTGACCGAGGATCTGATCGAGCGCACCATCGAGCCCTGCCGGCTGGCGCTCAAAGACGCCGGTCTGAAGCCCTCCGACATCGACGAGATTATCCTGGTAGGCGGCATGACACGCATGCCCGCCATCCAGCAGAAAGCAGCCGGGTTCTTTGGCAGGGATCCCCACAAGGGCGTCAACCCGGACGAGGTGGTGGGATTGGGCGCTGGCATCCAGGGTGGCGTCCTCGGCGGCGAGGTCAAGGACATCCTCCTGCTCGACGTGACCCCGCTGACGCTGAGCATCGAGACGCTGGGCGGCGTGTCCACCTCACTCATCGAGCGCAACACCACCATCCCCACCCGCAAGAGCCAGATCTTTTCTACCGCTTCTGACGGCCAGACGCAGGTAGAGATCCACGTCGTGCAGGGTGAGCGCCCCATGGCAAACGACAACAAGAGCCTGGGCAAGTTCATCCTCGACGGCATCCCGCCCGCCCCGCGCGGTATCCCGCAGATCGAGGTGACGTTCGACATCGACGCCAACGGCATCCTGAACGTCTCGGCGCAGGACAAGGCCACCGGGCGCGAGCAGTCGATGCAGATCATTCCCTCCAGCGGCCTGGCCGATGAAGAGGTCGAGCGCATGGTCGAGGACGCTGAAAAGCACCGCGAGGAGGACCGGAAGCGGAAAGAAGAGATCGAGGCGCGCAACATCGCCGACAACACCGTCTATACCGCTGAGAAATTCCTGAAGGAGCAGGGCGACAAGGTGCCGGACGACGTGCGCAAAGACGCCGAGTCCAAGGTCGAGGCTCTGAAAAAGGCCATCGACGACGGCGACGCGGGCGTCATGCGCCAGCGCACCGAGGAACTGGGGCAGGCCCTGCAGCAGATGGGGGCCGCCATGTACCAGGGCGCCGGCCCATCCACACCGCCTCCGCCAGGTGCCGAAGGCGAGCCACCTGAGAGTGACGAAGACGTCGTCGAGGGCGAGTTCAGTGAAGCGTAGCAAGATGCAAGAGGCAAGAGGCAAGAGGCAGGAAGCAAGAGACGGTTAAATCCTGCATCCTGCGTCTTGCATCCTTTTAGACGATGGCCAGCAAACGAGACTACTACCAAGTACTGGGCGTCGATCGCACAGCGAGCCCGGACGAGATCAAAAAGGCGTACCGCGGCCTGGCGCGCCAGTATCACCCCGACGTCTGCGACCTGCCCGACGCGGAGGACCGCTTCAAGGAGATCAACGAGGCCTATGAAATCCTGGCCGATGCAGACAAGAAGGCCGCTTATGATCGCTTCGGACACGCAGGGTTGAGCGGCGGGAACTCTGGCTTTGACTTTGGCGGCTTCCACGACCCCTTCGACATCTTTGCCGAAGTTTTTGGGGGTGGGTTCGGGTTCCGCACCACGACCCGGCGCGGGCCACGGCGTGGCGCCGACCTGCGCTACGATCTCGGCTTGACCTTTGAAGAGGCCGTCTTTGGCTGCGAGAAAGAGATCGAGATCACGCGCCACGAGACGTGCCCGGTGTGCAATGGTAGCCGGGCCGAGCCAGGCACATCACCCGTCCGCTGCTCCGAGTGCAACGGTACTGGCCAAGTGCGCAGAATGCAACGCTCCATTCTGGGCTCCTTCGTCAGCGTCACCACCTGCCCCTCCTGCCAGGGCGAGGGCGAGACGATCCCGATCCCGTGCAAGAACTGCAATGGACGCGGGCACGTCTACTCCACCCGCAAGCTCACCGTCACCATCCCCGCAGGCGTGGATCACGGCACCCAGGTGCGCTTGGCGGGCGAGGGGGAGATAGGCGAGCGCGGCGGGCCGCGCGGCAACCTCTACGTCGTCCTGGATGTGGAGCCGCACCCCATCTTCCAGCGACGCGGTGACGATATCCTGGTCGAGCTACAGGTCAACATCGCCCAGGCGGCCCTGGGCGCCAAGGTGCAGGTACCTACCCTGGAAGGCGATGAGGAGATCTCTATCCCCACCGGCACCCAAAGCGGCAAGGTGATTCGGCTGCGCGACAAGGGGGTGCCCCACCTGCGCCGGGACGGTCGAGGCGATCAGATGGTGCTGGTGCGCGTCACCACGCCCACCAAACTGACCCCGGAGCAAAAGGACCTCCTACGCGAGCTGGGCGAGACCTTGGACCCAGAAACCGTCTGGAAAGATAAGAGCAGTTTCATCGACGACCTGCGAGACCTCTTCGGCCTGTAGGTCAACGGGGCAACGGATGGAACGGATTGAACGGAGCGAGACGAGCTTTGCAGACAATCTGAACAGGTTATTTGGCCTGCAGGGCGATTTTGCTAATCGCCCGCCATCGTACCAGACATGGAATGGCTTGAGGTCAGCGTAAACGTAGACAACGAGGCTGCCGAGGCCGTGGCCGAGGTCTTTGCGCGCTACGCTTACCACGGCGTAGCCATCGAGGCCCACCCCGAGCGCGCCGACCCGGTGGTCGTCCGAGCCTACTTGGCCGCCGACGACCAACTGCGGGCCAACAAGCGCCGCGTCGAAGAGGCACTGTGGCACCTGGGGCAGATATGGCCCATCCCCGAGCCATCCTTTCGCTCCGTCGCCGAAGCGGACTGGGCAGAGGCATGGAAGGAGCAACTGCGCGTCCTGCACGTCGGCAAACACATCGTCATCCGGCCCTCGTGGCTCGACTATGCTCCAGCCCCTGAGGACATTATGATCGACCTGGACCCCGGCATGGCCTTTGGCACCGGGCTGCACCCTACGACGCAGTTGTGCTTGGAGACGCTGGAGAGAATGGTCCAGCCGGGTGCACAGGTGCTCGACCTGGGCACCGGCTCCGGCATCCTGGCGATCGCGGCGGCCAAACTGGGCGCGCGATCGGTGAAGGCGGTGGACAACGACCCCGTGGCTGCCAAAACTGCCCGTGAGAACACGTCTGTCAACAGCGTGCGGGAAATCGTAGACGTCGTCCGGGGATCCATGGGAGACGTCGCGGGACGCTATGATCTGGTGGTGGTCAACATCCTGGCGCAGGTCATTGCAGAGATGCTGCGAGAGGGACTTGGGGCGCGCTTGAAGCCCGGAGGGAAGCTGATCGCCGCGGGCATCATCGTCGACCAGGAAGCACACGTCGTCGAGGCACTTGGGCAAGGGAAACTCGCTCTATCCGAGCGACGGCAGAGGGGCGATTGGGTCTGCCTGGTGGCAGAACGGGCCTAGGCTGCTTGCTCCGGTTGCTGCATGGAGCGCTTGTAGCGGTAGATGATCCGTCCGCGCGTCAGGTCATAGGGGGAGAGTTCCACCCGTACGCGGTCGCCTAATAGAATGCGGATGTAATACTTGCGCATCTTGCCAGAGAGGTACGCCAGAACCTCGTGACCGTTATCGAGACGCACACGAAACTGCGTGCCCGGCAACGCCTCAAAAACGGTGCCTTCCATCTCTATCTTTTCTTCTTTTTTCTTGCCCATCCAGGTTATCTCGCTAGCTTGGCGATCTCCGAAAACACGCAAACTCGGATAGCCAAGAATCCTCTCCGCTCAAAACGCTAAGCCGCTTCTGAAACAACCTCGGCAGATGATTCTTCGCCCTCCTCTGAACCGGCCTCATCCACGTCAGCGGGTGCAGCCTCTTCAGCGGCCTGTTCAGCCACCGCAGCCTCAGGCTCCGCGACCTCTTCCTCAGGCAGCTCATCGGCGATGGCTGCCGCCTCGGCCACAACCTCCTCCACGCCAGCGGGCGCAGCTTCTTCAGCGCCAGCGGGCGCAGCTTCTTCAGCGCCAGCGGGCGCAGCTTCTTCAGCGCCAGCGGGCGCAGCTTCTTCAGCGCCAGC
>CAZKDJ010000123.1:0-8439 GCA_964551295.1 uncultured Anaerolineales bacterium | reverse complement strand
CGCCAGCGGGCGCAGCTTCTTCAGCGCCAGCGGGCGCAGCTTCTTCAGCGCCAGCCTCGTCTGCCACGCCAGCTCCCGCTGCGGCCACTTCCGCGGCGGGTTCAGCTTCGGCCTCGGCCGGTTCGGCCACGGCCGGTTCGGCCGCAGCCGGTTCGGCCGCAGCCTCCTGCGCCGCCTGCTGCTCCGCCATCCAACGCTCCCACTCCTCCTGCCTCACCTGCTTGGCGCTCAGGTCGAGGCGCCTCCTGCGGCTGTCTATGCCGACGATCTTGACCGGAAGCGTATCGCCAGCCTGAACGATGTCCGCCGAAGAAAGCTCCGGCGTGCCGATCATCTCCTTGGCGTGAAGCAGCCCCTCAATACCCAGATCGACGGCGACAAAAGCGCCGAAATCCACCACGCGCGTGACGCGGCCTTCGACCAACTGCCCGATTCGATAATGGTCATCCACTATCGTCCAAGGATCGGGCTGCAGCTTTTTCAGACTGAGCGCAATTCTCTTCCGCTCCCGATCCACGTTGAGCACATAGACGTCCACCTCATCGCCCATCTTGAGTACCTCGCGGGGATGCTCCACCCGCCGCCAACTCAATTCCGAGACGTGAATCAGCCCGTCGGCACCACCCAGGTCCACAAAGGCGCCAAAATCGGTAATGCTGGTGACCTTTCCATGCCGCGTCTCCCCTTCGTGTAGATCCTCCATGACCCGCTCGCGCTGCAGATCCTGCCACTCACGGAGCGCCCGTCGTTGGGAGAAAATGAGACGCCGACGCTGACGGTCTACCTCGATGATCCGCAGCCCTACGCGCTCTCCGATCATGGCCGCCAGACGCTGGCGCCGCTGCTCCTCACGCAAACGCCTGGGCAATCCCACAACCTGTGAGGCGGGGATAAATCCACGGATCTTGCCAAACTTGACGATGAGACCGCCGCGATTGTAATTGGAGACCTCGCCTTCGTAGATCTCGCCGCTCTTCATCATCTCCTCGGCATTGAGCCAATCCTGATACATGTGCGCCTGGTGGATGGACAAGAGCGGCCGCCCTTCACTGTCCGAGGGACGGATCACAAACACCGGAACGGTGCTGCCGACCTGGACGGTCGCGCGTATCTCTTCGTCCAGGCGCGTCAGATCCTCGGACGGGACAAAACCTTCTCGCTTGGCGCCGATGTCCATAATCACGCCGCTATCGTTGATTTCCATCACGACGCCGGAGCGAATATCCCCGTGCTTGGGTGCCTGATAATCATACGCACCCGTCAAGTACTCAGCCATATCTTTCATAGTTGAGACTTGCTCGTCCCCGGTCTCGTTGGGACGATCTTGACCGATTGGGTCATGGGCGGTTACGGTATCTATACTCATGAATTCTGCTTGCTCCTCACCCGACACCACTCTCCAACAACAAAACCAGCGCCGCCTGCACTCGAATACGTGCGGGCGATGCCGGGTTGGGGAATCGCACCTGACATCAATAGATGACGACCAACAGAACTATCTTATTCTGTCCACCTCGACAAAAAAGGCCTCTGTGTCAGAAACGGTTCGGCGTCATAGCCCGCGCAGGAGAAGCGGTGTCTCAAATGTACGAACGCCCATATTCTATCACGTCACGGAGGATTGTCAAATCCTAGTCAGTCTTCAAGCTTGTCGATAAAACTTTCCAGCGTATCTCGGCCGCGAACACGCAACCGCGGCATCTCGAACCTGCTCTCCAGCGTGTGTTCGCTGCCCCACTCCGTCGTCACCGCGCCCCAGTATCCGGCAGACTCGAGCACAGCTATGGTACTGGCGTCATACTGGCCCGAGGGATAGGCAAAGAAACGCGGCAGACGGCCCGTGTGATAGTGGATCGCCTCCTGTATACCCAGGATTTGATAGACCAGGAAATCGTTGGAGCGTCCACGCAGATCCACGTGATCCCGCCCGTGGCCCTCGATCGCCATCCCTGCGTCCGACATTTCCTTGGCCTGCGCCCACGTGATATAGTCTGTCGACTCCTGGTGCATCGGCGTCGCAAGCACGAAAAAGGTGCCCGGGAAGCCATAGTCCAGCAGCATGGGAAACACGACCTCGTAAGCATCCCGATAACCGTCGTCGAAGGTAAGCACCACCGGCTTATCCGGCAGCGGGTAGCCCTGCGTCAGATAGAGATGCACGTCGGTCAGCGTGATGGGATGATAGCCTGCGTCGGCCAAATACTGAAGCTGCGCCCGAAACTTGTCCGGCGTGACGGTCAGGTCGCGGCGCAGGCGGTCGGCTCCCGGGGGGATATCGGAGACGTAATGGTACATCAAGATAGGCACCTGCGCCCGGTCGGGCACCGTCGACGTGGGAGTAGGATCGAGAAGGAGTGCCTCGCCGGACAGCGAGTGGGCTTTCTCTGCCGGCTCCACGGTTTGAAGCACCTCCCAACGGCCGCGCACCGGCTCGGCAAAAATCAAGACCAATGCAACGGCCAAGGAAAGCGCACAAGGCATCAAGCGCATCAATCCCAGCCGCAGCCTGTGAGTTGCCACGTGACGTTCGGTAGCGTACGGTTTTCCATGCATAAGCGTTCGACCGCTCCAGAGACAAACGGAAGGATACCCCAGGCTGCACAATCTGTCAAGAAGGTGTAGTACTTTGGGACGTGCAGAAATCGCCCCTTGGTTGTATACTAAAATCGAGTTGAGACAATATGCCATCAGCAACCAGTCTACGAACCGTGCCGTCGCAGCAAGTGCTTGAGCGCTTGAGCATGGGAGAGCGCATTGAGAACTTGCGAATCGCCGGTCTACTCGACCTCGACCCGCTGGTCGTGAGCCGCTGGCTCTGCGGCGAGGACATGCGCGGCATCTACCAGCCCATTGTGTTGCACGACTGCATCCTCGACGGAATCGACCTGGAAGGACGCACGTTCTACGAGATGGTGGAATTGGTCGGCTGCCGCATCTCGGCGGCCCATTTCACGCAGGCTTATTTTTACTCCATGCTGATGATCGAGGACTGTATCTTTGAACGGGATTTTCACGGTCGCGGCATCCAGAACGACGGGCGCGTCATCATTCACAACACAGTCTTTTCCGGCTGGGCGGAGTTTGAGGGCGTCAGCCTGCGCGGCCGGGCCGATCTGATGGGCGTCTCCTTCCTCGGAGGCACCAATCTGCTGCACACGCTCGATAACGACGCGCACCAGCGTCTGGGGCACGAGATATTGTTCCGTGGTTGTGGGTTCCGCGCTGCCGACGTGCCCACCGGGCTGGATGTCGCCAAGCTGGGCATTGTGCCCCTGGTCGAAGGCAGCCCGCACGACAGAGACTAGCACAGCACCTCCGCAGTTTCTACGGGGACGACGCCCCCGCTTCCGTAGCTCCCCACCAGATCC
Organism: uncultured Anaerolineales bacterium; assembly: GCA_964551295.1. Lineage (GTDB taxonomy): Bacteria > Chloroflexota > Anaerolineae > B4-G1 > B4-G1 > JAFGED01. The sequence continues at coordinate 5,071 of CAZKDJ010000123.1, read as the reverse complement.
CAATCCCGCAAAATCCAGGTTTTCTACGCTTTACGCGCATCGCAGGATCGCATACACGTATCATCTCAATAATCTGGGGGGCGGGGGGTGTGAGACAAGGAGTCAAGATGTTACCGATGGCTGACCTGCGAGCCATACCATCATCTCAGATCCTGGACCGAATAAGCACTGGAGAGCGCACGTGTTGCGTACGCGTCACAGGCGCACTCGACGTCGATCCTCTCGTCGTCAGCCACTGGCTGTGCGGAGAGGATATGCGCGGCATCTACCAGCCCATCGTGCTGCGCGACCGCATCCTCGACGAACTCGGTCTCGAAGGCTGCACGTTCTACGAGATGGTACGCCTGACTAGTTGCCGCATCGCAGCAGCCCATTTTGAGCAAGCTTATTTCTACTCCGCCCTGTTGATCGAGAACTGCATCTTCGAGGGTCGCTTCGAAGGACAACACATCCAGAACGATGGCGGCGTGGTGATACACAACACGATCTTTGCCGGGAGGGCGGACTTGAGGGGCGCGAGCCTGCGAGGCGAGCTTGACCTAGTGGGCGTGTCCTTCCCCGGCGGCACGAATCTGCTACACATCCTGACCGAGAACAGGCTGAAAGAGCGACGCGTCAGGCTCAGCGGCTGCCGGTTTCGCGCCGTCGATATTCCTCCCGGATTGGACGCCGATCAGTTAGGCATCGCGCCACTTGTCGAGGACGATCCGCGTGGCGCGAAAGGCCAGCGGGGGTAACTCGTCCGGGTCGAAGAAGCTGGCCCGGTCCACGTCATCGCCGGGCGCCAATTCCCCTCCCACGACGCGAGCGCGATACACGATCACGATACTGGCCATACCCACCGACTCCGGGCCGATGACCGCGTGCAGGCCGCTGATCTCGACCTCTAGCCCGGTCTCCTCGTAGCACTCGCGTACCGCCGCGGCGGCCGGCTGTTCGTCAAACTCGACGAACCCAGCCGGAAGGCTCCACGCGCCCTGGCGTGGCCCCCTACGCCGGCGCACAAGGAGCACCTTCCCCTCTTGCTCGACGAACACGCCCGCAGCGACCTTGTGGTCACGGAAGATAACGTGATTGCAGGCCGGGCAAAAACGCCGCACGCGCCCGAAAGCCTCTTTATCTACCAGGGCATGGCCACAATGGGGACAATAATTCAAGTCGAGGGGATGAGACACGCCGGTGATGCTCCTAACGGCGTCGAGCGCGCCAGGCCCAAAACGCAGCCACCAATAGCAGCAACGCAGACACACCCAACGCAACCTCGGCCACCCGCCACGGCGACACGTGGGAGAGAATATCCGCATCGCCCCTATCGCTCGGCGGAGGCTCGGTCTCTCCCACCGCGTCAGGGGCGGGCTCCGTATCGCGCAAGGCCCATTCCGTGGGCTCTGCGGCCGCCGGCTCGGGAGGGGGAACAGGTGCACTTTTTTCCGCCTCAGGCGTATCGCTTTGGGTTGCCAAGTCCGCCGCTTCAACTGCGGCAGGAGTTGGCGTGGGAGCAGGGGATTCCACAGGTGGTTCGCCGCCACCGGCCGGCGGTAGCGGAGACCTCTCAGACACCAGCGTCGGCTCGGCACCCTCTTCCCCACCATCGGCTTCGTACGCCCCACCAGGCGTCGTGGGCGGGGTAGCTGCTTCTGGAGGCGGGGTCCCCTCCGCCTCATCAGGCTCAAGTGGCGCTTCGGCCACGGCCCGCGTCCCGTCCGCGGCATTTTCCTCTGGCGACTCGGTGACGGTGAACGTCTGCGAAGCCCCCTCCTCTTCAATGGCCTTTTCCACTGGGGCAGATCCGACCACCGCTTCGTCTGCTGCCGGCGCCGGTGCGGCGAGTTGCGTCATGCCACCCACGCCAAAGAAGAGCAGGTCTCTGGCCAACACAGCGACGAACAGCAAGCTGACGGCCGCGGTCGCCGCCGTCAGAAATGGGGCCAGCCACCTAGGGCGGCGCGCCACCAGCGCAGGGCGGACCTGGGGCGTAGTCTCCTGCGGCAGGATAAAGTTGCGCGGGATGGGCTGCGGGGATAGATCGCGCACCAGCGCCACGGCGCGGCGCAGCATCTCTAGCTCAGACCGCAGCGCCGGGTCGGCCGCCAGTTGCACCTCCAGGCGCGCGCGGTCCTCGGCATCCAGTTGATCGTCCAGATACGCCGAGAGCAACTCGTCGCGGGCCGCCTGGTTCTCCATCAATCGTTCAAATCCTCGTGCCATCGCCAAAACCCCTAACCCAAACCTTCACTCTCAAGACGATACCGTGGGGGTAAAAGTTCCCCATTGTCACGCAGATAATCGCGCAGCTTGGACCGCGCCCGTGCCAGGCGTGATTTCACCGTACCTAACGCGACCTCTGTCACCTCCGCGATCTCCTGGTAGCTCATCCCCTGCACATCGGAGAGCACCAGCGTGACGCGCTGATCGGGCGGCAGCGCCTCGATGCCGGTCTGGATCACGTCGGCCACCTCCTGCCGCTCGGTGTACTCCTCCGGATTCTCGCCGCCGTTGGTCAGCATGGGATTGGCATCCTCGTCGATATCGACGTCCTCGAACGAGGTGGCCGGACGGCGCTTGCGTCGGCGCAGCTCGTCGTAGCAGCGGTTGGTGACGATGCGCAGCAGGTAGGATTTGAAGGAGCCGCCGCGGAAGCGCGACAGGCTGCGGTACGCGGAGATGAAGGCGTCCTGCGTGGCGTCGGCGGCGGAGGCCGGATCGCCCATGATGCGATAGGCGAGGTTGTAGACCTGGTGCTGGTAGGTGAGCACCAATTCGTTGAAGGCATCCACCTTGCCTTTCTGGGCATCGGCGATCAGGCTTGCTTTGTCCATCGGATGAGGCTATGATACCACAGAATCGGTTTGGGGCGAAATCAAAAGCGCCCAGATACCCGGCCTGCGGAAGGGGCCAGACATCTGGGTGCTAGTTGCCTTTCTATTGCTAGTCGCTTCGCATCACGAGCGGAAGATAGATTTTGTGCTCGGCGGCGGCCACGTCCAGTGTGATGCCGCCTAGCACGTCCCCGCCGATGCGCTCGCTCACGTCGATCTGGACTTGCTGACCCTCCAGGCCTTCGATCTCTATCACAACCTCGACCAACTCCTCACCGGCAAGTGGGATACCCGTGATCTCGGCCTGTCCGCCGCCCGGGATCAGGATCTGCGTCGTGCCGGTCACCACCGTTGCCCCTACCAGGTTTCCCTGGCCCAGGCTTTCCCAGCGGCCGAATAGCTCACCCAGGTCGAGCCGCAGCGCCGCGGTGACAGGCACGTCGGTTGCATCTACGATCACGTCCACCAGTTGTTCGCCGGCATAGGGGTTACCTATGCTGAAAGTGGTGCTGACGACTATACCCCCTGCCACGCTTGCACCATCGGCAGCGGTTGCCTGCTCCTGTGCTTCCTGGGGAATGATGTCCACGTTGCGCTGGATGATGTTGTTGGAGCCGCGCACGTCCCACACGACAGGAGCCGGATCCTGAGTGGAGGTGATGACACCCAGCAGGCAGGTATGATAGGGTCCCGTCAAACCGGGGATCTGTGGGTGCCACGTCATGGACACGACTATCGTCGCGCTGGGGGCAAGCTCCGTCACCGTGACCGTGCCGATGGGCTGCCACCAGGACTGGGCGATGACCAGCGAGGGATCGTGCCAGTACACGGTGACGTAGACATTGGTGACCGTCAGCGTGCCCCGGTTACGCACGCGCATGTAGACGGTGTTATCCGTATTATTGATAGGCTCCTGATGCTCGGTGCCGCCATCGGCAGCGTTGCGCACCCACACGTCGGGACTCTGCCAGATCGGCCCGACCGAGGGCTCTCGCCCATCATCTGACGGGTTGTCGCGCGCCCACACGTCCACGCGGTCATCCGCCACGGTGAAGGCCAGCGTCAGGCAGTCGTTGGTCATGTCGTCGTCTGGCGTGGTCGTCTGGATCGTGACCTCGAAGGTGTAGTTGCCTAAATCTGTCGGCACCCACGAATCGAGAGCGAGCGTGCGGTAGTGAAGTGCACTCAAATCCGTCACAACCTCAGTGACGGAGTAAACCTGCACGCCGTCGCTGGCGCGGGTGATGACCGCCGTAACGGTAAAGGTCTCCGGCACGGTGCCGCCATTGCCCACCCGCACCGTCGGCGTCAGGAGGGCGTTCACCTGAACGGTCGGTTGAGGCACGTAGATCGCGGCGACGACCACGTCGCGACCCGGCTCGTACGGCGAGGAAAACTCGCTGGTGTTGCCGTCCGCGTCGGTGGCGGTGGCGGTGACGTGGGTGCCGGTGAAGGGAGACGCGGCGGTGAAGGTGAAAGCGCCGGATCCATCCGCCGTGGTCGAGCCGTGGTACCAGCGTCCCTCGTCGCCATCGTCGGAAAAGACCTCAATGGTGGCTCCAGGCACGGCGAGGCCCTTGACCGTGGTGGTGGAGACCTCCGTGAGTAGCGACGGGAACATCCCCGCGTTGCCGTCATCGCTGAGATCAATGCCGAAGGACGTGTTGCTGTAGATGCTGTTGTGAGAGATCGTGTTGCTCAGCGTAGCCGTCCCGTCCACGGCGACGCCAATGCTGTTATATGCGATCACGTTCCCCTCGCCGAGCGTGCCGCCGCCGATTAAGTTTTCACTGGCGCCGTTCGATATCTCCACGCCGCCTCTTGCATTGCCTATAGCCAGCGCGCCGCTGGCGTCGGTGCCGATATAGTTGCCGCTGACAGTGTTGTTCATCGAATAATCGCTGACCACCATACCACCCTCATCGTTGCCACTGATGAGATTGCATGCGCTGGTGCAGGCCCCACCTGGCGTACCATTGTCTCCACCGATGACGTTATAGCTAGCGCTATCGTCAATCTCTACACCGGCCTCCCCATTGGGCAGAGCTGCTGCCCCGTGAACGTCTGTACCGATGTAATTGCCCATGATAGTATTATACGTGGTACCGCCCCATTCGACTTGCACGCCGTGTGTGCCATTGCCGCTGATCAGGTTACGCTCTCCAGGCATATCTCCACCCACGAGGTTGTAGCTCGCACTGTCATAGATGCGCACGCCAACATTGTTGTTAGGTAAAGCTGCCGCGCCACTG
>CAZKDJ010000122.1:0-12495 GCA_964551295.1 uncultured Anaerolineales bacterium | reverse complement strand
TTGGATTCCCTGGCCTGGGTCTACTATCGACAGGGGACATACCAACAGGCTTATGAACTGATCTGCAGGGCCGTGGACGTGCTAGAGACGAGCGCCGAGTATCCCAAGGAGATGGGGCGTATCTATCGGGCACGGGGAATGATCGCCCTGGCCTTGGGAGATCCCCAGCAGGCCAAAGCGGATACCCAACGCGGGTTATCAATCAGCAAGCAGATCGGCCACACGAGCGGGATCGCCATGACGCTGAACAATCTGGGGGTCATTGCGACTCACGAACGCGAGCTGGAAATCGCCCTCGAGCACTTTGAACAAAGCCTTGCCCTGCGGGAAGAGATCGGTGATACCTACGGGCAATGTCTGTCCTGTCACAATATTGGCGAAATCCACCTGCGGCTGGAACACAGCGCGCGCGGGCGTGAATACCTGGAAAGGGCTCTGGCCATCGCCACCGATATGGGCATGCGCCAGGTGCTCGCTCCCACGCTCGTACTCCTGGCCGAAATAGAAGCTACAGATGAAAATTATCAGGCCGCGCTGAAACGCTTTCACCAGGCGCTCGAGATCGCAGAGGCCGATGGCTACCGGGACTGTGTGGCGAACTGCCAGCGAGGAACCGCCAAGATCCTACTGCACGCGGGGGATTACGATCAAGCACTGAATGACGCGCAGAGATCGTTGCAGATCGCCAGGGAGATGGACGACCCTTCGGGACAGGCCCAGGGCAACAAGGTTCTGGGACAGATACTCTTGGCCCAGGGCGAGCACCAAAGGGCACGCACGTTCTTACAGGATGGATTAGAGATCGCCCGGACGCACGCTTTGGAAAAAGTGGCGGTCGAGATCGAGGCTCTCCTGCCCATCCGAAGGATCAAGCCACTCAAGTAACTTGAGATCCAGGGCGCCAGACCGAGCTCCGATCTGACGCCCCAGGATCAGTTTGTTCTACATTTGCGGAGCGGGATAATTCGCTTGGCTGGCGATTACGGTCAGCTCAACCTCATCCAAGCGTCGAATCTTGATTCTCTTGAGCTTTTTTTCTTCGTTCGTCTGTTCATTGGTTTTCTTGACCTGCTCTTTTGATTCCATTTTTATTCACCTCCTAACATTATTTTGTAAAGTGCAACAGCGAAATCAAGCGCGATACCCGCGGCTTGTTTCCCCACACCGACAACCCGATCGTTAACAGATAATTGAAGGAAATGAGAGCCAATGCCATAGCACTATCCCACTGTGGTTGCCGCCACTGCGCCAGGGAGCGAGCGGTCAGATTCAGCACTGAATCTTTGACCAGCACGATCATTGCAGGCACCTGATAAAACACGAACCCCAGTAAAGCCACCGCCGTCCCCGCCAACAGGATCAGGCTGTAGAGACGTACGACGCGCTTTTCCCCCGCCGGTAGATCTTTGAGCGCGTTCCGGCGGCCGAGGAATCGGACTTGATCGTAAAGGTACATCTTTGCATCGTCAAAGAGTCGCTTGCAATCGAACAAATCCACCAGCAAGCCATAGATATCGGTACGCATATAGATGTTGAGCTGCCAAGCGATTCTCAGGCTGAGAACCAAAATCATCGCTTTGGCCAACCGGTACCCCGTCTCTCCCCCCAGCGGGCCCAAGTGATCGTGGCTCCACAGATAGAACACAAACAGCGCCGCCAGTACGGCATCACACAGCATCCCAGACAGATACACCAGACAGCGCTCGCGCTTGGGCAAGTGCCACAGGCCACGAAGCCGCGTTTGCCCTACGACGAACCACAGACGCGTGCTCAACGAAAACGTGCCTCGTATGCCCAGCGCCCTGGCGACGGCCAGATGAGCCGATTCGTGGACCGCTAAAAAGAGCCAGTTGGCGACAAAGCCCACGACCAGGAGCAGGCTATAGCTTTCGTGCCAAAAGAAATCGCGCCAGCGGGGCAAATACTGGGGCATTCCTATGGCCATCATCGCTCCGGCCACAGCGATGACGATGCATAACCCAATAACCGGTTTGATGCCCGGCCAGCGATTCAGGGCGGGCAAGGGAGGGCCGGAGGAAGGCGCTTCCTCCGGCTCAGGGGAGACGGCACGACCATCGACGCGATGGACAAAACCTAGATCACATAGGTCCCGCACGAAAGCGAATACGTTCACATCACCATCACCCCAGTCTCCCATCCGCTCGGCCACCTGGCCCAGCGAAAGGCCATGCTGAAGCAGGCGTAGAACCATCACACCTTCCGTGGGAAGAGCAAAGTGTCCCAAGTCCCCTCTCCCCACGTACTGCTCTCCATACCAATTGCGTTCCTGGTTTATGGCGAGGGGGTATAATTCGACGACGCTGTCGTCACACAGATCGATGTCTCTTGGTAGGATCATCTCTTAGCTACCACACCACCAGGTGATCTTTGGAAAACGCATCCTGGTGAATCTCGATCCCACACGATGGACAACTCGGTGAACGCTCGTTCAGCTTTCGGCTGGTCATGTTCATGGTCCCTACGTCGATAGTAAAGACGCTGTTCAACGTCACCGGCGGAGCGAACCCGGTCAGATACTTGATGACCTCCAAACTGACAAATCCCCCCACCATTCCCGAGAGTGGCCCTAGGGCCGGACCGTGATTCCTGCGGCCAAATGGAGCACGATCGGGATCCATAGGCAGGGGTCTCCCCTCGGGATGGCAGCGGCAGTCGTAGCAAGAGGTTTGGTAGGGCACGGTCAGCGGTCCCACCTGCCCCACCTGCTCCGTGTAGCCCGCGCTGATGTATGGCACCTGGTGTTCCAGGCAGACGGTGTTGATCCAACGCTGAATCCACCCTGCGGGCGCATCGGCAGCAGAGACCACCAGGTCCCGATGGCTGACGAGCCCCTGTAGATCGTCCTCCGACGAAATCTGCACCGTCCGCCCCTCGAAACGAACGTGAGGGTTGAGGGCTTGCACCCGCTCGCGGGCCACGTCTATCTTCGATCTGCCGATGTCTGGTGTCGAGTACAACAACTGCCTGTTTAGATTGCTCGGTTCCACGATATCGAAATCTACTCCCAGAATATCCCCCACGCCTGAAGCTGCCAGGTGGTACAAGACGTAGGACCCCAGCCCGCCCAGACCCAAGATGGTCACCCGCGAATTCTTGAGCATGTGTTGGTACTCGTATCGTTCGCCATCCCTGTCCTCGAATATGGCAAAGAACGAGACCTGGCGTCCATATCGTTCCCACTCCGCATCGGATAGTCCCGTCGGGATCGGCGTAGCAGCATCCTCCAAAAAACCATACCCATCGAGCATGGAAAGGTTCTCTCGCACCTCTTTTTCGGTCGCCTGGATCTGTTTCCCCTTCAGGATCGCGACCATGTCCTCGACGGTATGCTCCCCATCGAGAAGCTTGAGCATCTCTAGCAGAGGCTCGTCGACATCCTCTATTGCGCTGGCATAGCCCAGGGCAGACCCGATATAGAGGACTCCCTCCTTGTTTCGATCTAGAGCAATCGAATAGCAGGACTTTATTCTGGGTCGTTGCATTTTCCTTACTGCCTCCGGGATTATTGTACCATGATTTTTGTGCCAAGTTGTGCCATTTTCTCCTGCTCCGTCTCCCCAAAGATGGCACTCTTTTGGCACTCTATGGCACACATTTTTTGTTATGATACATCTTGGAAAGCAATCTAGGCTCAGGGCCTCATTCTAGCCCAAAAGTGCCAGGTTGCCAACGTCTTTGACGCTCTCGCAGGCCACACCCCGGCAGGCCCGTGTAACACATAGGCCGCCATTATAGCAATTCGAGGCATTTTCTGAGACTGTGAGATCCGTTTACTACACTGTTGTTGCTCAGACGAAAGATCAGAAGGAAAAATACACGTAAAAGGAGCGTGAAATGTACCACCATCTTTGTCGAAAGACCAAACTGTGTCACTTGCTCGTCGCAATCGCCATTCTGCTGACGAGCGTACCTACATCCGCGATCGCCACCGTGCGCGCGGCGCCATCACCGGCTACAGATGACGACCCGAAGGTATGGCAGTTCTCGTACAACCCGCCGGTCGTTTCCACGTTCAGTGGTGCGTCGACGTACAACTACCCTATCGAGGTCCCACCGGGCCGGAACGGTCTGCAACCCCAGGTGAACCTGTCGTACAACAGCCGGCGGGTGGATGGCTCCCTGGGATACATGGGTGTTGCCATGGGGCCGTTGGGGGCGGGGTGGTCAGCAGACCAGATAGACATCGTGCGCAAGTTCAAAGACTGCCGCGGGACCTGCTTTGACGATATATTCACGTTGATCATGAACGGCACAGGCTACGACCTGGAGCCGGCAGGCATCAAGTATTGGGGGCGTTTTCACGCCAAAGACGCGCCCCATCTCTACGTCGAGCGGCGCAACTTTTGTAATGAGGCCAGCAATAAGGGCATCCGGGATGCGTGTATTGCGGCAGGCAATACCGGCAACGGCAGCCTTGAGAACATCACCGGTGACTATTGGATCGTACGCATGGCCGACGGCAGCGAGGTTCGTCTGGGGTACACGGAGAACTCGGAGCAGGACGTAGACGAAGACTGCGTTGGTTATAATTGCGATTATGGAGGACAGGCACCGCATCGCGTGGTGAAACGCTGGCGGGCGGACATGATCGCCGACGTCCACGGAAACGAGATGGTGTTCACGTACAAGGAGTTCGACAAGCCCAGTAACGACTTTCACAGCCTGCTGACGGAGATCGAGTACAACAAGGATGATGCCGGGCACTATCATTCGGGGGTGACGTTCGCTTACACCACCGCGAGCATCAACAGCGTTGGCCCGCGCTATACCAGCATTCAAACCTGGCAGGGTCAACCCCCGCAAGTGACGCGCGAGTACAGCCTGACCGTCAACATAACCAACACAGGTGATATGGGCAATGAATGTGGGATGTATTTGAAGCTGGCGCACCTGGACAATATCCAGGTCTGGGATGCCGGCGGCAATCAGTCGCTACCGGCGACGAGCTTTGAGTACGAGTGGCTGAATAACTGGGATAGATGGTGCTATCATCATCCCCGGCTGAAGTGGGTGCGCAACGGCTACGGGGCGGCGACGCAGTTCTTTTACGACGAAGGCGACGAATACTACCGGACCAACGATCCCAAAGACTGGCCAAGCATGGACCCAGAATCGGTGGGAGCGACGTACAGGGCCAACAAGGTATGTACCTATCCCCACGAGGGTCTGAGCGAAGATCGGGCCTGCATAGAGTATCAGTATGGTCCTTACTGTCGTGGCGAGCGTAATCAACCCTGCGCCAGGGACAAAGCGAAGGAATGGGCCACGATCGTAGGTCACGACTGGACGGCTGAAACCCTATATGACTACGACGAGAGTGTGCTTGTAAAGCGCCGCCACGATTTTGTACACGATAACTATGACCTTTTGGGGCGTGAGACGCAGGTACGGGTTAGCGACGCCGACGGCGTGCCGCTCAAACAAACCGACACGGCCTGGTCTACCGAAACATTGGGCAGCACGACCTGGGCCCACGTGGACGAAGTAGTGACGACGGACTATAGCGGGGGCGGATCTCTCAGCACCCGCATCGTCTACGGTGACTATGACGACTATGGCAATCTCATCGCCGAGTATCATTACGGGAACATCGCTGTCTCCGGCGACGAGCGGAGTGTGCACCGTGGGTTCTACCCCAACGGCGACCCCGCGGTGTGGATCGTGAACAAGCTCGCCTGGGAGAACGTGTACGAGGGGATCACCGGCAACGTGGGCGGCCTCGCGCTAAAGACACAGACCATCAACTATTACGATGGGGCAGTAGATTACCATACACCGCCGACACAGGGGAACCTGACCAGGGTGGGACGAGGTCTAGGTGATTGGGGTTGGGTTCACACATCGTATGACTATGACACTCGCGGAAACCTCATCTCTGAGACCGATCCCAACGGTCACACGACGACGATCGAGTATGACACCATCTACCACCTCTATCCTGTGGAGACCTGCGGCGCCGTAGGTACCGACGTGGAGCAGTGCAACTATGTCGAGTACTACTACGTCAATTATACCGGAGAGCCAGCGGGCGAACACGGCCTGCCCGGACAGGTGGGACGGATGTGGGACGACAACGGTGAGGAGACGGCGACCTGGTATGGCTACGACGGTTTTGGGCGGCTGATCACTGTGCTTCGCCCACTCGACGATATCCTTGCACCGACAGTAATGTACGAGTATGACACGTACAATGCCAATGGGCTACAGGGACTGCAGGTGACAGAGATAGTGCGTGAACGGTACGGTGTGGGCAATGCGCTTCGGCCCACCTTGTACTTTTACGATGGACTGGGGCGGTTGGTAGAGACCCTGGTCGAACGGACCGACGGTGGCGAGCAAGTGCTCTCCTATACCACCTACGACGGATTGGGGCGGACGAAGAATGCATACGTGCCCTATGTGGTCGACGAGGATTTTTGGAACTTTAAGCCACTGGACGACCCCAATCGCCCCCATACCACTACCGACTATGACGCCCTGGGACGGGCAGTCAAGGTCGAGAATCCGGACGTGACCAGCACCTATCAGCGCCACGTCGCCTCCGGTGGGTTCCTATGGCATACTTTCTACGACGAGAACCAGCATGCCCGAACCTCCATATACGATGCGCTGGGACGCATGGTGAAAGTGCAAGAGTACGAGGGAAATTGCAAATCCAATACCATGCCGGCCCCATACCAGGATTTGGAGTGCGATCCTCCAGGCGGTGAGCATACCGATCCGTATGTACTATATGCCTCCACTATCTACGACTATGACGTGCTGGGTAATCTGCTCACAGTGACCGATGCGGCAAACAATGTTACCACGATGGAGTACGACCCCCTGGGCCGCAAGGTGGCGATGGATGACCCGGATATGGGAGCCTGGACATACAGCTACGACGCGGTGGGGAACCTGAAGAGTCAGAGAGATGCCAAAGGGCAGTGGGTCTACTTTGCGTACGATGAATTGAACCGCCTTACCTCCAAGTTTTTAGGAGTGCTCCCGTTAGCGCAGTATTGGTACGACGAGGCGGATCACGGCTTTGGCATAGGGCGTCGCACCAGTATGAACGATACAAGCGGCTCGACCTCGTGGACCTACGACGAGCGCGGGCGGGTGACGCAGGAGAGCAAGACCATCGGCAGCGCGGGGCCGTTCGTCACCGAATACACCTACGATGCGCTGGATCGCGTGGAGGACATGACCTACCCCGACGGCGAGATCGTGACCCACACCTACAACCCCCAGGGGCTGCTGGAGAGCGTGGATGGTTTTACCACCTACGTGGAGAACCTGGACTATGACGCACCAGGGCGGACGACGTTGATGCAGTTCGGTGGAGCGAGCCTGAACTTGCAGACGAGCTACGAGTACTATGATTGGGACACGCTCAATGGGATGGGGCGCTTGCGATGGATCAAGACCGGTCTGGACGGCCCGTCGTTCGAAGACTTGCAAAAGCTCGAGTATGAGTACGACGCCGTGGGCAACGTGACGGCCATCGACGACTACGATATGCCAGGGGGCACCGAAACCCAGAGCTTTACCTACGATGCTCTAGATCGGTTGACGGATATTATAACCAGGGTCGGGCCACGCGGGAGCATAATAGGTTTTCAGAAGTACAGCTACGATGAAATCGGGAACATCACCTCGAGAGGCGAATTGCTGTTGTACCATTACGATCCAAACCATCCTCATGCGGTGCAGGAACTCGAGATTTCTGGGACAACAGTCGCGAGCTATTCCTACGACGCCAATGGGAATATGACCAACCGTGAGGAGAACGGCACCACCTACACGCAAGACTTTAACGCCGAGAACCGCCTCGAGCGCGTCACCACCGGCGGCGAGACGACCGAGTTCTTCTACGATGGCGATGGGAACCGGGTGAAAAGGGTCGACGGCAGCGGCACGACCCTGTACGTGGGCAACCACTACGAGGTGCAGATAGCGGACCCACCTCCCCCTCCGCCTCCGCCAGCTCCGACGAGCCTGGATGCATGTTATATCTCGGAACCATTACCCTTGGAACAGTCGTCACCGGCTCGGCCATCCCCGGATTACGTCCAACTATCTTGGCAGCCATCTTTGCCACCATCGGGCACGACGTTCCGTGTCTACCGCAACTCTACCCGCATCGCCAGTGGATTGCCCGCGGGCGAATACACGGATGGCACCGGGAAAGAGGGCGATTCCTACTATGTGACGGCCGTGAACGCCGCTGGAGAAAGCGGGCCATCGAACACGGCCCAGGCCTGGCCGTGCCTCCCATCCCTGGCGGGTAGCGAAGGAGCATCCAAGCCCTATGCCTCCACGACGCCAAAAGGCACGGGTGCGACGGTGGACGGCGGGTACCTGGTGGACGACTTTGAATACACAGACTCTCCCCTCGACCACGACTGGAAGATCTACGACGGATCGGGGTCACTGGCCACGGTGGCGGGGGCCGGGCGGCCTGGACGGGTGCTGCGCACGACCACCAGCCAGGGGGTCAACTTTGGTATCCGCTATCCTGCCGACGGCTCACTGGATATCCCTCTGCGGGAACTGTCGGTCTGGATCAAGGACAGCGACACGTTCGTCTTTTACGTAAAAGTGCATGCCTCAGACGGCAACGACTACTCCATCCGCTACGAACCTATCAACGGGACTCCTTATGCAAGCGGCAACTATGCCTTCGTGCCGGTGGGCAGCCGATACCAGGACGGCACCTGGCGTGAGCTGCGCCGAAACCTGGATGCGGACCTGCGGTCGGTGTTCGGGGTAGGGGTCGAGACCGTCAAGTGGTTCTGCATTCGTGGGAACTATGACCTGGATGACCTGACATTGTTGCCCGCCACAAAGGTAACCAAGTACTATTACGCCGCCGGCTGGCGCGTGGCGATGCGGGTTGACGACGTGGTGACCTACCTCCACGGCGACCACCTGGGCTCCACCAGCCTGACCACCTGCGGGAGCACGAGCGGCTGCGGAGGGCTTGGCGCAGAGGTAGCCCAACAGCGCTACTACCCCTACGGCGAAGAGCGCTGGAGCAGCGGCGCCCTGCCCACTGACTACACCTTCACCGGGCAGAGGAACGAGGCCGGGCTAGGGCTGATGGACTATAACGCCAGGTTCTATGACCCTTATCTTGGCCGGTTTATCTCTGCCGATACGATTGTGCCTGAACCGGGGAATCCGCAAGCGCTGAACCGGTACTCTTATGTCCTCGGAAATCCCCTCCGGTACGTGGATCCAACGGGGCATTACACAGAGGATGAAATCAGGAAGGGCCTTGAAAAGCGAGGCTATAGCGAAGGCGAGATCAATACCATTATATACAACTGGACACACTATGAACAACATGCGGACTGGTGGAGTTTGCTGATGGAAGCAGAGAATGGTGATGTCTTGGAAGCTCTTAACCCAGCCGATAACCAATTATGGTCTGCGGAGTTTATGGGGAACCCATGGTGGGTATTCAGTCTATGTTCTACAATCGACGGGGTGGACTACTTTGACGTTGCGGCATTCTACAGCGATAATCCTCTAAATCCGAATGCTAGCACTCGCCAAGATATCATTCTAGCGAGGGAGGGAAACAAGCTCGGACTTCCGACCGACGACTATGTGTTCCATGTAGCCACGGATGCGTTTGCAAACGGTATCCCTGATCTGGCTCCACCTGACCGTCGCGATCTTGGAGAAGGTGGGGTGATAATGTTTGGCGGTGGATGCGTAATGGCAAAGGGACTTACCGTTATGGCCGGTGGCCTCGCTCTTGAAGTTCCCTCGGGCGGTCTTAGTACGGGCGCTGTTATTGTGGGCGCTGTAGAGATACTGGGGGGTGGAGCAGGATTCTATGCCGGGTCGAAACAGGTGGTTGAGTATTTTGATCAGTGGAATCGCTACAACCGCAATCAAAGTCGACTGGCTCCCTATACCTATCCATGAGTAGTGTTTCTTTTGTGGCACTTTGCAATCGACCCAGTTTGTAGGTTGGGTGGCGGCGTGAGTCTGGAGTCGCCGGGCGTGATCTCCCTGGCCTCTCCATCACCCGCCACCCAACACGTAACCGAGGTGCGATGCACCTCCAAGGTGCGTCGCACCTGCAGAACAAGGAGGACATACGTGATGGCAACAATCACGATGACAGAAAAAGAGCAAAAAGTCGAAACGAAAAAACGCCGCCTGAAGCGTGCGCTCGCTCTCACGTCGGCCATAGCACTGAGCCTGATCACACTGCTCGCCGTGTCGAGCTCTCTGGCTACTTCAAAAGATGGGGCTGCAATCGTCTCACACGATGTCTACGGTCAGCAGATTCTGCCTGATGGCTCGCTGGAAGGCCAGGCTTATCCCATTGCCTGGGATGTGGGAGATGAGCAATCCCCTCAGGTGGCCACAGATGATAGCGGCAACCCCTTCGTGGTCTGGGAAAGGGACGACGGCGGCGGATACGACCTGTATGGTGCAAGGCTGGAGGCTGTCGTCTCGACTTATCCAATTCTGGAAGCGGATGGAGACCAACGGCGGCCTGCTGTGGATGGGGGCAGTACGGGGCATTATCTGGCGGTCTGGCATGACGACCGGAACGAAGACTGGGACATCTACGCCCGCCTGATCAAACCCGGCGGCAGCGACGTCATCACCGTGGCCCAGGCCACCGGCGATCAAACCAACCCGAAGGTGGCCTACAATCCCGACGACGACGAGTACCTGATTGTCTGGCAGGATGATCGCAGTGGCGCAGACAATCCAGATATCTATGCGCAGCGGGTTTCAAACAATGGTCTCCTGATCGGGGGACACTTTACCATCACCGCTGCACCTTACCTTCAAATCGGTCCCCACGTCGCCTATGCCGAGGGACAGGCGGTCTACCTGGTGGCCTGGCAGCACTACACAGGCCCAGAGGACGCGTACTTTGACGCTTATGGCCAGCTCGTCTCCAGCACAGGCCAACTGGTGGGCAGCCCACTCCCCATCTCTGCCCGGAGCGGTCCCATGGACCGTGAGGCGCCGACGGACATCATCTACAACACGACCTCGAACGAGTTCCTGGTGCTGTGGAGCGATCTGCGCACGGGCTACTGGAACGTCTGGGGGCGGCACGTGTCGGTCACAGGCGTCATGGAAAGCCCAATACAGATCACGGACCTGGACACCGAGCACGGAAACGGGGGCGTCGGTGCCTATGCCCCTGACAAGGATCAGTACCTGATCGTCTGGAAGTATCGGGCATACTCTAGCGCACCAGGCGACATACGTGGCCAGCGGATGACGGGCAGCGGCGTGGTGAGCACGTCGGAGACGATCCCCATCGCCACGGGCAGCATGGATCAGAAGGCCCCCGATACCGTCTATCTATCCGAGGTCGGGGAATATACCGTGGTGTGGGATGCAATGATGCCCCAGTATCGTGTCTACCTTCCACTGGTCATGAGAAACTGATCTCGTTGTAGGTTGGGTGCAGGAAGAAAAAACGATGAAAACCAGACAACTACTCGTTCCACTCACTTTGGGCCTGGGCTTGCTGTGGGTACTGAGCGGCGGCTTGTCCGTCCGCGCCGACCCCGGAAACGTCTACTGTGTAGATCCTGGCGGTGGCTCCTACCCCGATGAATGCACCGAGGTCTTTACCAACGTCCAGGCCGCCGTGGACGCCGCCAGCGGCGGGGAGGAGATCCGCGTGGCCGGAGGCGTCTACACCGGCGTCCACCAACGAGAAAGTATCACCCAGGTGGTATTCATCAGCAAGACGGTGACGGTGCGCGGCGGCTACACCAGCACCGACGGCTTTGCCGGCCCGCCCGACTCGGTGGCCAATCCCACCACGCTGGACGCACAGGGACTGGGACGGGTGCTGGTCATCGTGGGGGACCCCTGGACAAGCTCAGGACAGACTGTCACCCCCACGCTAGAAGGGCTGCGCATCACCGGCGGAAATGCTACCAGATTGTATGGGGCTGGGTACGATGCCGGCGGCGGGGTGTACGTCTACTTGGCCACGGCCACCATCAGCGGCTGTGTGGTCACCGGCAACACCGCCAGCACAGCTAGCACGGGCGCCGGCGGCGGGTTATACCTCAGTCATAGCGACGTCATGCTCCAGGACAATGTGATCGTCAGTAACACCGCCAGCACAGCCGCCGTAGGCTACGGCGGCTACGGCGGTGGGCTGTACCTCTCGAATAGCGCCGCCACCCTCCAGGATAACACAGTACAAGGCAACACTGCCAGCACAGCCTCCTGGGGTGAAGGCGGCGGGCTATTACTCTCGAGTAGCGCCGCCACCCTCCAAGGCAACACCGTCGTCAGCAACACCGCCAGCACTGGCGGCATCGGCCTCGGGGGCGGGCTATTACTCTCGAGTAGCGCCGCCACGCTCCAGGATAACACAGTGCAAGGCAACACTGCCAGCACAGATGGCGTAGGAGGCCACGGCGGCTATGGCGGCGGGCTGTACCTCTTGAGTAGCGCCGCCACCCTCCAGGATAACACAGTGCA
>CAZKDJ010000121.1:0-12701 GCA_964551295.1 uncultured Anaerolineales bacterium | reverse complement strand
CCGCACCTGTCCCTGGCGGCGGTGCGGACCGGGCATTCGGATGAGTTGCGATGCGATGCGCTGCGGACGACGGCCTTACCTGCACGACGACTGGGAAGCGATCCGCCTGGACGAGGCATTGATCGCCGCGCCGCCTATCGAGCTGTGGCCGGAGATCGTCACGCGGGTGTCCCTCCCGCAGGACGTCGAGCGGGATCTGATTGCACCGTTGAAAAGGATGTAGAAAAGATGCCCATCACGTATACAAACCGCAAAGGCGCCACCTACACGCTGTGCCAGGGTGTGACCAAGACCGGCAAGCCGCGCTACGCCTTCGCCCGCGACCCGCAGGGCAAGCGTGTCGTGGAGGCGATACCCGACGGGTATCAGATCAGCGAGAGCGTCAACGGCATCGTCTCGCTGGTCAAGGAGCGCACGCAAAAGCTCCTGCCGCAGGAGATCGCCGCCGTCGAGGAGGCGGTGCGCAGGCACCCCAAGGCGCGCAATTACCGCGTCAACGTCAGGCACAATTCCATCGAGGTGTACGAGTCGGTGGGGCCGGACGCAGACGGGTTGATCTCCGATCTGCGCGGGCTGGGTTTCATGACCAAAGCCAAAGAGGCCGACTTGCGAGCGCTTTTTGAGGGCAGCGCCCAGTTCACGCCGGTGCTGCGCTTTATCCTGGAGGACGAGGAGGCGCGCGTCTACCGGGCGGAGCGCTGGTGCTACTCGGGCAGCATCGATGATTGGATCTTTGTCGACACGGGTCCACTCGAAAAGTTGGCCCAGCGGATGATTCCCACGCTGGGCACAGACGCATTTTACGAGCTATTCTGATGGCCAAAATTGGGCGCAACGATCCCTGTGGCAGTGGGAAGAAGTATAAACACTGCTGTATGCAAAGTCCAGTCCGTACGTCGCGTAGAACGAGGACCAATCGACCAGGTAAATCGGATCCGCTACTTGGCGAAACAAGTGATCCCCCAGCTGCCCGACGACGAGGCACAGAAGCTGCGGGACAACTTGGATCAAATCGAAGAGTTGGCCGCCTACGACGCGATGGCCGGCCAGATCGAGGCTGCCGGTCGTGTGCTGGAGGCCCACCGGGCCGAGTTCGAGAATCTGCTGAGCGATCCGCCGACGGCGATGGAACGGGCACAGCGTCTATTCTCCGAAGAGCGCTTTGCCTCGCTGCGGTACACCGCCCAAGATGTCCATCGCGCCTTCGAGGAAGTCGGCTATCCCTCCCGTTTCAAGCAGATGCCCAACGACGAGGACATGGAGATCCTCGTTCAGGCCACAGTGCATCTGGCTGGAGACGAAGACGACCGGGTTCGCGTGGCCCGTCAATTGATGATGGCGCTGCCCGAGTACGTCGCCGCCTGGCGGTATCTCGACGCCTGGATAATCCGGTACTCCGCCTATCGAATGGTCGAGGTGCCGCAGGAGAGCAATCCTTTTCTGTTCGCGATGTTCGATCTGGCCTATAACGAGTGGGCCAGCCAGATGGACAGCGAGCAGGAAGCGCTCTTGGCCATGGTGGACTTTAAACCATCGGACGTCGCCGGCAAGGATGTCGAGGAGGTCGAGGCTCTGCTAAGGGCACAGTTCGCCGACCCGGAGAAGAAAACCACGCTGGAGGTCTATTACGAAGCCCATCCTATGTTGCGCGGTATGGCGGAGGCAGAGAGCTGGGACCTGCAGCTTGAGAGCGTGCGGCTTTTTGAGCGTGACGACGACGACTGTCTCTACCTGATCCAGGAAGAGACCGAGCCCTGGGTGCCCGTGCTCCTGGAACGGCTGAAGCCGGCAGAAGCACGGGCCAGGGAAGCCGCCGCGCGCGGCGCATGGGATGACAGGGAGACGCTCGACGAAATGAGCCAGATAATGGCCGGGATTGCCCGGGAGATGGCCCGCGCCATCTTTACGCCGGAGCGGACCCGACGGTTCGTCGCCGATCTGAAGGCCTACCGGCGCGCACTGTTGGAAAAGCGGGAGGAAAAAGCGGCCAACCTGGTCCATGCAGCGTGGATGCCGCTGGACCGTGAGGACATCGAGACGGTCGATCCGGCGGAGATGCCCCTGCTCACCTCGGCCTGTTTTGCTTCTCTACGAGAGATGATGATCGTTCTGTCCAAGCAAGCCCAGGCCAAAACATCGAGGTAGCCCTGCGCCGGATGGCCGAGCTTTTGGAACAGAGGGAGTGAATGATGAACGAACGAGAGACCACTTATAGCTTTGACGAGTATGTCCCTGAACAGATGGAGGAGCCTTTCTTTCGTGCCGAGTATGAAGCGCTGGAAGAGGAGTTTGCCTTCATCCGCCAGTTGATCGAGTTGCGCCGCCAGAAGGGGCTGCCCCAAGCGGAGTTAGCCGAGCAGGGATGACCATCCCATCCCTCAGCGAAGCCGCCATTCGCCGGCAGGCCACGGCCGAATCGTTCAGCCGGGGCGAGAGCTACTACCACCGAGGCGCGGTGGTTTCCCTGGTACAGCGTGGCAGCGTGCTGCAAGCCGAGGTCGAAGGCAGCCAGTACCAGCCCTACCGCGTGCGGGTCACATTTGATGAAGGCGGCGTCACCGGCGCGACCTGCGATTGCCCTTACGACTGGGGCGGCTGGTGCAAGCACATCGTCGCCGCGCTGCTGGCCTGCCTGCGCGCGCCTGACCTGCTCGAAGAACGCCCGACCCTCGACGAACTGCTTGCCGATTTGGACCGCGAGCAGTTGCGGGATTTGCTGTTGCACCTGGCGGCCAACGATCCATGCGCGGCCGACGAGATCGAGAGCCAGATCGCATTGAGCCAGGGCACCCCGGATGAAAGCGAAACTGGTGTCTCATCCAAAGATGCTCCACAGCGGCGCACGCCGATAGACCCCCGGCCCATCCGCCGCCAGGTCAGTGGAATCCTGCACTCCCTGGATCGCATGCGCGCCTCCGAGGCCTACTGGCACGTGAGCGGCGTGGTGGATCAGGTGCGCCAACTGCTGTACCAGGCACAAGACTTTATCGACGCCGGGGACGGGAGAAATGCCCTCCTGCTCCTGGAGGCCATCACCGACGAGTACGTGGAGGGCTGGACCTGCCTGGACGACTCAGACGGTTTCGCCGGAGAGTTCTTTGGGGACCTGGGCGTGGCCTGGATCGAGGCCGGCCTGGCAGCCGATGATCTCACGCCTGAGGAGCGGCAGCAGTGGGCACAGACGCTGACCCGCAGGCAGGCTGAGGTCGGTGACTATGGCATAGACGACGCGTTTGATGCGGCCCAGGCGGCCATCCTGCAGGGATGGGACTATCCGCCCCTCCAGCGCGCCATGCAGGGCGAGATCACCCGCCTGGGGGCCTGGGAGGATGAGGCGCCCTTGTACGCCGACGAGTTGGCCGTGGCCCGACTCAGGGTGCTGGAGCGGCAGGAGCGGTACCAGGAATACCTCAATCTGGCCCAGGCCGAGGGGCAGTTGGGGTTGTATGTGCTCATGTTGGCCCGCCTGGGCCGGGTACAGGAGGCGGTAGACGAGGGTCTGCAATACCTGGACGAACCCTCCCAGTTCCTGGCGCTGGCCAAGGTGCTGCGCGAGCAAGAGGAGATGGCGGCCGCCCTGCGCGTCGCCGAGCACGGGCTGACTGCTGAAGGTCGCAAGGGCGAGCTGGCTGCCTGGCTGTGCGACCTGGCCGATGGAATGGGTGAGACAGAGCACGCGCTCGAGGCGGCGACGGTCGCGTTTCGGGAGATACCCAGTATCAGTAGATCCAAATTCTTGGTGTGCACATGTGCGTGTTGATGAAAATCACCTGCGAAACCGTCATTCTGAGCGTAGCGAAGAATCTCCGCCCTGCATTGGGAGACTCCTCGCTCCGCTCGGAGTGACGAAAATTGGATCTACTGAGTATGGCCGCCTATCAGAGGGTGCAGGAGTTGGCGGGACAGCGCTGGCCGGAGCTGCAGGAGGACCTGCTGTCCCATCTGCGGCGGGCTTCCGGCTACTCCAGCTCCCAGGCCCAGGTGGATGTCTTTCTCCACGAGGGTCTCCTGGACGACGCCATCGCCGCCGTCGAAAAGGGTGCGGGCTACGATCTACTCGAGCGGGTGATGGACGCCGTCGTGGAGTACCGGCCAGAATGGGTCATCGGAGCCGCGCGCCGGCATGCGGAGCGCATCATCGAACCTGGGCAGTCCAAGTATTACCACCACGCGATAAGCTGGCTGACGCGAGCGCGTATGGCCTACCAGGCCGCGGGCCGCGAGGCCGACTGGCGGGCGTACCTGGGAGAGATCCGTACCAACCACGGCCGCAAGTACAAGTTGATGCGCATGCTGGAGGGATTCGGATGAGCTGCAAGAAATGGAGTGAGACGATGGAGCAGCAGCTGTCCCTGTAGATGCGCGGACTGCCCGGCGCAAGGTGAGCGCGTGGCTGGCGCAGGATGTGGGCAACTTGCTGATGGGAGGAGAACCGGAGTACGTGCCAGGCGAACGCTCAGTGTGGCGGGTACCTGTGGTCGCCCCTCTGGGCCGACAAGCTCCTGGATTACTCTGCTTGCAGTTTGGTGCTGGGGCAGAGTCTGCGGGCACGCTGGATGATTCTTTCCTGGTCGTCGGTGTTAATCAAGAGATCACCACTTTCAACATCCACGTCCACCGTACCTACTTGACCCAAGTCGCCGAGGTTCGGCAGAAAGAGCACGATAGGGACGCGCCACACAACTCGTTCTCTGTCGGCGGTCAACTCGGGATCGCGTGCGATCATCCCGGTTCCCAGCTTGGTCACGACCTGTCGATTGACCAGCCTTCGCGCTTCCTCGGCGCTGATATTCAGACTCGCAGGTGCTTGGAAGGTCATGGTGGTGTCGTGTTGCTGATGATGATCATAGCCGTTCCATCTCGCTCAACGTGGCTGCATCCTGTTCCAGTTCGGCTTCGTCGTAGTGGGGTGAGATGTGGCGCGAAGCCAGCAACTGGCGGAACTCCCACAATGGCATCTCGGCCAGTTCACGCGCCTTGCCGATAGAGAGGCGTCCTTGGGAGTACAAGTGCACTGCCATCTCCACCTTCAACTCGGCTATACTCAGCCCAGACGAATCCAAAATATCCTGCGGTACTTGTAGAGCGTTGACGGTGCCCATTCTGTTGCTCTTTCAGTCGCTTCTGCTCTTCGAATGCAAGAATAGCAGACAAGAGATTGCCTGTCAATTCTCCTCAGCCTAGCCGATTTGCCGCTTCTTCCAGGTCCTCTGCGCTGGGTTGGCTGTACCGTGCTGTGGTGTCCAGCCGGCTGTGACCCAGGAATGTTGCCGCGGTGACCAGGTCCACCTCCGGATCACGCACGAGCTGCGTGGCCACCGTATGGCGGAAGGTATGTGGTGTTACGCCCTCGACCTCGGCCAGCGCAGCGTACTTCTTCACCGTGTACCAAACAGTATAGGGAGTGATGGCCCCGCCCTTCTGCGAGAGAAACAGCGGCTCGTCGCCGACGGGATCGTCGCGCTCTTTCAGGTATTCGCTCAGCGCCCGCCGGGCCCGGGCGTGTACCGGCACCCGGCGCTGTTTGCGACCCTTGCCGTGCACGGTAGCCCAACCGCTGCGCTCGTTCAGTTCCACGTCGCCGACCGTCATGCCGGCGACCTCCGAGGCGCGTAGCCCCGTCGCGGCCAGGAACTCCAAGAGGGCAGCGTCCCTTTTGTTGTCCTTGCGCGCTGCCCGCAGGATGCGGGTCAGGTCTTGCTTGCTCATAGCCTTGGGTGCCACCGGTTGCTGCTTGATCCCGTTGACGTAGCGGGTGGGATCTCGTTCCGCTTGTCCGGTTTCCCCAGCCCAACGATAAAGCGCGGAAAGGGCGGCCAGCTTGCGGTTGACTGTGGCCGGCTTCATCGTCGCGGCCAGGTGATCGCGCCAATCGCGCACATCGTACTCGGTGATGGTTTCCAGGGCGAAGGTCTCGCCAGTGTGTTCGGTAAACCAAGCGGCGAACTGGCACAGGTCAGACAGATAGGCTCGGATAGAGTGGGGGCTCTTGTCGCGGGCCTCCAGGTGAGTGTGGAACTGCTTGAATACGTCGCCGCTCATCGCATCAGGCCTCCGCCGTTGTTCCGCCGATAAGCCGCCGATATTCTGCCGATAAACGATACCGCCTCGATCGCCGTGCCGGGTCCTCGATTTCCAACCAGCCGTCTGCCAGCCATCCGGCGATCAGATCGCGCACGGTGCGGGGCGAAAGTCCCAGGGCTCGTGCAATCTCTGTAGTGGTCAACGTCTCCCGCTGGGTGAACATTCCCAGCACGATCCGTGCCCGCCGGTCGAGATTCCGCAGCTTGGGTGCCTCTGGCGGGGTGGGGCTCTCGGCTTGGGTACGGACCTCGTCGGCGACACGCCGGAAGGTCTCGGCCATGCTGTGGAGAAAGTAGGCCAGCCACTCGGTCAGGTCGGCGTTGGCGCGGCCTTCGTAGTAATTGTGGTGTGAGTGTGTCTGTAGCGCCTCGTAATAGGCCGCCAGATCTTGGACGTAGACTTCTTCCAAGCTGTAGAAACGGCCCAGGTCGTATCCGTGTCGGTAGAGGATCAGGGTCGCCAAAGCACGTGCTGTGCGCCCGTTGCCATCATAGAATGGGTGGATGGTGACGAATTGGTAGTGCACTAACCCGGCGATCACCGGCGCGGGTACTTGCTCCCTCTCAGCCTGGGCGATCCAGTCGACCAGATCTTGCATCAAGCCAGGTACGTCTCCGGCTTCGGGTGGCATATAGACGATGGTGCCGGTGGCAGCATCGCGGATGACGTTCTGCCCATCACGGTAGGGCGTGGGTTTGGCACGGGGGCCCTTGAAGATGCCGACGTGCAGACGTCGGATGAGCCGTTCGGTGATTGGCGTCTGCTGTTCAGCCCATTCCTCGACCTGTTGCAGTGCGCGGTAATAGTTCTGCACTTCGCGGACATCGCGTTCACGGCCTGGCATCTGGCGACCTTCGAACACGACCCGCTCGGTCTCGGCCAGGGTCAGCCGGTTGCCCTCGATGCGGGTGGAAAAGTGAGTGGAGCGTAAGCGCGCTTGCTGGCGCAACCGCTCGGCGATATGGAGCGGCAGGACAGTCATATCCACGGCCTTGCGTGCAGCCTCGATCCCCATCAAGTCACGCACGATGGCGGAGGTAAAGGTGTATTTGGGCTTCATCGGGCGTTCGCCTCCGTATTATCTTGGGTCAAGAAGTGGCGTTACAGGTCGTTCTGAGGGTAATTATACCACAATTATGAGAGGAATATCAAATATAATTTTTATTATCACTGATAGCTGAGCCAAGTGGCGAAAATGCAACAGAATGTGCAATAAAAACTAGGTAATTCTCGAGTGTGACCGAAAAGTACCATGGTATAATAGTCAATTAGTAGTACTGTCTTTTGCGCAACGAGTCAAGCCTTGGAGATTGATGGATGATTCGCCAAGCCACCTGCATAGCTGCAGTATTCATTGTCACGCTTGTGTATTGGGAATCGAGATCTCCCAAGGGCCTGAAAGGATCTGATGTGAACACTCGCTACGGCGCCTCCCGGTGCAGGTCAGGCTGGTGGCTTATCTTTCTCTCCGTCCTTGCGCTCCTCGTGTGTCTTTTCTACGTCTACGCATTCGTTTACCTGGCACCTTATCCTGGCTTCGACTATCTCAATTTCGATTGGAGCATCAGCGGGTTTGAACCGTGCGAGGCCGATGTGGTCTGGTGTGAGGCCAACCGGAACAGTCTTCAGGTCGGAGATCGACTGCTGGTGGTCGGTGATCTGACTCGGGCGGAATGGGAGCAGGACTGGAGCCAGGCCCCCTTTGCTGGTTACGATGCCGGGGAGTGGGTGTCCATCACCTTTCGCCGGGGTGAGGAGGAGCAAACCATCAACTGGCAGATGTTAGGGCCCACCGGCGCGGGCCGCATCCATCGGCTGCCGCAGGGCTTGTTGTCCTGGGTCCCCTTCTGGCTGGGTGGGACCTTTGTCTTGATCTTTGTGTGGCCGCGCGACCTGCGGTGGTGGTTGTTGATCTCATTCAACTACCTGACCGCGAGTTGGCTGGCGGCAGGGGTCTGTTCGTCCGTGGGCGTGGCCTTTGCCTCTCCGGCCCAGCATGCCCTGGCCTGGTTGTTGGTGCCTGTCTATCTCCAACTGCACCTCAACGTCCCCGGCCCTCTCCTTCGATGTCGTCGATGTTACCTCATGCCGCTCCTGTACGCAGCCGCCGCCGTTCTGGCGCTTCTCGAACTGCTTCGATTGCTGCCGCGCGTTGCCTTCAACCTGGCGCTGTTGCTGGCCTTCCTGGGATGCCTTGGGCCATTGATCTTTCGACTTTTCGACCGGCGGCGCGCTTCAGACAGGCCTGCGGTGCGCCTGATGTTGGCGGGAGTTGTCCTGGCCGGGGCTCCGGCGGGGTTGCTATCGGCCGTTCCTGCACTTCTGGGTGTGTCTCACCTGGCGGGATTGCCCTCCTTTATTTCGCTGTTGGCACTCCCTTTGTTGCTGCCTCTCTACGTCTATGCGATCTACAAGCGCCAATTGGGCCCCCTGGAGTTGCGGGCCAATCGCCTCCTCAGCCTGTATAGCTTTGTCTTGCTCTCCGTGACGGCGTTTCTCCTGGTCTTTTTTGCCGGAGGTCAGTGGCTCGGCATCTCTCATAGTTCTCTTGTTTTCAGCCTTGCGGTCTTGGTCGTCTTCATCGTCGCCGCGGTGCCTCTGCACGGGCGCTTCCATCGGCTGGTTGACCGGCTGGCCTACGGCACCGGCTACAATCCAGAAGACATCATGCGGGTCTTTGGCAACCAGATCCCTGCAGCCGTGGACCTCGAGGCTTTGGCCTGCTTGCTGGCGGATAAAGTCGCCCCGGCCCTGCTTATTCGCCAGTCGGCGCTCTATCTATTGGGGGAAGATGGAGACCCTGGGTTCCTCTATGCGCGTGGTGTCAAGGTAAGTGAGACGCCCGGCACAGCCGGACAGATCCGGCAATTGCTGGCGGAAGCTGGCCGGTATCATCCCCCTGCGACCGACGTAGGATGTGGACTCGACTGGGTGCGACTGGCGATCCCGCTCGAGATGCGGGAACGGACGGTAGGGGTATGGTTGTTTGGACGGCGTGACCCGGATGACTACTACCCGCAGGACGACGTCGAATTTCTGAAGGCATTGGCTAGCCAGGTGGCGGTGGCGGTCGAGAACGATCGTCTGTATGACCGGGCGATGGAGGAAATCGACGAGCGGAGGAGGGTAGAGGAGGCCTTGCGGGAGAGCGAGCAGCGTCTGCGCTTGGTGGTTCAGGAAATGCCGGTGCTGCTAGACGCCCTGGACGCGGACAACAGCATTCTGGTCTGGAACCGCGAGTGTGAGCGGGTGACGGGCTACAGCGCCGAGGAAATCGTCGGCAATCCCCAGGCTTTGGAGCTGTTGTACCCGGACCCGGACTATCTCCGGCGTGTGTTGGCTGAGTGGGACGAGCGAGGGAATGACTTTCGGGATTGGGAGGTGGAACTCACCGCCAAGGACGGGAGTGTCAAGACCGTGGTGTGGTCCAATATGTCGGGACGTTTTCCCATTCCCGGCTGGGCTTCGTGGGCTATCGGGGTGGACGTCACCGGGCGCAAGCGAGCGGAGGAGCACGCTGCTCAGGCCGAACGTCTGGCGGCGATGGAGCGGATGGCGGGGGCATTGGCTCACGAGATCAACAATCCCTTGCAGGCTATTGAGAGCAGCCTGGGCTTGGTCCTGGATTCTCCGTTGGGAGAGGAGGAGCGCTGGAGCTACTTGCGGGACGTGCGCAGGGAGGTCGAGCGGTTGAAGGCTTTTACCGGCTGGACGCTGGACTTTATTCGCCCCCTGCGACTGAAGCGCCAGTCAACTGCGGTCGCAGCGACCGTTCACCGTGCTCTAGGGTTGGCCGGCGGGCGACTCCGGGATAGCGACATCCGGGTCCATGTGGACGTGCCCGATAACTTGCCCCCCGTGTTTGTCTCGTCCGATCACCTGATAAACGTGTTGCTCAACCTGGTTTTGAACGCCGTGGATGCCATGCCCGAAGGCGGCAGGTTGAACGTGGCGGCTCGGGGCTGCGGAGAGCAGGTTGAGCTGACCGTCGCTGACACCGGGCGCGGTATCTCGCCGGACGTGCTGCCCAGTCTGTTCGGTCCGTTCTGCACGACCAAAGAGGGCGGAACCGGTATGGGTTTGGCGGTCAGTCGGTCCATCGTACAGCAGTATGGAGGGACCATCACGGCTGACAACGTCCCCGGTGGCGGGGCGGTCTTTACCGTCGTGCTCCCTCAGGTCTCGGCGGACACCCTCCGCTCGTGTGAGGTGGAATAGTGGGCAGAGATCTTTTTCCCACCCTCGGTGGTTTCCTTGCCCGTTTCCTTGCAACGGCAATATGGTTGCAAGGAGAACGCAATCCCAGGGCGCGCTTATTTGGTTTATAATGGAGGATGTGTGATTCATGGTAGGCAATCCAAGGCCAAGCTGTGGATTGTCGGGGCGGCAGCCCCGCGCGAACGTAATTCGCACGGGTTTCCTCATTTTCTCTTGCTGGCGTCCTACTTGACGAGTCGCTTTGCTTAAACAGTGGGAGGAGAGGTATCTTCTCAATAAGTAGGGGAAGATGGGGGGTGTGGGGGGGGGGGGGGGGCCCGCCCCCCCCCCCCCCCCACACACCCCCCGCCCCCCAGATTATTGAGATGATAGGAGGAGAGTGCACCGAGATGTGGGGAGGGACCTGTGTACGCGAGTTTGTCCGGCGTCGGGCAACCCTGTATTGGGTTGACAAAGAGCCGCAGACTACCTTTGACTTCTTCTTAGGTGATGACAGCTCCCAATCGTCGTTGACTACTCGTTGGCGCGATGGGCGTTTGGCGAAGGAGGCGTAGCGGTGGAGTTTTCCTCGATTCTATCCCCACCTGAGGCGCGCGTTCTGATTGTGGAGGACGAACCCACGACACGCAAGGCGGTCGGCCGGGTGCTCAGCCTGATGGACTGCCAGGTAGACGAGGCCGCCTCCGGCAGCGATGCGTTGGCCAAACTGACTTCAGCTCCCTATGACCTGATGCTTCTCGATCTTCGTCTGCCCGAGGTGGATGGGGTGGAGGTGATGAAGCGGGCACAGGAGATCTGTCCGGATCTATCGGTGATCGTGTTCACCGCCCACGGCACGTTCGAGAGCGCCGTCGCGGCGGTGAAAGCCGGTGCGGTTGACTATTTGATCAAGCCGTGCAGCAATCGAGAGATCGAAGCTGCGGTGAACCGTGCCCTCGAGCGTTGCCAGGAGCAACTGCATCGGCAGTATCTCCTGCGGGTGATCGGGGAGGCGGTGGAGGTGCTCCAGGGCAAGGAGAAGGAGAAGGCGCTCTCTCGTGCAGATCAGGCGGAGCGGTTCCTGCGGTGTGGCTCGGCCATCCTGGACCGGGAGAAATCCCTGGTGTTCGTGGTATCGGGGGATGGGATGACCAATCACAGCGCCGAGCTGACCCTGAAGGAAGTGGAACTGTTGAGCTATCTGATGCGGCATTCT
This sequence comes from uncultured Anaerolineales bacterium, assembly GCA_964551295.1. Classification (GTDB taxonomy): domain Bacteria; phylum Chloroflexota; class Anaerolineae; order B4-G1; family B4-G1; genus JAFGED01. Next base: position 1,204 of record CAZKDJ010000121.1, on the reverse strand, counting down.
GAGGTGACCTTTTCCTGCCGCGAGTTAGCCCGGGCCGCGTTTGACTACGACGTGAGCAGCCAGGATGCCCAGGAAATCATCCGTCCACACATCTCGCGCCTGCGGAGAAAGATCGAGCCCAATCCGGCTGCTCCCTCTCTCATCCATACGGTGCGCGGTAAGGGCTACGTGTTCGCTTCTCCGAGAATCGAGGTGGAGGCCCAGCTTGATCAGAGCCCCGGTCTGCGGCAAATCCCGGGCTTGAACGAACACAATTCGCTATTGTGTATATGAGATACTTGACCAGATGGGAAACCCGGGCGTCTCCCTACGTCCGGTCGAGCCGGTGAAGGAGGATATTTTATGCAATGATTGCCCAATCGCCTTACGAGTTCATGAGGTCACCTGTACCTAAATACAGAAATGATTGATTAAGGAGGAACAAATACTATGAAGAAAACTGCTATAGTCACTGCTTTGGTAGTGGCCATGATGGCATTGGTCGTATTCATGGTTTCCGTTGTCAGTGCAGCCCCATCGGCGCCGGCCCAGAAGGCCACGTTCACCAAGTCCGCCAGCGACGGAACCCCAAAAGTTGGTGATGTCTTCACGTTTACGCTCTTTTTTGCACCGACTACCGAACTGACGCAGAATGTCGACATCATGATCACCGATTACAACCCCGAGCCTGCCTACCTCAGTATTATCCCCGGTAGCGTCGGCGGGGGGGCGGAGTACAGCCCAACGCTCGACGCCGTCGTCTGGGATGGTTGGCTGGTCGTCGGCTCTAGCGGGCTGGCTATCCCCTACCAGGTTGAGGTGACGGGGATACCCGCCGCGTCTCTCTCCAGCGGGTATGTGATCACCAACACGGCCACGTTGTTCGACCAGGCAGATCCTGGATCTCTACCCACGGCGACCGCGGAGGCATCCATACAAATCATGCCCCGGCAGATATTCCTGTCCTTGGTCATGAGGAACTGGGACTCTGACTGACGGAGGTTTGCAAGGGGGATGGGGAAGAAGCGTTCCCCGTCCCCCGATCGATCGTTATTTGTCGTTGATAGCTTGCTGGCGCAGGTCAAGGCTTGGAGAAGGCCTCGTGAGGAAACGGTCTTTTCTGTTTGGCGCTGCCCTGGCATTGTTGGTGCTGGCTGTGGTCAACGTGGCGTCTGCCCCCCGGCTGGTTCAGCAGGTCGAACTGGCAAAGGATGTCAGCGACGCG
>CAZKDJ010000120.1:0-12952 GCA_964551295.1 uncultured Anaerolineales bacterium | reverse complement strand
ACTAGGGCAAAGTAACCCGGTCCAGCCTCGCAGCCTGACGATCACACCAACACGATCACCAGGATAATAACCACAACCAGAGCCACTGCAGCGACGATGCCCATACGCTTGAGGTCGGTTGTGACATGACCGTAAGTTTCCCGCAAGTCGGGCACCGCCGCCTCAAGAGTGAGGGAGCCATCAGCCACCTCAGTAACACCCGGCCGCATGAGCTGAGTTGGCGAAAGACGTATCTCCCTCTTCTTGCGGCGCGACTTTTTTGCCATCTCAAAACCTCCCTGTTTTCTACCTCAACTCGGCAATAACGACAATACGATGCGAATCGATGCCGTACGGATAACAAGAGATCAGCGTCAAGACTGGGCTGGAAGTAGGATACATCACACTCACGTCGTCCGGCTCGACGAAGCGCTTCTGGGTGATGACGTACTTGTGGACCTGGCTGGCCGTGTAGACGAACACCTCGTCGCTCAGATCGACGTCTGGCAGATAGCGAAAAATCTCGCCAAAGATATCGTTGTGAGCGGAGATGATGCAATTGCCACTCTCACCCGGATTGGCGCTCCCAATGTGATGGCCCGCCCCCTGCTTGAGGGCTTCCCAGTCATCTCCCTCGACGACGGGCGCCTCCACGTCAATAGAAGAAATCCGGATGCGGATCGCATGCTCCGGGCCGCGCGTGGGGGCTGGCTGCGGCGTAATCGCGCTGACCAGATCACGCAAATGAGCGGGGACCTCCTCGGGCGCACTCCTGCCCAACGCGTCGGGTGGCGTGTGGCCCCCAGGCAACAGCGCCACCCGGATGAGCGGCGTCGGCGTGAGCGTGGGAAGCTGCTCCTGCTGCACTTCCCTGGCCTCCTCGTTGATCTCGCGCATCTGCATCCATATGCTCAAGAAAACGAGGATCAAAGCGACCAGCACCCCCAACTCGATCACCAGCAAGCTCTTGTCGCGCAGCCAGTCCCAACGGATTCGGGGCAGCCGCCACCGGGGTTTTTCCTTCCCGGGTGATTCATCGGGCACGTGCACCCGGTATTGCGCCGTCGCTCCCGTGTCCTGGAAACGCCGGTGGTCGGTCGGCAAGGGTGCGGGTTGAGGCTCGACGGCCGGCTTAGGGGCCAATGGATCAAAGGTGCCCACGTCGGCGTCCTTCCCCATCTGGCGCAGCCGCTCCAATCGCGCCTCGCGTCTGCGGATGCGCAGAACCTCCCCCAGCTCCTCTATGGTCAGCTCTTCAACGATACGTCGGTCCTTCATGCTCTTAAATCACGCCTGGAAATCTTTTATATCTGCCAACTCAGACAGACTCTCCAGAATCCCACAGACAGGATAATCCAGAAAAGCCTCCCTCGGCGTCACCCCCGAAAGAACAGCCACAAAGGGAACACCCGCTCGCCTCGCCGTCTCTGCGTCAGTCACGCTGTCACCCACGTAGAGCGTGCTTTCGGGCGCACCGCCCAGTCTCTCGATCGCGGTGAGAAGACCGGTGGGATCGGGCTTGTGCTCCGCCACATCCTCTCCACCGACGATCGCGCCGAAAGCGTCTTGCAAGCCTTCGCGCTCCAGAATGGCCTCTATCCTGTACCGGAACTTGGTCGAGACGATGCCCAAGGAAAAACCCTGAGCCTTTAACGCCGCGATGGTTGCCGGGACCGACTCGAAGAGAACGGTCAGATCAGCCATCACCCCGTCTGCTCGCTCGATGAACAAGCGCGCAAACTCGTCGGCCCGAGCGGCGGGCTGCGGGCCAACTAACGCCCGGAATCCCTCTGCAAGCGACAGGCCAATCGTCTGCTTGGCCGCCTCCGCCGAGGCAGCCGGCAAACCCAGTTCAGCGAGGGCGGAATCGATGCACTCAATGCCCCCTCTTGATGAATCGGCCAGGGTATAGTCAAAGTCAAAAATGATCGCGTGAAAACGCTGTATCGCTCCTTGTTTAGCTCTACCTTCTTCCCTAGGAATCATGCTAAGAACTTGTCCAGGTCGTAATTGCCGCTGCTAAACTCGACAAGTTTCACCCAATCTATTGCGCCTGTACCATCACAAAAAATGTCGATGAATTCTTTTGTAAACCTGTTGACTACTCGGCTTCTATCTTTATGGAATGCTTCGTTATGCTCCCTAGCCTTATATCCAATTGGTTCAACAATGTCCGTGTACAGGTTCTCGTTTTCACTGACCAAATACCAAAAGTTCTGACCTACCACTTTCAGGTAGCCTCGCAGGTAGCGCGTTCTTGTCTTGCCGTAGCAGATGCCTAAGACTGACTGGACGTTTGCACCATGTCGTGATTGTCTCACTCTGGTAACAGCTTTCTGCAAGTCGTCAGCAAGTTTGCTTTGTTGGGAACTGTTTCCCCAGTTCGGCCCCGATTTTACCGAGACAACATAGTAGATGCCTTTGTTCTCAAACTCCAAATCCACACCCGGTGCCGTTGACTTATGTCCATCGCACGTCTGACCCGCAATAAAGATGGCCAAGTCTTCCAAAAAGTCACCAAATAGCTTCTCCTCAGATGATGAGAGAAAGGCGTCAAGCAAACCATTTATCAGCTCTCCAGCGGTAGTGACATTTTTGGCTTTGAACAGATACGGGTTCTTTCTGAGCAACTTCTTGAGCTTCAACTGTTCCAATGACTTGAACCTCTTCTGATGAAAATCCACGACGGTCTCATTGACGTAGGCTCTGACTATATCAAGTTCCAGCTGGTTCATTGTACTCACCTCGTTGTTTCATAGATTTCAGGGTTCTCCAATAACAACGGTTGTCTCTCTACGAGCCTCTCCCGTGCAATATGGCAGTACTCTTCGTTAATCTCAATTCCCACATACCTGCGTCCAAGCTTTTTCGCTGCTACGGCGGTCGTTCCGGAGCCAACGAAGGGGTCAAGGACTATATCACCTGGTTTCGTGAACAGCTTTATGAACCAGATAGGTAGGGACACAGGAAAAACGGCACTGTGCTTTCGGTTTGAACACTCTGTGGCCATGTGGATGACGTTTGTCGGGTATACCTCATCACGCCCAACCCACCTAGAGACATTTTTCCCAAACCCACTTTCAACTTTTGATTCATCTCTGGTTTTGTCTGTTTCGCTCAGATTCGCAAGACGAGCTTGTGCCCAGTCTCCAATGGGTATCATGACAGCCTCTTGGTACATGTTGAATTTGCGCCGCTTGTTGAATTGTAGAAGCCTTTCCCAAGAATCACGAAACCGATTGGGCCATTTTCCTGGGTAGCAGTTCTTCTTGTGCCAGGCGAATTCCTCAGTCCACAACCAACCCTGCTCTCTCAACTTCAGTATTAACTCGATCACGTAGGTGTGACGTTCGCCATCAACAACGCGTTCCTTTATGTTCAGAACAAAAGTACCGGTGGGTTTCAGGACACGCATGAATTGCCCGGCTTTTGGCAAAAACCAGCTAACATATTCATCGGGTTTGACACCACCATAGGTCCTTTTTCTCCGATCGGCATATGGCGGCGAAGTAAAAATCAGATCAACAGAGTCGTCTGGAAAGGCGCCTAGGACTTTTTCACAATCACCATTAATGATCTTGTCTACAAAATCCATCTTACTCCTCCAAGATGTTTAAGCTTGTATCAGCCTTCCACCCTCGCCACCGCAAATACCTCCCGCTCAAAGAACCAGTGGAAAGGTGGCCAACTGAAGAGAACGTGACGCGCTGCCGCCAACACAGGTCCCTCGTCCCGATTCTGCGGCGGCGTATCGAGCCATACCTGAGCACGGAATCCCGCTCGCCTCAACACGCGCCACAGGCTCAACACGCTCTGCTCGTTGACGTGCACGTCGAGGTTGGCCGGGATAACCGCGCGCGGATCTTTGGGATAGCGCCTTCCCTGCCCCATCCGCCTGCGTACCAAACGCACCACCGGGTACGCCCAATGATCGTACCACTCATTGGGCGCCGTGTGAACGATGAGGCGGCCCCCAGGCCGCAGCACGCGCCGCGCCTCGGCCAGCGCCTGATCCAGTTCCCACGGGTGGAGATGCTCAACCAAATCGAACATCAGCACACGGTCGAAGAAAAGGGCCGGAAAGGGCAACCGCTTGGCATCGGCCTGATAGACGGTCCCAGCCTCCCGGGCCATCTGCACCGCAACCGGCGCATAATCGATCCCGTAGGCTTTTACACCCACATCCGCGCAGTGGCGCAGGATCTCTCCCCGGCCGCAACCGACGTCGAGCACTCGCATGCCAGGCTCGACCTCGGCCATCTCAAAAGATTGACCCAGCCGGCGCGAAAGGTGCGCACCCTCGCTGGCGATAAACTCCTCGTACCCCTCACACGAATTCAGGAAATACGCCTCGTTGTATCGCTCTGGGCGAACCGGTTGTTGGCTCCGATCACTCCTCAATTGCGCCTCTCAATACCCGCTTACAAGAGATTATAATCTACCGACAAACCGCCGTCAAGGATGACTTTTGGCTCCGCCAGAAGTTATCCCTACTCACGCCCCGTCAAACGCCGCAGTACCTCGTGCACGGCAGCGCGCAGCAAGCGAATCTCCTCAAATTTGAACAGCCAAACTAAAAGCCCGTAAATCGCCACGCCGGCGCCCCCTGCCCCACTCACGATGAGCAGATTTCCCAGCCATCCATCCAGCGCCAATCGCTCCAGCGCGCGCATCACGCCCCAGGCCGCCAACGCCATCGCCAGCGAGGCCAGGGTAGCTTTCAGGGCGAGAGCCCACAGGCCATGCCCTCCTAAGCCACCCAAACGCAACCTGGTCAGCACCAACATCGTCAGCGCATGCGCGGTCAGCTTCAGCGCATTGATGAAAACCAACAGTGGCAGGGTCAGCACCCCAAACCCGGCCGCGCCGGCGGCGACCATGACGTACAAAATGGTCGTCCCCACGCCTACGAGGGCAGGCGTCAACGTATCCTTGCGGGCGTAAAAGGCGAAAATGAGCGGCTGATCCACGGCAGCGGCAAGCAACCCCAAAAGCGAGTAGCGCAGCACCTGCGAGGTCGCCCATGTATCCACCGGAGCGAATTTCCCACGCTCAAAGATGAGGGCGATCGTAGGGCGCGCCAGCACGTACAAGCCAATCGTCGCCGGGATGACGAGCACGAGAACCAACCGCAATCCCTTGGCCAACGTAGCCCGGAAGGGGCCGATATCCTCACAGCCAGCCTGCTGGGAAAGCGTGGGCAAGATCGCGACAGAGACCGCCGCCGAGACCAGGCCAAGGGGAAATTGGATGATCTGGGCTGCATATCCCATGCGGGCGATGGCCGGGTCGCTGATACCAGAGGCCAGGCGGTAGCTGAGCATCTCCGCTGCCTTGTCCACCACCAGGCTGGTGAGTACGGGAAGATAGAGACGACCAACGCCTCGCAAGGCCGGGTGGCGCAGTCCGCGCACGATGCCGAGTCGCGCATCGCGCATCCCCGGTAACTGGATGGTCACCTGAAGCACGGCCCCAACCAGCGTGCCGACGGCCATGCTACTGAGGCCCAGGCGGCGTTCCAAAAGCAGCGCCGTCAAGATGATGGCACCATTCGCCGCAGCGCCGATAAAAGCCGGAAAGGTGAACCGCCTAAGCGCATAAAGCGCACCCGAGATCAGGCTGGCCAGGCTGGTGAAAATAACGGCAGGCAGGGTCAAGCGCAGGAGCTTGACCGCCAGCGATACATATTCGGGCGAAAGGCCACCAGCCTGCAGCTCGATCAACTGGGGCGCCAGGAGCTCCCCCACCAAGACAACGGCCGATAGGATGAGCAGGGTGATACTGACCAGAATGCTGAGCAAGCGCCACAGCTCCTCCCGGCGCTCGGGAGCCGCATAGTCGTGAAAGATGGGAACAAATGCCGAGCTGAGGACTCCCCCCACCAACAGATCGTAAATCATCGTGGGGATACGGAGCGCCGCGTCCAAAGCGCTCACGTCGCCGCCGGAGCCAAAAAGAGGGGCCTTGACCATCTCGCGCACCAAGCCGAGCACGCGACTGGTGAAATTGCCCAGCGAGAGGATGCCGGCTGCCTGTGTAACTTTTACGTCCTCCCTCGCCACCGTCCCTACCGGTTCTTCCAACCAAGGCCTCCCATCTCCCTCCCCCTAGTTTATTGACATATTCCGCGCCATTCTACCTTAAGTTGGGGAAACCACAACCTTGCGCAAGTAATCAAATCGTGGTAAAATAGCCCGGTGTCTTCGGGAGGGGCACAAGCCCCGCCCGTGCTTAATGTAAGGAGGTTGTGGTGCCATTGAGTAAAAGCGAGAAAGAGACCATTATTCAAGAGTATGGCCGTGTAGCCAGTGATACCGGCTCGCCGGAAGTGCAGATTGCCCTGTTGACTACCCGCATCAATCAGTTGACAGAGCATCTCAAGCTTCACAAGCACGATGAGCACTCTCGGCGCGGCTTGCTCAAGATGGTTGGCCAACGCAGGCGACATCTGACTTATCTCAGTCGCAAAGACCCCGAACGCTATAAGGAGATCCTTCAGCGGCTCGGGCTACGTCGATAATTGTACAACCACAACAAAGAGTAATGCAGACAAGTAGATGCGGGAGCGAATGCGCCCATCTACTCGTTTAGCGTGTTTCAATAACGGAATAAGCCAAGCGCAGGTCCAGGAATTGGGGAGTGTTTCGTAGCAAAGTTATTCGTAACGCAGTTATTCGTAACGCAGTTACGCGATACCCCCCAGTCCCTGACCTCCGCCTTGGCCAACAATACGGAGGTATACAAATGAATATTCACACGTTTAATGCCCAGTTGGGCGACAAAGTTATCACCCTGGAAACCGGGAAACTGGCCCAACAGGCAGGCGGCGCGGTCACCATACGTAGTGGTGACACGTTGCTGCTCGTCACAGCGACTATGTCGCACACGGCCCGCGAGGGGATCGATTTCTTCCCCCTCACTGTGGACTTTGAGGAACGGCTCTACGCGGCAGGCCGTATCCCCGGCTCCTTCTTCCGCCGCGAGGGACGACCGACCGAGTCGGCCATACTCACGATGCGCCTGACCGATCGCCCCCTGCGCCCTCTCTTTCCCAAAGGCTTGCGCAACGACGTACAGATCATCATCACCCCTCTCTCACACGATGAGGAGCATCAGGCCGATATCCTGTCCGTCATCGGCGCTTCGGCCGCGCTCACCATCTCCGATATCCCATTCAACGGGCCAGTAGGCGCCGTGCGCGTGGGATACATCGATGGGGAATTGGTCATCAACCCACCCATCTCGCAGATGGAGGACAGCAAGCTCGACCTGCGGTTGGCCGGCACTGCCGATGCTGTGCTGATGGTCGAAGCCGGCGCCAACGAGGTCGACGAAGCGACGATGATCGAAGCATTGCGCCTTGGTCACGAGGCGATACAGGACGTGATTCGCGTCCAGAATGAGATGCGGTCAGCCGTAGGCAAGCCCAAGCGGGAGTTCGAGCCCTACGAGCTGCCCCAGCAGGTGTACGAGTTCGTCCACCAGCAGGTGCAAGATCGGCTGCCAGATGCTATCTACGGCGCGGCAGACAAGCAGAATTTCCAAGAGCGCACGAGTGCCCTGAAGGACGAGTTGATCGAGCAGTATGCCGAGGCCGAGAGCGAAGAAAGGGATACCAAAATCCTGAGCGAGGCCTTTAACGCAGTGATGCGTGACATCATCCGCAAGCGCACCATCGAGGAGGGCGTCCGCGCCGACAATCGAGACACAAAGACGATCCGCCCGCTCTCAGGCGAGGTGGGTTTGCTCCCCCGCACGCACGGCTCCGGCCTCTTTACCCGCGGCGAAACCCAGGTGCTCTCTGTAACTACGCTAGGCACGCCGCGCGAGGAACAGACGCTGGACGACCTTTCGCCGGAGGAGACCAAGCGCTACATCCACCACTACAACTTTCCGCCCTATTCCACCGGTGAAACCTGGCCCCTACGCGGCCCGCGCCGACGCGAGATCGGGCACGGCGCACTGGCCGAGCGCGCGCTCCTGCCCGTGATCCCGAACGAAGGCGAGTTTCCCTACACCATCCGCGTCGTCAGCGAGGCGCTCAGCTCCAACGGCTCCACGTCGATGGGCAGCGTATGCGGAAGCACAATGTCGCTGATGGACGCTGGCGTGCCGATCAAGGCCCCGGTCGCGGGCATCGCAATGGGCCTGATGATGGAAGACGGCCGCTACCAAATCCTGACCGATATCCAGGGGCTGGAGGATCACCTGGGCGACATGGATTTCAAGGTCGCCGGCACGCGCGAGGGGGTCACTGCCCTGCAGATGGACATCAAGATCGCGGGGCTCTCTTACGATATCCTGGTCGAAGCGCTGGAGCAAGCCAAAGAGGCCCGCATGCAGATCCTCGACGTGATCCAACAGACCATCCCCGAACCACGGGCGGAGATGTCGCCCTACGCTCCTCGCATGAACATCCTGCAAGTATCACCCGACAAGCTGGGCATCGTCATCGGACCGGGTGGCAAGATGGTACGCTCCCTGCAAGATGAGTACGACGTGCGCATCGACATCGAGGACGATGGCACGATCTATATCGCGTCGACCAACGGGCCGAACGCGGACAAGGCCCAGCAGATGATCGAGGAGATGACACAAGACGCCGAGATCGGCCAGATCTATACCGGGCGCGTGGTGCGCACCACCGACTTTGGCGCCTTTGTCGAGATCCTGCCGGGAACGGACGGCATGGTGCACATCTCCCAACTGGCCGACTTCCGCGTCGAAAAGGTTGAGGACGTGGCCCGCGTCGGCGACGAGATCATGGTCATGGTGACCGACATCAGCCCGGATGGCAAGATTCGCCTCTCGCGCCAGGCGGTGCTGGAGGGCTGGACGCCCGAACAGGCGCGCGCGGCCGACAGCAAGGGTGGAGGCCGCAGCAGAGACGGCAGAAGTAGAGGCCGTCGCCCATCCCGACGCTAGTAGCGAAGATACGCCGTTTCCACCAACTATGGAACACATCCCACAAGAGCCCTTCGAAGAACCCGAGGTCGAGCAAGGACCCCGCATCGAACCGATGCGTCAAATTCGATGGGCTCTTGTGCTGCGTCAATTCCTGGGCGTCATCCGCGAGCTGGCCGAGACGATTATCCCGGCCGTCGTCATCGCCATCTTTATCAACCTCTTCCTGGTGCAAGCCACGCAAGTGGTGGGCCAGAGTATGGAACCCAGTCTCCACACCCAACAGCGGGTGCTGGTAGAAAAAGTGTCGTACCGGTTCCTCCACGCCCCACAGCGCGGTGACATCGTCGTCATCGACCAGGACAAGGAAGATCCGACAAACGACATGCTGATCAAGCGCGTGATCGGGCTACCAGGGGACACGATCGAGATACGCAGCGGGGAAGTGATCATCGACGGCAAGCGCCTTGATGAATCGTGGACGACTAACCTGGGCGGGGGCAACTATGGCCCCAAAACCATCCCCCCGCTGCACGTGTTCGTCATGGGCGATAATCGCGGCGCATCCAACGACTCGCGCAGCTTCGGACCGGTGCACATCGACAACCTCGTCGGACGCGCCTGGTTCTCCTACTGGCCCCCGGAGAACGTGGGGTTGATCGAGTAACCGAGACCTCGGAGGTTTTCGAAAACCTCCGAGGTCTTAGAGGTATCTAACTCTATCGTCTCCGAGCCCCTCCTACCCGCACGACCAAAGCCTGCAACGCCCCATCCTCGTTCCACGCCCCCAGCACGCCAACCCTGGCGCCCTCCTCAACATCACCGAGGTCGGCGTCCTCCACACCTGGCACACGGAACCGTGTCTCTTCATCCACCAGCACCGTCAGCGAGCCGCGCGCCGTGCCGAGGGCGAGGTTATCCTCACCGATGTCGATCACGCGCCCGCGCACGGTCCCGCGTGCGCCCGCCCGTCGCCCACCGACTACGCCGACACCTATGGCGTGGAAAGCCGACTCGCTCTCCCAACTGCCGCCAGCGACGATCCGATCGCCGACCTCGACGTCATCCAGTCCGGGCCCCTCGACGCCGGGAACGTGAAAGACAGTGTCCCCGTCGGTGAGGACGTTCACCGTGCCGCCGGCGGTTCTGACCGCCAGCGTTGTGCCTTCGATATCCGTCACCTTGCCGGTCAGCCGCGCCGCGTCATCCGGCAGGACGATCACCAGTGTGGCTCTTGCCGTGCCGCCCCCCTCCACGACGCCCCCGACGGCGACCTTGTCGCCAACCTCTAGATCAGCGATGGTGGGATTCTCCACACCGGGCACACGGAACTCGGTCGCCTCGTCGGTCTGCACCACGACCTCGCGCTTCCCCGCACGCACCGTGAAGGCATTACCCTCGATGGCTATGACCTCACCCCGCAGCCGGGCCTGGCGCGGGCCGGCCTCCGCCGCGCCAACGACCTGCGCCTGCAGGCTGCCGTCGGGATTGAGCGTCCCCCGGGCGATGACGCGCATCCCCACCTCAAGGTCGTCCAAGCCCGGATCCTCGACGCCGCGGATGCGATACGCCGTCTCAGCATCCACGTGGACGGTGGCCGGTCGGCCGCCTTTGGTCTCCACGATCAATGTGTCGCCATTGATCTCGGCCAGCGTCCCGGCCACGGGAAAGAGGCGATCCTCGGCCAGCTTGGCCACGGCGAAGGCGTGAAACACGCCGCCGCCCTCCTCCCACCACCCCACCGCGCCCACGACGTCGCCGACGGCAAAATCACCGAGCGTGACCCGCTCCCTATCGGCAAAGAAAAGAGTGTTAGCGTCAGTGACAAAGTCCACCGACCCGGCGGGCGTGGACACCGTCAGCGTCCCGCCATCGATGGCCTCGATCGCGCCGTAAGCGCGAGCCCGAAAGCGCTGGGGAATCTGTACGTCCTCCAGCGCGCCTTCTGCCATAGGTTGATCCGGCAGCACCGCCGCGCCCCCCACAGAGCCGAGCGCCAACGACAGGATCGTGGCCCCGGCGACAAGGATTAGTTTTGCACTCATTGTTTTTCCTCCATATCAGTATTCTTACCCCGAGCCTCTAAAAGTGGCACCTGGACATCTTTATTCTGCCATAGGCCCATTGCCAGCGGGTCAAGCCCGTGTAAAATCGATGTAAAATGCACCTATAGTCCTAGGGCAATCGCATTTAGCCACCTCTTGGATCGAACGCTCCGAGTCCCCGTCCCGGGGACGCCTTTAGCGGGAATGGATGCTTCGCGGGGCCCTATACGGGCAACCTGCAAAAAGTCATCGTCAGGCACAACCACTTTATCGCCGATTACATCAACTATTACCTCTCCGCCCAGAGGAATTACTCGGACGCGCCGGGCGAGGGCATCTGGGACAAGTCGTACATCTCTCTGCACGGACACTACCCGTTCTCCAACCTGTTCGAGGGCAACATCGTGGGCTGGGCCTATATGGGCGATTTTGGGGGGATATCGGCCCCGACAACACACTGCTCGCACGCTGACCGGCTTGACCAACAATACGTGGTACACCGTTACGCTCAATTTGACGGTCGACGCGACGCCCTTTACGACCAGCACCGTAAACGTGATGCCCACGGACAAATTCACGCACCTGTCGCTGGTATTGCGGGACACCTGATAAACGTCCGCATAAATCACCTTGGCCTAAACGCCAAACCAGGGTACAATGGCTCAACATCGTATCATCAAGGCTAGCAGAGATCAAAACCGGGGCGGTCGCCACACGCCGCGATGTAGGACAAGTTAGCAACTTGCCCCACATACTTTCGGAGTGGACCCGTGGACGCTTCAATCGACGTGCAGGGCTATTACAACGAGCAGACGTTCAAAGGAATTCACCTGGACGGCGAGCAACTCGTCTCGAGCGAGTTCTACGACTGCACGTTTGTGCGCTGTTCCTTCGCTGGATGCACCTTTCGCGCCTGCCGGTTCGTCAACTGCACTTTCCAACGGTGCGACCTCAGCCTGATCCAGGTGCCAGAAAGCGCCTTTTCCGGGACGCGGTTTGAGGATTCGAAGGTTGTCGGCGTCGATTGGACCCAGGCCGACTGGACCGCAATCGGGCTCGGCGACCCCATCGGCTTTTTCAAGTGTGCCATCAGCCACTCCACGTTCATCGGCCTGAGCCTAAAAGAGCTCCAGGTCAAGGATTGCATCGCCACAGACGTCGACTTTCGAGAGGCCAATCTCATCAAAGCCGACTTTGCCAGCACAGATCTGTCCAAGAGCCTGTTCAGCAACACCGATCTGACCGAGGCCGATCTCTCCAGCGCCCGCAACTATCACATCCCCCCGGGCCAGAACACCCTCAAGCAGGCCAAGTTCTCGCTTCCAGAGGCGATGGCGCTGCTGTACAGCATGGACATCGTCTTGGTCGAGCAAGAAGCCAAGTAGCAACAGCATTGACATCGCGTCCACTTGAAGCTATACTTCGGGTGGCATGAAAATCGTCTTTATAACCCTGTTCAAGGAAGGATTTGGCGGCGGAGAGGGGCGCGTTGCCCACGAGATGGCCCGCCATTTTTCTTCGTACCACGACGTCGTGCTGATGTGCCCGGGGGAAAAGACGGGGCTATACGAACTACCGGGCGGGCTCAAGGTCTTTGGCGTCCAAAGCGCCGGCCAGGGCGACATGGTGATCACGACCATGACGGGAAAACACGTCAGCCGGATTTTCGAGTTCCTGGACGAGTTTCAGCCAGACGCCGTGCACGCCCACGAACCGTTCTCCCTCGGTCTGATCGGGCAAGTGTGGGCCAAGATGCACCGCGTGCCCTTCATCCACACGGCCCATCTGCTCCCTTCAAAGATACTAGAGTTTGGCGCCATCGAGGCCGTCAAGCTGCTGAAAAGCCCCCTCATCCCTCTAAGCGAGTCATTGATCAAGCAGCTGTCCGCCAACTTTTTCGAAAACTGTGACGCCCTCGTGGCTCTCAACAGCTTTGCTACAAGGGATATCCGAGAGTTTGGATACACCGGCAGGATTTTCACCATACCCAACGGCAGGAACCTGGAGACATACAGCGCTGGCCC
>CAZKDJ010000119.1:8020-13193 GCA_964551295.1 uncultured Anaerolineales bacterium | reverse complement strand
AGCCGATGCGACCGCGTGTGATTACTGCTCCAAGCGCGACCGCTGTCGCTGGCAGGTCGGCAGATGGTAGATTGGTAAACTGGTAAAATGACCAAAAAACTACTCACCATAGATTTCGAGCCCCTGGGCCGCCGGGCACGGGTGGCGCTGGGTACGACGTTGTTGGAGGCAGCTCGACAGGCCGGCGTGGGCCTGAGCGCCATCTGCGGGGGGGCGGGTACCTGTGGCGATTGCCGCGTGCGCGTCGTCGCCGGCGAGGTCTCATCGCCCACGGAAGCCGAGGCCGAGGCCACAAGCGCGGGGTTCCGCCTGGCCTGCCAGACCCACGTGCTGGGGGACGTGCGCGTGGACGTGCCGCCGGAATCCATCTCCGCCCTCCAGCGCGTACAGATCGAAGGCCGCGAACGGCCGGTCGAACTTGACCCGGCTGTGCGCGGCTTTGACGTAACGCTGGAGCCGGCGAGCCTGGGCGATCTACGGGCCGACGCGGCGCGCCTGAAGGACGCTCTTAGCCAGCAGTACGACGTCCCCGTCGGACGATTCGATCCCGCTGTCCTGCGCCGGGCCCCTTCCCTCCTGCGGCAGGATGGCTGGCGCGCTCGCATCGCTATCAAGGGCCAGGACGCCGTTGCTATCTTGCCGACCGATGCCTCGCTGCTGGGGCTGGCGGTGGACATCGGCACCACCAAACTGGCCGCCTACCTGGTCGATCTGGAGAGCGGCGAGACGTTGGCATCCACAGGGGCGATGAACCCCCAAATCGCCTATGGCGAGGACGTGATGGCCCGCATCACTTACGCGATGGAGACGGCAGAGCGGGCGGGGGAGCTTCAGCGCGTCCTCATCGAGGGGCTGAACGCGCTGATCGGTAGCCTGTGTGCGCAAACCGGGTGCGATAGCGCCACCGTCGTGGAGGCGGTGCTGGTGGGCAACACCTGCATGCACCATCTGGCGTTGGGCCTGCCGGTGCCCTCGTTGGGACTGGCCCCTTACGTGCCCGTCCTGTCCGACGCCTACGATCTCAAAGCGCGGGATTTGGGGTTGGATCTGGCACCTGGCGCGGACGCTCACTTTCTGCCCAACATCGCCGGTTTCG
Organism: uncultured Anaerolineales bacterium; assembly: GCA_964551295.1. Classification (GTDB taxonomy): domain Bacteria; phylum Chloroflexota; class Anaerolineae; order B4-G1; family B4-G1; genus JAFGED01. The sequence goes on along the minus strand of CAZKDJ010000119.1, from coordinate 12,097 downwards.
TCGGCGCGGATCACGTGGCCATGGTGCTGGCGACCGACATCTACCGGGCCGACCAGATCACCATTGGGCTGGACATCGGCACAAACACGGAGATCGTGCTGGCGGCAAGAGATCGATTGTTGAGCTGCTCCTGCGCCTCCGGCCCGGCCTTTGAGGGCGCGCACATCCGCGACGGCATGCGGGCGGCCCCTGGTGCCATCGAGCGGGTGCGGCTGACCGACGACCGGGTCGAGTATCAGACCATCGACGGCGCACCGCCGGTGGGCATCTGTGGCTCCGGCATTCTCGACGGTGTGGCCGAGATGCTGCGCATCGGCGTGCTGCGGGCCAGCGGCGCGATAGTGGCAGGGAGCCACCCCCGCGTGCGCGGCTCGGGCCGGACGGCCGAGTTTCTGCTCGTCCCGGCGGGGGAGCGGAGCGCACCACGCGACGTGGCCATCACCCGCAAGGACATCAACGAGATCCAATTGGCCAAGGCGGCCATCCGCGCCGGGATCGAGGTGCTGCTGAAGGAGGCGGAACTGGAGGCGGAGCAGGTCGAGCGGGTGGTGGTGGCGGGCGCCTTTGGCACGTATATGGACGTGGACAGCGCGGTGGCTATTGGGATGTTCCCTCCGCTGCCTCGGGGGCGGTTTGTGCAGGTGGGCAACGCGGCGGGAATGGGGGCCAAGATGGCCCTGGTGTCGCGTCGCTGCCGAAAGGTCGCAGCAGAGATCGCCCGGCGGGTGGCGTACGTCGAGCTGACCACGCATCGGCGCTTTGTCGATTTTTACACAGCCGCGCTACAGCTACCTGAGGAGCATGGTGCGATGGGATGTTCACTGTCGCAAAACGATGCGTGATAACAAGGGATAGGCGGTTGCATTGGCCCCACTGCTCGCGGAGCAGTGGGGCCAATGTTTTTGCACGATTTGTCGTAATTTAGATCGTAATGTTTGTGTGCTATCATAATCTTGTGAATTCAAGTAGCTCGGAACTGCTGCGGAAGAAAAGGAGAGCGGCGATGAAGAAAAAACCAGGTGTTCAAAAAAGGCTCCGCGAGCTTTCCAAGACCTTGCAGATCGTTCGCAATCGCCGGGCCTATGTGCCCGTTCGAGCGGAGAATCCCCGCCTGGTGCGCGTGCGACGTAACGCCAGCTTCTGACCGAGGCGTGGTGAGCAGCGTGAGGTTTCCTCCTTAATTTATTCCCGTGGGACGGTAGCAGCGCATATTGAGGACCCGAGCAGTGTCTGCTACCAGGGGCACGACAGCCCTGTCTCTCGTGAGGCAGGGCTGTTGTGTTACTCGTACCGTCTGTGCCAATCGGGGATCGTCTTGACAATGACCACCAAGCCGCCCAATGTGCCAAGTACAATTACGGGCAGCGGCGCTCCCAACGCCCAATACAGCGGCCCGATCAGGGCCATGACCAGAATCGTCGAGCGAGCGCGGTGAACGTGCAGCAGACGTGTGAGGAACAGCCACAGGAGAATCACCCCAACCGCTGCCAGCAGCGTGCGCAGCGCGTCGACGGCCAGCATCGCGCCCGCCAGCTTGGCCAGGCCGATGCCACCGCCGAGGTGGATAAAGATCGACCAGTCGTGACCCACGACGGCCATCACGCCAGCCACCGTGGCGGCCCAGGGGTTATCCGCCACCAGCGTGGGGCCGATGACGGCGACGCTTCCCAGGATGGCGTCGACGGCAGCGGTCAGCACGCCACCCCAGATGCCAGCCACGCGAGCGACGTTCATCCCGCCGGTGTGACCACTGCCCTGCTGGCGCACATCCACGCCGCGCAGCCAGCGGGATACGATGACGCCGGTGGGCACCGCTCCCACCAGGTAACCCCAGATTCCCGCCAGCAGCAGTTCCAGCACGGGCAACTCTAGCACACCACCCGCAGCCGCTGGGGCAGTATCTCGAATTCCAGCCGATGCGCCTCAGTGCACAGCATCTCGCCGTCCACGTGGGCGATCAGGTTATCCGGGGAGGTGATGATAGCGTGTTTGGTGCGCGTCATCGTGACGGCGGGGTGGTCTGTGTGGCTGCCGTCCATAAAGCGTGGAACGAGGCTCAACTGCGTCAGCTTGCCCACGGCCTCTGCGATGCACAGGTCGAGGAGGCCGTCGTCGGGCTGGGCATCGGGGGTGCAAAAGAAGCCGCCGCCTTCGCGGGCACCATTGCCCACGGTCACCATCAGCATAGGCATGGTGACCTCTTGATCATTATACTTGACGGTCATCCGTGGAGAGCGGGCCAAAAAGATCGTCTTTAGCACGACGGGCAGGTACAGCGCCATCCCCCGCACCCATTTGACCTTGCGCGCCTCGACCGTCACCGTGCCGCCAAAGCCGACGTTTATCGTATTGCCGAAATACTTGGCCGGTCGGTCGTCCACGGTGACGCGGCCTATGTCTATGACGCGTGTCTGTCCGTGAATCAGCCTCTGACACGCCTCATGTAGGTCAGAGGGCACGCCGACGTTGTGTGCAAAGTCGCTGCCGGAGCCCACGGGGAGGGTGCCCAGGGTGCCGATGACGCCAACGTCGCCGCCGGCATCGTCCCTGGCCGTCGCCATCATGCCATTGACCACCTCATGGACCGTGCCATCGCCACCGGCAGCGACAATAAGGTCAAATCCATCGCTGACCGCTCGTTCGGCCAGCTCTGCCGCGTGCCAGAATCCCTGTGTAAGCACCAGGTCAAAGGCTACCCCTTCTGCTTCTAGGAATCTGCGTATCTCGGGTTCGGATCGTGCGCCATATCCACGCCCAGCGACCGGGTTGAGGATGATCTTGATGCGGCTCATTTCACACTCCTGGTGGGGTATTATCACGCAATAAAACACATTGCCAAGGATAAAGTTGCGAGTAGAACATCTGTTTGACAGCTCCCCTGGTTGGGAGTAGAATAGGTTATAAGAACGGCTACACGAAAGGAGAGATACAATGGTTGAGCAATTGCCTTTGCCCGATGTGAATGCTCCCGAAGAAGATGTGCCTCAGGCAGCCGCGCCACCGGGAGTGACGGCCCGTTCCTCGCTGCGCGCGGCAATGGGGGCTTTTGACGCCTACATGCAGGATCAGGGCTTTGCCGAGAATACGGCCAAGGCCTTTCTGTCCGACCTCAACATCCTGGCCCAATTCATCGGGGTAGGGACCGCCGTCGGCGACATCTCGACCCACGACCTGAATCACTTTGCGAACTGGTTGATGAACGAGCGCGGCGTGCCGTGTAACCCCAAGTCGTTGGCCCGGCGCGTGACCACGCTCAAGGTCTTCTTTGGCTGGCTGGCCGAGGCGGGGGTGCTCCCCAAAGACCCTGCCGCTGCGGTGATTCACAAGCCGGTGATCACGCCGCTGTCCACGATTCTATCCGATGCCGAGGTCGAGCGCATGCTGGGGGTGACGCAGGCGATGCGCCACGCCGAGACGCCCGACACCCGCCCGCACCTGCTGGTGACGCTGCTGCTGCACACGGGGATCAAAAAGGGCGAGTGCATGAACATTGTCATGAATCACTTTGACTTTGACGATCCCACGCAGCCGGTGTTGTGGATTCGGTACGCCAACCCGCGCCGGCGGCACAAGGAGCGCAAGCTGCGTCTGCCGGTGTGGTGGCCGGCGGTGCTGGCCGAGTACCGCGCCCAGTACGAACCCCAGGAGGCACTCTTCCCCTGCACGGCCCGCAACCTGGAGTACGTCTTGAAGCACGTCGCTGAGGCAACGGATCTGCCCGATGACCTCTCTTTCAGCATGCTACGCTGGACGTGCGCTGTACGCGATCACCGGGCCGGGATGGGGGCCGACAAGCTGCGCCAGAAGCTGGGCATCTCCAAGATCACCTGGCGCGAGGTGGGGGTCAAGATCGCAAAACTCGCGGGGCCGGCGCTGTGAAAAGAGTAAAACGTAAGGCAGTTGTTTCGCTAGAGATTTAAGTTTTACGCTTCACGTGTTACGCTATGCTTGGCATACTCCGGCTGGATGTCGGTAAGCCTTAGTTGCTCCCTCAACGCATCGTCTATGTCGATCATCTCCGCCGCGCCCACGTAGGGTACCGTGTGGATTTCCCCCAGCCGGTCCAGCGCCTTGACC
>CAZKDJ010000119.1:0-8010 GCA_964551295.1 uncultured Anaerolineales bacterium | reverse complement strand
CCGGGCGCGCTGTGCACGGTGATGGTCCCGTTGTGCGCCTTGACCACCGCGGAGACCTCCTGAATGGACCTGCGGGCCGAGGCAATGATGGCACCGACGGCTTGCTGATCGACCGCCCCCTCTTTCTCCAGGCCGTCCAGCTCAAGCGAGAAGGCCATCAGCCGGTTGTTGACGTGGTGAGCCATCGCGGTCACCGTCTGTTTGAGCGCCGCGGCGGCGGCCATCTGCCGCGTGGCCCGGTTCAGGCGCGCGTTCTCCACCGCGACGGCCACCCAGGAGGCCAGTGCCGTCAGCATCTCTAGGTCCTCTTCGGTGAACCTGGCATCCTCAGACTCCCCGCGCTTGTTGATGGCCTCCAGCACGCCAATGACACGCCCCCTGGCCTCAAGCGGTACGCACAGGATCGAACGGGACCGGAAACCGGTGCTGTGATCCACGCGGGCGTAAAAGCGAGGGTCGCGGGTCACGTCGGGGACGAGAAGCGGCTGGCCGTGCTCGGCCACCCATCCGGCAATCCCCTGGCCCGGCTGGAGACGGAAGACGGAGTAGCGGGCCACGTCTCCCTTCAGCGTGACGGTGAACTCGAGCTCATCCGTCTCCTGGTCGACGAGCAGAAGCGAGCAGGCCTCCACCTGTAGAATGCGAGTGACGTTCTGCACGACGCGCCGAAAGATCTCTTGCTCCTCCAGCGTGGAGCTGATGGCCTTGGCGATGTCGTTGAGCGTGGCCCAGTTCTGCACCTGCTGTCGCAGCCGCTCGTTGGCCTGGGCCAGCGCCTGGGTCAACTCCTCGCGCTCCTGCCGCAGCCGCTCCTCCGTCAAGGCTTTTTCGATGGCGGCCCACACGTCCTCGACGGTGAAGGGTTTCTGCAAAAAGTCCTTAGCCCCCAGGCGAAAGGCTCTGAGGATCTCTTGCTCGGAACTGTAGGCGGTGATCACGATGGTCGGAATGTGGCAGTCCTGCCTTTGCAGCAAGCGCATCACGTTGAGCCCCGATAGACGGGGAAGCATCAGGTCGAGCAGGATAACGTCTGGCCGGTTGTGCAACGCGCGCCTCAGCCCTTCCTCGCCATCGGACGCGGTCAGCACGCTGTAACCCGAGGGGATCAACACAGCGTCGCGCAGGAACTCTTGTATTCGGGCGTCGTCCTCGATGACGAGTATCGTCTGGTCGCTCATGGCATCTGCTCTACACGGCGGGCTACGATAGCAGCCCTCTGATCTGCCTGATGGCGCGGTTGGTCACGCGACGGTAGTAGCGGTCTGGAGGCACGAGCGCGACCAGAATCAGCCCCTGCTCTCCGACGGTGAGGTACCGGCACACGAGGCAGGCGCGGTCGCTGCTGCGGATGGCCACCTCGTCCAGCGCCGCCAGCCCCAGTTGCTCCCGCGTGTCGCTGCTGACCCGGCGCAGAAGGGCCACCGTCGCCGCCGTGACCTCGCTGTCGTAAGCGGCCGGCTCGGTGGCAATCAGCAAACCATCCTGGGAGGCCATGATGACGACCTCGAACCGTCCGTCCGCGTTCATCTGGCGCAGGATCTCTTGCAACGAGGCCGGCTGGGCGTTCTCTCTTCGGTCGGGCGCTCCGTTCACGGGAACCTCCTGCTAGATGTGCTGCTGGGCCTGGTTGACCACCAGGTTGATGATCGCCTTCAGGGTATCGAACACCCCCTCGCCCTGGGTGGCCATCGACTCGAAGCAGGGCGCGCCGTTGCATCCGAGCTGGTGGCGGATCAACTTTACGGGGGCTATGGCCGGCAGATCGCGCTTGTTGCACTGCAACACGAGCGGGATCCCGTTCTGTGTGTGCCCCATCTCGCGCAGGTTGTGCTCCATGTTGCGGATCATGTCGACGTTGGCCTTCATGCGGTTCCACTGCGAGTCGGCCACAAAGACCACGCCGTCGGCTCCCTGTAACACCAGCTTGCGGCTGCCGACGTAATAGACCTGCCCGGGCACGGTGTACAGGTTGAAGCGCGGCTTGAGGCCCGCGATCTGGCCCAGCTCCAGTTGGAGAAAGTCAAAATAGATGGTGCGATCTCCCCGCGTCTTTAGGGAGACCATCTCGCCACGGATGTTGGGGTTGGTCTTGGCGTGGATGTACTGCAGATTGGTCGTCTTGCCGCTGAGCGCCGGGCCGTAATAGACGATCTTTAGGTTGATCTCGCGCAGTTTCCAGTTGATGAACATGATCTATCCGGACAGGACGGATATCATCCGCTAAAACTCGCCAAAGGCCTTTTCCAACTCGTCGGCCAGAGCGGCGCCGAAATCGACGCTGGCGGGCGCCCCTGGCTGGTCGACGAGTTCCTCGAATTCGACAGCCAGCGCTTCGAGTTTCTCCACCGCGCGGCCGGCGAACAGGCGCACCATACCGACGAGCGTGCCGGAGCCATAAACGACCAGCAGGACAAAGCCGTTGGCCACGTTGTGCATGTAGATGCTCTTGTGCTTCCCTTCGTGGAGCAGCGAGCAAGAGGGGCTCTCCTCGCCGATCTGTCGGCTCAGCTCAACCATGGCCGCTACGTCGCCGGCGGCCAGAGCGGCCACCAGCGCCGGATCGCCCTCTTCCAGACCTCCGTGCACGCTGATCAACTGGCCGCTGATGTCGGCCAGCATGACGCACTCGGCCTCCGCCATACGGTGCAAGCTGACCAGGATCTGTTCGATCTGATCGGCCATGTCGACCGGTAGGGCAAAGTTTGCTCTCATATTGGCCTCACTCTCCACTCAAGCGATCTATCGCCTCAAGTTTGACGCCATCATCTCGGCGAGCGTCATCCTCCGCTTGGGCTCCGGCTCTGGCTCTGGCTTGGGCTCCGGAGCCGGTTCCGCCTCAGCCTCGACGACGGGGGGCGCAGGCTCGGGCTCTTTGAACTTTTCCTCAAGCTTTTTGGCGGCTACGTTTAACGTCAGATTTAGTAACGGGGTGTTGACGCGCTTCACACACAAGATACACAAGCAACCCTCGTCCACGCTCTTGACAATGAGGCGGCCCTCGTCATAGACCAGGTCGATGTCGCCGATCTTGCACCGCTGGGCGATCTTTAACCCGGCGATGGTCTGCGCCATCGTCCGTCCCACGGGCGAGAGTAGGTCCTCGTCAAAGACGTTCAGCATCAGCCTGGCCACGATCTGCCCTTCGCCGTCACACACAAAGGAACCCATCACCCCCACGACGGCGTTGATGTCCTTCAAAATCGTTTCCATCTCGCTACGCTCCATTCCCCAGGATGCCCTTGACGCTTTCGGCCACCATGGCGGGCGAGGCGCGCTCGCCCAGCAAAAGACCGACGTGGTAATCGGGCTGCTCGATCACGAGCATGGTCTCTTTTCCGGCGTCCACCGTGCCCCAGTTGAAGGAACCGAGGGCCAGGGATTCGCCGACCACGCTGGCCGCGTTTCCCACGAACACCGCTATGGCCCCATCTTTTTGTGGGTTGCCGCTCTCCAGTTCGTCAGCCAGTACGATGCCGTCGCGATCTGTGATCACCACGCCGACAATGTTCTCGATCTGCTTGAGCGTCCGGGCTAGCTGTTTGATCATATCACCTGTCGCCCCTTTCTCTTCCGCGGCTTGAACCGCCGTCTCGGTTCCCTCCTGTTCCTCCAGGCCGGCCGTCTGCTCGTCCAGCAAACGCATGCCCTCCAGCAGGAGGCCCGACCAACCAGCGGTGACCGTGCGCTTGGGCGCGGGGACGTCCATCTCGATCTCGAAATCTCCCTCCTCCCAGCTCAGCATCTCGTAGATGGCCTCTTCTGCAACCTGCGATCCCATCTCGGCGTGCACGATGTCGCCATCTGCAAAGTAGACGCTGCCTTCCTGCTCGCCATGCCGGACCTGCAGGCGAGCCCGGTTGCGCTCGGTGCAGTTAATCTGAAAGATGCTGGCCAGACTCATGGAGCGCAGGTTCCCCCACACGGTGGCGCCGTTCTTCTGATCCAATATGCGGCGCACCGTGGCGATCAGGGTCTTGGTATCCAGTGGTTTCTCCAGGAACTCGCGCGCCCCCAGCCTCAGCGCCTCGACCACGCTCTCCTTGGTGCCGTAAGCGGTAAAGATGACGACCGCCGCGTCGGGGTTCAGCCGCCTGACCGCCGTCAGCACCTCCAGCCCATCCACGTCCGGCATCTTGAGGTCAGTCAAAACGAGGTCAAAGTGCTCGCCCCGGTATAAATCGAGGGCTTCCTTGCCGCTGGTGACCCCCTCGACGGCAAATCCCTCCAGTTCCAGCATTCTGGCGCACGATTTGACGACGTTGGGTTCGTCGTCCACCAGCAGGATGCGTTTAGCGACCACGACTCATCCCTCCTTGTTCGTCGCCCAGATCGGACGGGATGAGCCCCTGGGCGATGGCGTCGTCCATGCTGAGCAGTCTCTCACCCTCATCCGGGCTGGCACCGTTCAGAGACGGCACGCCCAGCGTCTCGGACAAGAGCCGGTCCATCTCCTCGACCTCGGCCCGGACATTCCGTGCCTGGTCAGGTTCTTTGTATGGGAAAGGCTGCTCCCGGGGGACGGATTGGCCCCGGAGCACAGAGGCCGGCTGCGGTTGGGAATCGGGAAAGATCGTGTCCAGTTCCGCCATCAGCGAGGAGCCAAAGTCAGAGCCCAGGGATTGATCCGACGTCGCAGCCCCAGTGGTCGAGAGCGTGGCCAGCAGCCGTTCGATGACCCGCCGCGTGTAGAGCCAGACGATGCCGATGCGGCTGGACTGGAGCCGCCGCTCGTACAGCATGGCCAGGAACAGATCATCGCCGACGTTGGCCGAATAGATCTCGTAGCGCGTGCCCTGGTGAAAGTTGAGGTTGGCCGCCTTACCGTCGCCGAAATGGCGGGCCAGCTCGCCGGTGGCGGCAAAGCCACCGGCCAGCAGGGCGAGCAGGGCGGCCGAATCGATACCCCCGGTGACGCCCACCTCCACCATACGCTGCCCCAGCATGTCGGCCAAAAAGACGCACTGCGCGCCGACATCCTGACACAGGTTCTCCAACTCGCGGGTGATGGCCTCGTAGGATTCATCGGAGAGGACGACGAGGCCGGGCTGGCTGACGGCCATGGCGCGCAGGGCCTCCTGGGCCACCTGGGTGAAGGCGTCCAGGCTGAAGGGCTTGGTGATGTAGCGGTACGCCTCCAAACGATGCGCCTCGGTCTCGACCTCGTCGTTGCCGTAAGCGGTGATCAGGATGGTGCGCGTCCTGGGACTGGCGCTCTGCACCCAGCGCATCAGCTCGAGCCCGCTGATGCCCGGCATGCGCAGATCGGTGACGAGCAGGTCCACGGGAGAGTGGCTGATGATCTCCAGGGCCTCCTCGCCGGAGTGGGCGACGTTGACGTCGTACGCTTGATCGGCGTGTTCCAGCGCCTTGCTCAGGAAAAAGGCCACCCGGGGTTCGTCGTCTACGACCAGGATGCGCTTACCGCTCATCGAGTTCTGGTTCCATGTGCATGCGCGAAAGCGCCGCCAGAAAATCCTCGTACAGGATCGGCTTTTGCAGATAGCCGTCCGCCCCGCTGGCCATACCGCGCTTTTCCTCGCGCAGCGCGGAGCAGATCAGCACCGGGATGTCGCTCGTAGAGGGGTCGGCCTTCAACGCCTGTAGCACTTCCCACCCGTCTATATCGGGCAGCATGACGTCCAGCACGACCAGGTCGGGCCGCTCCCGACGGGCCATGTCCAGTGCCTCCTTCCCCTCCTGAGTGCTTATGGCTCGGAATCCGCTCCTCTTCATATACCGCTGCCACAGGTAGACGCAGGTCATATCGTCCTCGACGATCAGCGCAGCGGGCGGGCGCTTTTGCACGGACTGAGTTTGCACGTTCATATCCCTACTCCTATTTGAACAGCCGATGGAAGATCAAGCTAGACTCAGTGTAACACAAGCCGGCCCGGTTTTGGCTTTCGAGAACGTTGCAGAAGGGATGCAGTTTCGTTGCGGAGAGCATAGATTAGAAACCCGGTTTTTTCGACGTCTCACGGACAAGCGTCGCCGGTATCAGGCATTACTGTGAGGCACATTTAGCCCCTCTAGCGGAAAAACCGGGTTTCTTTTGATTAGCCGGTGCGGCTGTCCGAGGAGATGAGGTAGCCGCTGCCACGGACGGTGCGGATCAGGCGGGGGGCCTCGGGGGTGCGCTCGAGCTTGCGGCGCAGGCGATGAATGTGGGCGCGCAGCAGGGGACGGGCGTCCCGCTCGTCCAGATCGTAGCCATGCACATGGGCCACCATCTCGCGGCAGGAGACAATGCGGTCCTGGTGGCGCATCATGTAGGTGAGGATCTCGAACTCGGTCGGCGTCAGGTCGACCGGCTGCCCGCGCACGACGGCGAGCCGGCGCAGGGTATCGACGGTGAGGTCGGGGGCCTGCAGGAAGCGCTGGGCCGAGGAGACCGTCTCCTGGCGCTCGGCGGCGACCTTGAGGCTGGTCAGCGCGCGCTCCAGCAGGGCCACCGGCTCCTCGCGGCTCAACCGCCGCTGGCGCTCGGCCAGGCCGGCCTCCACCGCGCGGACGATCTCTTGCACGGGGCTGGGCTTGACCAGGTAATCGAAGGCGCCGTGGCGGATGGCGACGATGGCCGAATCGAGCGTGCCGTGGGCGGTGAGCAGGATAAAGACGGTATCCGGCGCCGTGGGCTGGGCAGCCTTGAGCACCTCGGTGCCGTCCATGTCCGGCATGCGGATGTCGAGGATCACCAGGTCAAAGCGCTGGGCTCCGATCTGCTCCAGCGCCTCCTGGCCGGAGGCGGCCTGCGCGGCCTGATACCCCATGCGGGTAAAGAGCTGGGTCAGCGTGCGGCGGATGGCGGCCTCGTCGTCCACGACGAGGATGCGCGCACCGGGGAAGGCGGGTTCCGATTGGGGATTCGGTTTACCGGCTGGCTTTGGCATGAGGGTATCCAAGCTGTATCCTGCCGGATTGCAGCTCTACAATTGCTCCATAAACTCGGCGGGGGTCACTCCGGCCTGCCTCAAAATGCCCCTCAACGTGCCGATTGCCAACTCGCGATGCAGAGGCACCACACATCCAACTTCACCGGCAGGCGTTTGCTTCTTGAGCACAACGTGGCTGCCGCGCTGCCGCATCTGTTCAAAGCCCAACTTCTCCAAAGTATGAACAGTCTCCCGGCCCGAGACTCGGCGTAGTTTAGGCATACGTCCTTTCACTCACGAGACCTTCCATGGCTACCTCGAAAGTGGTCAGCAATGGCCTGCCAACTTGAGGCAAGGGAAACTCTTCCAGGTAAAGCTCTGTGGCCTCCTTCAAGTTGGCCACTGCCTCCTCAATCGTATATCCCTGGCTCACCGTTCCAATCTCGGGGCACTCGGCAACGTACAGATCATCCTCGCTGTGAAGAACCGCTGTAAAGACCACCGTGGTCATCTAATTGCCTCCTACTGTCCGTCAAATTCTGCCCTCAGTATACCACACCCTCACGCCCGCAGCAATGGAACGCAAAGCACGCGAAAGAGCACAAAAGACGCGAATGGGCGGGAGTTGCCGTTCGCGCCCTTCGCGCTTGCGTGATTCTCGCCCTCCGCTCGCGCCTTTCGGTATTTCATCTCGTCGACTTGGTCACTTCAGGTGTTTTAATCCAAGGGCATCCCGGCCAAGGCGTCGGGTGACGGGTGAGGAGTGGACCAACAGGGATTGTGCCCGACCGGCCTTGCCTACGACGCCGTCACCCGACCTACGGACTGCTTGACCTTGCGCAGGACGAAGAGATAGTTGTCCTCTTCACGAAAGATCGATTCGCGGTGAGCGCCCCGGTTGTAGATGTGGTAGAAGCCGCCAGAGACGAATCCTGGCCTGTTTACACGCATTAGGTTCCCTCCTCGCTGTCAGGTGCGACGCACTTTGGAAGTGCGTCGCACCTCCGGAAATCGAGGCCGACGCTGTCTCCGACCATGCCGGAACCCGGCGTCTGGGCGTGATGGACCGTGCCTGGTTCCTGCTGATGCTCCACAGCGGCCTCAGAACGCAAGAAATCCGCTTCATGCTGCGCTGCGA
>CAZKDJ010000118.1:0-13313 GCA_964551295.1 uncultured Anaerolineales bacterium | reverse complement strand
GAAGAGCGAAGGAACTGGGCATGGATCTGGTGCCTCAGGGTGTTTCTTAGTAGTTATACCCGTGTGGAGCTAGTACCTCATCACGGTGATTCTGATATGCTCACACAGCGAGCGCAGTGCTCGTCACTCACCTCGAGTGGTGCCTGCCAGCCACCCCCAAAATTATTTCTTGTGACCGAGGCCACCGGAGAGCCTTCGAGGTGCCACTGTCCGGCCGGCGCCGGACAGTGGCCAAAGGCCAGCATTTTCCGTGCACCGCGTGTATCAGAATCAGGTTGTTGAGGTACTAGCCAGTTTCCAATCTGTGCAGATATTGATATAATTAGTACGTATCTGCTCAATAGGTGGGGGGAGATGGTGGGTTTGCGGGCGGCAAAGCCGCCCGCAAAACCACCGCCCCCACGGGTTAATGAGTAGATCATTAGTACCATAGTCGGAACTTTTGGTGCGATAGCAGAATGAAGGTCAGTATGATGGATACTCTCTCCACATATACCGACCGAAAAGCAAGGTTGCTCGTTGTGGATGATGAGGCTAATCTGCGTGTTGCCTTGCGGAAACATTTGAGCTTGATGGGGTATCACGTCGCAGAAGCTGCTTCTGGCACCGAGGCACTAGAGTTGCTGGACCGTGTGTCTTACGACCTCATGGTGTTGGACCTGCACCTGCCGGGGATAGACGGGGTAGAGGTGATGAAGCGGGCTCGGCAGGTGCGACCGGAGATGTCAATCGTCGTGTTGACTGGTCATGCCTCTCTGGAGAGCGCAATTGCTGCTGTGAAGACAAATGCCGCGGATTATATGCTCAAGCCGGCTGACATAGACGATTTCGCCGCTGTCATTTCTCGGGTTCTGCAAGAACGCGCCGAGCAGGTGCATCGCCAGCATTTGTTGAACGCGATAGATGATGCGCTTGATGTCCTGCGTCAACCGACAACCTCAGCCTCTCTGTCAATTCCTTCATCTGTATCTCCAGAACACTCACTGCCTTCTCCTGAGCCTTTGACCGTTCATCCAGATCGTGTCTTGCACGTTGCTCCCTTAACGCTAGATCGCCAAAAACGACTGGTTGTGATGCAGGGCGATCCGCCTCATACGGCTGAACTGACCGAGAGTGAGGCAGCCATTTTGGGCGCTCTGATGGAACATCCCAATCGGGTGTTTTCGTGCGTTCAGTTGGCCCACGCTGCAATGGGGCCAGATGACAAACATGATCTGGACGAGTGGGATGCCAGGAGTATCGTGCGTCCATGCATCCACCGTTTGCGCCGCAAGGTCGAAGTTGCCCCAGGCAAACCCAAGTTGATCTGCACGATACGCGGGCGCGGATATTTCTACTCTCCCTCCTAGCAACGCCCCGTGCTGCTCTCCTAATTTTCTCCACCTTTTCGTCCCATTTCTTCCACTTGTTTTTTTCAGGAGAGTCTTGAATGCTTTTGGAATCTGAATTCTTCTGCAACACTGTTGAAATGGAATTGAAAACGCACAGTGCGTTTTGTATGCTATATTTAGTAGCGAAAGGACATGTACTAGTTTAGATAGGAGGTAGGATGGAGGAAAAGAATACGAGGCTTGTTCGAAACACTTTTATAAAAAACAACTCGACACTCAGGAGGTAAGTGAAATGTTTAAACTGAATAGGTTACTAAAAGACGAAAGAGGTATCAGCGCTTTGGAGACGGCGATCATCTTGATTGCATTCGTCGTGGTCGCTGCTGTGTTTGCCTTTACCATACTCTCGGCCGGCATGTTCACCACAGAAAAGAGCAAGGAAGCCGTCTACGCCGGGCTCGAGGAGGTCAGAGGTTCCCTGGAGCTCCGAGGGAGCATCATCGCTACGGCCAGTGTGACAGGCACCAGTGGCTACATCGGTAATCTGGTCTTTACGGTTGCCAACGTGGCAGGTGGGCAGCCCGTGGACTTTACCACCGGGAGCGATGCCGTCGTCGTCATCGAGTACCGTGATGCTACCCAGCGCACGGAGATCACTAACTGGACGACCAGCTTTCTTGGATACACCGATGGTGACAACATTCTCGAAGATCGGGAGTTGGTGGAGATTACTGTGCCGTTGTCGGGCACTTTGACCACTAACCTGGGCGTCAACACAACCTTCATGGTCGAGGTAAAGCCGCCAGTGGGCGCGATCCTCATCTTGGAGCGGACGACGCCGGCCAACATCGATGCCGTGATTGACCTCAAGTAATTAGGTTCTCTACGACAGCGGTTCGGCCAGGTCGAAGATCCTGGCCGAACCGCTTACTCTGAAGGTTGCCTGGGACGCTGGGGGAAGGGGGTTTCTGATGGAACTAGAGAACAGGATGGAAAACCTTGAGCGCGAGGTGGCAGTGCTGAAAGGGGATATCCAAGCAACACTCGTAACCGTTCAGGAGAGCCTGTCGAAGAAACCACAGGCCTCTTCGCAGTGGCAGAAGAAGGCCTGGGTTTTGGCACTACTGAATCTTCTTTTGGCCATTACTCTGTTTACTAATATCCGCTTCTATGTGTCTGATGCTCTGGCTGTAAGTGGCTCACTATTTGAACCATGGCTGCGGGCGTTTTGGGTGGCACTGGCGTTTTTGTGGCTGCTTCTTCAGATGTATCCTTTGGCATTGTTGCTGGAGCAAGAAAACGAGCGCCCGCGCAAGGTAGCATGGCGTAACGCTGTGGCTCTCTTTGTTTCCAATCCTAAACTGATCTTTGTCGTGACGCTGGTGGTGCTAGCCATAGCCCTCGTCAGTATGCTGTTTCCGTCGCTTTGGTTCGTTGTCACGGCGACGTTGCTCGTCGTCGTGTGTGTGAACGTGATAGGGCAGTTGCTGCGGCAGTATAGACGCGAAGTACCTTCTCAGTAATTAAGGGAAGATGGGGGTGTGGGGGGGGGGGGGCCCCCCCCCCCCCCCCCACCCCCCGCCCCCCGGTTTGTTGAGAAGGTACTCCACGAACATACGCGGGTGGAAAGGTAAGGGAGACCGTTGAGGTATATAAAGAAGTGTAACGTTTTTGAAACGAAATGGAAAGGATATAGATACGTTTTCTGTGCTATTATTCAAGTGAGCTTGCGGACTTGCATTTGTCTGTAGTGGGTTAGAGTCCCACCGGCATCAGTGGGCCTCAACCGGCAACATCTATTGTTGCCGACGCTTTGGAAGAGATTAGCTATGCAACTGGATCCAAAAATGCAACTGGAACAGAGGGTAAAAACCCTCGAATATGAGATGAAAATCCTGAAAAGCGAGGTCCAGAGAACGCTTCTGGATATCCAGGAGCAGGTTCTGATCCACTATTATCCTTCTCTCAGGGCAGAGGAAGCTCTCCCTTCTGATGGTGTTGTGCAAGCGTTCGAATCTCTCAAGGCAGGGAGAGAAGAGGCGCAGCCACAAGCGGTTTCTCCTCCTCCTATAACGAGGAAGGTTTCTCTCGATGAGGCAAAGACGGTTCAAGAGCGCTCTTTGATCCAGAAACAGCTAGATCAGGAATCCTTCGTGGCACTATCCAGGTGGGCGATGGACAGTGTGGCAAAGCTGGGAAAGGAACGCACTAGTAAACTATTAGAGTTGTACGCTCGACGTGGCTTTCTTGCCTCAGAGTCCAAGAATGTTCTCTTGCAGCTCGTCTCACTCGGCAGTGAAGATGATCCTCTGGAGAAAGTCTCGATAAACGAGATACTGAGTGCGCTTACGGGATTAAACGAGTTATTGGGCCGTGGTGCCAACCCAGAAGAGGCCATCTCACTCATAGAGGAGGTCGGTCTTGGATAAGACAATTGTTACGGCTATTCTGCTCATAGCGGGTCTGGTGGTAGCAGTGGTTCTTTTTAAGGCGATTTACCCTGCCGTGATCCAGAGCAGCACTGCTATGAACCTCAGGCAAAGAAGGATTCAAGAGCGTTTCAACAGCCAAATCGAGATCATTCACGCTGCCGAGGATGGTGGCTACAGCGATATCGCACTGGTATGGGTCAAGAACATTGGCTCTTTGCGCATCATTCCGGTTGAGAGTTGTGATATCTTTTTTGGGCCTGATGGAGACTTTGCCCGTATTCCGTATGGTGCGAGTGACCCCGGGTGGACATACGAAGTAGAAAACGACGTCGAGTGGAAAGCTACAGCAACTGTGAAAATCACCGTCGATCTTGATTACAACCTGGCAGATGGGGAAAGATACTTTGTCAAAGTGGTCACGCCGAATGGTGTCTTTGACGAATACTACTTTAGCAAGTGAACCATGGAAACGGTAATCCCGGCAGTCGTAATCATAGCTCTCTTGTTATTGGCGACATTTACCATCTCCGAGCAGTTTCTATCCTCGCAGGAAACGGTCATGGAGTCGTGGCGAGAGATGCAGGATCGGATGGAGGAAAGATCTCTGACCGACCTGACGCCGGTCAGGGCGGAGACCTCGGTTCTGGGCAATACAGTGCAAATAACTGCCAGGAACGATGGGAACACCAAGTTGGCCGATCTCGATCGATGGGATGTCATCCTTCAATATACTGGGAGTGATGGCTACCTTCATACGGAATGGTATCCCTTCGGTACAGGACAGAATGAATGGGCGGCGACGATCACCGATCTCTACGAGCCAGGTATCCTTAACCCGGAAGAGGAGATGGTGATCGAGGTGGCCGTCTCACCTGCGGTGGCATCGTCCACCACTAACGTGGCAACTGTGACTGCCCCCAATGGTCTTTGCGTCACGACGGTTTTTACCCATTGAGCGAATCCCTCGATCGGACCGGGCCTGCTTACAACGGCACCAGTTCTCGTGTTGGTGCTGTTCGCTTTCTCGAGTTCAGTACTGTAACATTCCTGTAACTCACTAACCCGGGATACGTGCTATGATTGTTAAAAGTATCTGCTCAATAAGTGAGGGGAGATGGGGGGGGGGGGGGGGGGGGGCGGCCGCCCCCCCCCCCCCCCCCCCCCGGGGGTTATTGAGTAGATACTGTTAAAACACCAGTAGTGCTCACCCTTCCACAGGTTTGTAGGCAATTCTCTGGTAGAAGGGGCATTGCGATACCCAATCTGATTTGTAGATCAGTCAAATTTGAACCTGCGGGAGGGTAGGTTGAGCAGTTACAAAACACAAATCTATTCAGAGATAGCCCGGCAAGTTTTTCTGGAAAAGCTATGGGTAGTCAGGGCCGAATTCTGATCGTCGATGACGACCGACAAATAAGCGAGTTACTGTGCAGATGCCTCGACCCTCTGGCATGTGAGGTCATGTTCGCTGATAAAGGCCGGCGAGCTTTAGAAATGCTCAGAGCAGAGTCGTTTGATGTCGTCCTTCTCGATATCATGCTGCCCGACCTCAACGGGATAGAGATTCTCAGGTTCAGCCGGGAACGGTGGCCTCAAATGGACGTTATCATGGTCACTGCTCATGCATCGTTAGAGAACTCTATCGAAGCGCTGCGGCTAGGCGCTTATGATTATATCACCAAACCTTTCTACCCCGACACTGTGTGTTCCACGGTCAAAAGAGCGTTGGAGAAACAGGGTCTGGCGAGGGAGCGGAAACAGGCAGAGGAGGCGCTGCAGCGGCTCAGTCGTAGACTGGCATTGTTGAATCGCGCCGCGCAGGTTTTCAGTTCCACACTTGATCTGGACCAGGTACTCGTCACGATCTTGGAGGCGGTTCGTCATTTGCTAAACGTGGATGTTTCTTCCATCTGGTTGATCGAGCCGGGCACGGACGAAGTGGTCTGCTTGCAAGCCACTGGTACCCAGTGTGATGTCGTGCGTGGCTGGCATTTGCCGGTAGGAGTGGGCCTGGTCGGGCAGGTGGCTCTCAGCGGCGAGAGCTCGATCATACCAAATGCGCAGGCCGACGAGCGTCACTTTACGGGAGTGGACGAGCAGACTGGGCTGACATTGCGTTCTATGATCAGCGTTCCGCTACGCGTCAAGCAGAAGGTCACCGGCATTCTGCAGGTAGCAGATGAAAAGGCTGGGCAGTTTGAGTCAACCGACCTGAGATTTCTAGAGTCCCTCGCAGCATCTGCCGCGGGCGCCATCGAGAACGCACGGCTGTACGAGGAAACGGACAGACTGCGTGCCTTTAATGAGAACATCGTGCAGAGTATGGATGAGGGCATCCTGCTCACGGACGCGGAGGGGCACATCACTTTTGCCAATCGCAGTGCTGTCGATATGTTGGGGTACGATCGAGAGGATCTACTAGGTCAGCACCGGAAGCTCGTCGTGATGCCGGAGGAGGCAGTAGGGGTTGAGAAAAAGACCGTCGCGTGGTCTCGCGGTATGAGCAGCCGATACGAGACGGTTTTGTTGACCAAAGAAGCTCGGCGGGTTCCCGTCATCGTTGATGCTCGGCCTCTGTTCGATGACGAGCGTCTCGACAGTGTCCTTTCCGTTTTTACCGACATCACTGAGCGTAAGCGTTCGGAGGAGGCGCTCCGGCAGGCCAAAGATGCCGCCGAGGCAGCCAATCGAGCCAAGAGCGAGTTTCTGGCGCGCATGAGCCACGAGGTCCGTACCCCGATACACGCCGTCTTGGGTATGGTCGATCTGACCCTCGACACTACTCTGACGCAGGAGCAACTCGGGTATCTAAATGTACTCAAAGCCTCCGCTGACTCTTTGATGGAAATCGTCAACGATATCCTGGACTTTGCCAAGATCGAGGCGGGACGCATGGACTTGGAGGAGACCGATTTCGACCTGCGGGCCGTTGCTGAACAGGTGGTCAATATGTTGGCGACGCGCGCGCACAGGAAAGAGTTAGAGCTGGTTTACTATATTCCACCTCAGGTGCCGACGGCACTGGTGGGTGATTCGGGACGGCTGCGTCAGGTGCTGCTCAATCTCATCGGTAATGCGATAAAGTTCACACAGCACGGCGAAGTCGTCTTCCGTGTAGACATGGAGCAGGAGCAGAAAGATAGTGTAGAGCTCTACTTTACTGTCCGTGACACTGGTGTCGGTATCCCGGTAGATAAACTGGATGTGATCTTTGAACCATTCGGTCAGGCTGATGGCTCTACCACGCGTGAGTATGGTGGAACTGGTTTGGGGTTGGCGATATCGCGCCAGTTGGTGGAATTGATGGGTGGACGCATCTGGGTAGAAAGCTGTTTGGGAGAGGGTAGCAAGTTCTGCTTCAAGGTGACGTTAAAGATGCAGTCTGAGGAGCAGCGTGCCGCCGGCAGGATCGAGATTGCGGCGGATTGGAAAGGAGAGCGCGTGCTGATAATAGACGGCAATGCGACCAACCGCTTTGTCCTGCGAGAAATGTTGGCCTGTTGGGGGTTCGAAGTGACAGATGTCGAGAATAGCTCAACCGGGCTACGAGAGTTGGAGCGGGCACAACAGACTATGACTCTCTTCCGATTGGTGTTGTTAGACTGTAGGATGCCGGGGAAGACTGCCCCAGCCGTGGTTCAAGAGATCCAGGCCGCAGGTGTTCCGACAAATTGTATCGTGCCGATGGTTTATTCGGGCCAGGTCCACCATGACGCATATTGCCGTCGCGAACTTGGGCTCTCTGTCTGCCTGATCAAACCGGTTGGGCAATCCAAACTCTTCGACGCTGTCACGAAGGCATTGACGGGAGAACGAAAAGATGAGAGTGAACGATCTCTCTCTGCCGGAACTGAAGGGGTGGGGCTGCGCATTCTTTTGGCCGAGGACAACGCCGCCGCTCAATTCGTGGGGAAGAGAACGCTCGAAAAGGGAGGTTACGAGGTACGGGTGGCGTGCAATGGTGTCCAAGTGCTGCAGATGTTGGAGAATGAGACGTTCGATCTGGTTCTGATGGATGTGGAGATGCCTCAAATGGATGGACTGGAGGCAACGCGGGCGATTCGGGCGCGGGAGGCAGGATCTGGCCGGCATATACCCATTTTGGCTGTGACAGCCTATGCTTCTAAGGAGGATCGGAGGCGATGCGCGGAGGCAGGTACCGACGGCTACCTCCCAAAACCGGTCGGCCCGACAAAGTTGCGCGCGGCGCTGGCCCGTTTCCTATCCCCAGATCGAGACGCCGTCGCTGCTCCCCCGGTGGACCTCAAAGTGGCTTTAGAGGCAACGGATGGGGATCGAGATCTCTTGCGGGAGGGTGTCGAATTGTTTCTCGAACGTGACTATCCCAGGCACTTGCAAACACTCGAAGAGGGACTTGAACGGCGAGATGCGCGCGCTGTCAAGGCAGCGGCTCATGGTTTGAAAGGAGTTGTGGGCAGCTTTGGGGGGCAGGCAGTACGCGATGTAGCGCTGCGGCTTGAAGCGATGGCGCAAAGCGATGATCTCGACGATGCCCTAGGTACACTGGATGCGTTAAAGACAGAGATGGAGCGATTTGCGGCTTTCTTCACGCGGTCTGGCTGGAACGAGTCTCATATCTCGGGGGACAGTGATGGGATCTAGAACTCGTATTCTCGTCGTCGATGACAACCACTCCGTGGTGCACATCATCGAGGCTTTGCTGCAGAAGGGGGGGTTTGAGGTACTCACCGCCTTCGATGGCATGGAGGGACTGGAGAAAGCGCAGGATGAGAAGCCCGATCTCATCATCCTGGATATTGTTATGCCGAGAATGGATGGCTACGAGGTGTGTCGTCTTTTGCAGGATAGCCCAGACACTGCGGCCATACCGATTCTCATACTCACCATCAGGGGACAGGTTGACATCCCAGACCCGGATGATGGTTCTTTGGATTTGTCTATCCAGGAACAGATGGCTGGTTTCGAGGCTGGTGCCTTGGACTTTGTGAACAAGCCGATCAAGGCGAAAGAACTGCTGAAGCGGGTGAAAGCTTTGCTCTGGTTCGAGAGCTTTTCGGCGAGGAAATAGGGAGAATTTGATGGCTGGCAAGAAAATCGCGTTGGTTGTGAGTGAGCCTCAGTCTGCGCAGTTGATCACCCTCACGCTCAAGAACGAGGGGCATCAGGTGATGACGGCCGAAGACGGTCCCAGAGGGCTAAAGACGATCAGGAAAGAACAGCCGGATCTCGTGATCGTGGACTTTGAGCTGCAAAATATGGAGGGTGAAGAGTTCTGCAAGCGCTTGCGATCAGACTCGGCGACGGACCATATACGCATTATCATGATCGCGGATGAGAAGCGGTTGGACGATCTAACGATTGGTCCTGGGGCAAGCGCTGACGATTATCTCATCAGACCTTTCAGCCCCGCAGATCTGATGACCAAGACGATGCCGCTCCTCGCTAGCCGCGACGCAAGCATCGTGATTTCGACGGGGAACGTCGAACTCGACAACAAGATGGGAGGAGGAGTGCCCTTAGGCTCGTTGACTTTGATCGAGGGGGACTCCGGGGCAGGAAAATCCGTGCTTTCGCAGCAGATGATCCACGGCTCTCTGGAGGATGGATTCAAGGTAACAGTCTTCACCAGCGAGAACACGGTAAAGAGCCTGACCAGGCAAATGCGAAGCTTGAGCCTGGAAATACTGGACTATCTCCTCCTGGATAGGCTCAGGGTGTATCCAATTGAGCCCTCGCGGTTGGGTAAGGAGGCTCCTCCCAAGCTGATGGAGGCCGTAAAGAAGGAGAGGCGGCGCGACGTAATATTTGTGGATTCTCTCACCTCTTCCATTCCTCACTCCTCTGACAAAGAGGTCCTGGCCTTTTTCGAGGAGTGCAAGAGGGCCTGTTCCGAGGACACGAGCGTGATGATCGTCGTTCACTCCCATGGTTTGAGCAAGGAGGTGCTTACCCGCATCCGGTCGCTGTGTGACGCTCACCTTCAGCTTCATACTGAGCAGGTGGCGCAGAGATTGATAAAGACCTTGGAGGTAACCAAGGTGAGAGGGGCAGACAAAACGACGGGCAACATCATAAGTTTTGAGGTAGAGCCGGGATGGGGTATGAGGATCATACCCATAAGCAAAGTCAGGATATGAGTTCTATGGATGCTCGAGGATATGCGAAACTGCCTTTTTCCTTCGAAAAAAGCGTCGGCACAATTACTTCTAGCTCTCAGGGCAATCTGGAAGCTATTCTCTCACAGCCTCTACGGGAGGTCTGCGAAGAATACGCTTCCCTCTCCGACTATTTGCACGTCCTGCCAATGGGCGAGATAGGCGTTCCCGAGTACTACCCTAAACTCACGCGGGATCTCGTGGATCTTCCAAAACATAATCTCATATACCCGATCAGGAATGGCCTGTTCGTCCACGTCTATCCTACTCTCGGGGCGAGAAACATCTACGTTGCATTAGAGCCCCATTTGACCGTAGACTTGGGTGAGATCGAGGAACAGATGGAGTATGAACTTTTGGACTGGGTCGAAGAGATCGGCTCGGCAGAGACAGAGGAAGAAAAAAGAAAAGCGCTCGTGACAGCCCTGGACGCCATCCTCACCACGGATGGTCGAGGGGGCAAGATTGAAGTAACACCTCGGCAAAAGGAGGCCATCAAGTACCTCGTCTTGCGAGACAAGGTAGGGCTTGGCGTCCTACAGCCATTGCTGGGGGACCCGCACATCGAGGACGTGAGCTGTAGCGGGGTAGGGAACATCTTTATCGAACACAAGATCTTTAAGAGTCTCCAGTCTACGATCCACTTTGAGACCGAGGAAGACTTGGACGAGTTCGTGGTGTGGATGGGCGAGGCGATCAGGAAGCCTGTCACCGTGCGTGACCCAATCGTGGATGCTGTGCTTCCTGATGGCTCTCGAATCAACATCGTCTATGGCACCGACATTGCCAAGCGAGGCAGCAACTTTACGATTCGCAAGTTCAGCGAGGTGCCTCTCAGCGTCATGCAACTGATCGAATTTGGGACCTTGGATTATATGATGGCAGCGTATCTCTCGTTCGTTCTCGAAGAGGGGATGAATATCTTCATCGTGGGGGCCACGGCGTCGGGCAAAACGACCACGATGAATGCCATCACTACGTTCATGCGCCCCGACACCAAGATCGTGTCCATCGAGGACACGCCAGAACTGCAGGTTCCTCACGAGAACTGGGTGCGGGAGGTCACCAGGGGATCGAGTCGCAGCAATCCGGGAAGTAAGGTGGGCATGTTCGATCTCCTCAAGGCAGCTCTGCGGCAGCGGCCGGACAGGATCATTATTGGCGAGATCCGAGGTGAAGAGGGAGCCATTGCCTTCCAGGCTATGCAAACGGGGCACGGTGTGATGTCCACCTTCCACGCGGCCTCTGTGGAAAAGCTCATCCAGCGCCTCACCGGCGACCCTATCAATATACCAAAAGCTTACGTGGACAATCTCGACGTGGTTGTCATTCAGGCTGCCGTGAGAGACCCCACGGGGGGTATGGCGAGACGGATTACGAGTCTCAACGAGATTGTGGGGTATAATGGGGCCACCCAGAGCTTTTCCTTCATCGAGGTTTTCCGATGGAACGCGGCGACGGATGTGTTTGATTTCCCCGGATATATGAATAGCTTTCTGCTAGAAGAAAGAATCGCCATGATGCGCGGTATCCCACCGTTCAAAAGAAAAGCGATTTACACAGATCTCAAGAGGCGGGCAAAGATCTTTGAGAGACTCCACAAGGAGAGAAAGTTGAGGAATTTCTATGCGGTCTTCCGAGTCCTTGCAGAAGCACACCGGCAAAGGCTCCTCTGACGAGAAGAAATCCGCCGAGACAGAGATTCTGGATTTCGATCTCTTCTACCAGTTGACGTACCTGTCTGCCACGGCAGCCGCAGGAATCTCGAGGCATCGACTTTTTGATCTCGGTCGCAAGTTGCCTTCACTTTCCTCTCATTACTTTGACAAAGTCTACAAACTGGTCGAGAATTTGCGGTATAATTATCCTGATGCCTGCCGTATGGTCGGCGTGGGCGTGAAATCGGAGAACCTGAGGACGTTTTTGCTCAGATTCTCCGACGTGCTCAGGTCGGGGGAGCCAATACCGGCCTTCCTGGCGCGGGAAGCGCAAGTACAGGGAGAGAGCTATATAAATGCGTATGAGCGCCAAATTGAGAGCATGAAAAAGTGGAACGATGGTTACATCGCCATTGCTGTCTCGGTGGCGTTGATCCTGATTATTAACATGGTTTCGAGTATGATCTACAGCATAGGCACTGTCGGTATGGTTGGGATGGTAGTGGGGGCTATTCTGATGGACTTTGTCGTGGCCTGGGTCTTGTTCCGGGCATCGCCACAGGAGATCAAGTTTGTCACTTTGAGCGAGGGAGCCAGGGAGCAGCGTCTCAGCCTGAAGCTTCTCGCGTTCCTTGGGCCGGCGGCGGCGGCAAGTCTCCTTCTCGTAGCATGGAGGGTAAATTGGGGGTGGGGTTTGGTCTTGGCGGGTCTCGTTCTGGCTCCTGTCGGAATGGTGAGCCGGGTGGCCGACGAGAAAATAACCAGAAAGGATGCAGAGATCACGTCTTTCCTGCGCTCTTTGGGAGGAACAGCTTCGTCGAGGGGGACGACTCTGACGGATGCGCTGGCCAATATCCGAATTGACCCCTTTCCTACTTTGCAGCCGGACATAAGATTCCTGACTTTGAGACTTTGCGCCTTGAGCAGGCCTGAGCTTTGCTGGAAGAAATTCGGGGTCGAAACAGGCAGTAAATTGGTAAGCCAGACCACGGATATTTTCTACGAGGCGATAAGCCTTGGGGGAGATCCAGAAAATGTGGGGATTCTCTCGAGCCTGTTTGCTATGCGGACTGCTATGCTGCGCGCCAAACGAAGAGGAGTTGCCGCCTCTTTTTCATGGCTCATCGTAGTCATGCATGGCGTACTGGTCGCGCTTAAGATATTTTTATTGGAAATCCTCAAAGCCTTCAGCGAACTGCTGCAAGGAGTGATGTCGTCGGACCAACAGCAGGCTGTGGAGGGAATGAGCCTGTTTGCTCTTGGCATTCCGAATACCCAGTTTCTCACAAGCCTGGTGATCGGCGTGACGCTTGCGCTTTCTTTGGCTAATGCGTTTGTGATTGTTGCCAGTGAGGGAACACACTTCATCAAGATCGCATTCTATCTGTCCCTCATGCTGTTTGTCTCTGGATTGGGTTTTCTCATCGTGCCTTTGGTGATGCCGAATCTGGCGCTCGGGTTGTAATGATGACAGAAAAGCGTTCACCCGTGTCAGCAGACCTCGTGGATATCTTTGCATCCTATCGCATAGAAGAAAGCGAGACTGGGGTCGAGATGACAGTCGAAGGTGAAACCAGGAAGCCTCTGGCTCACATTATTGGCTCCCTGGGTTTCCGCATCGGTTTGACTTTCACGATAGGGTTGCTTGTGGGCTGGATTGTCCTGGGCTGGTGGATTTGGCCGGTGCAATGGATCAATGTGGCCCCCAGCGATCTCCGTGTGGACTATCGACGGGAATTCGTCAGTCTGCTTGCG
>CAZKDJ010000117.1:0-13386 GCA_964551295.1 uncultured Anaerolineales bacterium | reverse complement strand
GGCGGCTACGCCGCCCTCACACCCCCCATCTTCCCCTACTTATTGAGAAGATACGGTGGATAGACTGGCTCACATTCCGGCCGCGACAGGCGTAGTGCGACCGGCAGGATATCTTGGGTGAGGGAGGAGCGTCATCGGGAATAGGCCAAAGCAGGGGCAAGCGATCGCATAGACCCCTGGGGCTGCATTGAGTGACGAAGGCGACGTCTTGAGCGCGTGATGGTCTCCGTCAACGCTACGGCGACGGGCGGGCACATCTCAACAAATCCGCGGCAGCAACTCGCCCAACGGCATATCGACCACACGTCTCCCGCCGATGGCGGTGTGGGCCAGCACCATCCCCCGATGCTCCTTGGTGATGGCGCCGATGCGGGCCGCTTCCCGTCCCAAGGGATGGGCGTGCAGTGCGTCCAGCGTTGCCTGCGCCTCTCCCGCCGGGACGAAGGCGACCAATTTGCCCTCGTTGGCGACGGTCAGCGGATCGAACCCCAGCATCTCGCAGGCTGCTGCTACGGCGGGTCGGACAGGCACTGCCGATTCCTCGATCTCGATCCCCACCTGCGACGTGCCGGCCAGTTCGTTCAGCACGGCCGCCAATCCGCCACGGGTGGCATCGCGCAGGCAGTGGGTGTGAGGAGCCGCCGCCAACAGTGCCTTGACCAACCCATTCAACGGGGCACTGTCGGAGATGAGCTCGGTCTCAAAGGCCAGTCCTTCTCGCTGGCTGAGGACGGCGATGCCGTGGTCGCCCACAGTGCCGCTGAGGAGCACGACGTCGCCGGGCTGCGCTTTATCTGGACCAACCTCGATTCCCTCCATCACCACGCCCACGCCGGCGGTGTTGATGTAGACGCCATCGCCATGGCCTTTCTCTACCACCTTTGTATCGCCCGCCACGACCAGCACGCCGGCCTGGCGGGCTGCCTCGGCCATCGAGCGCACCACGCGCTCCAGCACATCCATCTCCAACCCTTCCTCCAGGATGAAACCAGCGGTAAGCCACAGCGGCCGCGCGCCGCTCATGGCCACGTCGTTGACCGTGCCGTGGACGGCCAGCGAGCCGATGTCGCCGCCGGGAAAGAAGAGCGGGCGGACGACGAACGAGTCGGTGGAGATGGCTAATTGGAGATTGGAGATCGGAGATTGGACGATGGCCGAGTCGGCCATCTGGCGCAGGTATGCGTTATCCAGGGGTGGAGCGAACGTGTCGCGGATCAGGTCGGCCATCATGCGGCCACCGGCTCCGTGGGCCAGGCGAATGTTTTTTTCTTTCATGCGATTTCCTCGGCGATCAGGTGAAAGTGCAAGTGCAGTACGTCTTGATACGCGCCGCCGTTGGCGATGAGGCGATAGCCGGTCTGTTCCAAACCAAGCTCGCGTACCAGGTCCTGCGCGGTCTCGAAAAGGTCGTGCAAAAAGCCGGTGTCGTCGGGCGATACGTCAAGTAGGTTGGCGTACGGTCGCTTGGACACCAATAGGATGTGCACCGGGTAGCTCGGTTGGGGATGGTGAAAGGCCATCAGCGTCTCTGTCTCTCTCAGTCGTTTGACCGGAATTGCGAAACTCATCTTGGTGAACCCCCAGCGAACCAGCCGCCGCCCCAATCGGGAGCGGGCCAGTCGGAATAGCAGGCGACCTATCACGGAACCCGCTCGCCCACGTCGATCGTGTGCCTGCCACGGGACGTAAACTGGACGAGCGGCTCGAAACCGATAGCGCTCAAGCGCTTGCCCTCCACCTGCACCCCGCTGCGCTCAGAAAGCGCCAGCACCGGGAAGCCATGTTGCTCGATATAGGCTGCGATGCGCTCGTTATTCTCAGGCCGGTAGTGACACCAGATCGCGTAACCATCCGCCAGATCCAATCCGGCAGTATCGACGATGCCCACCTCGTTGGTGTCCATGTAAGCGCATGTCATGATGTCGCGCCCTAACAGGATCGCCCCGGCGCTCCCTCCGTGGACTGCCCCGCCTCGCGCCACGAAACGAGCCAGGGCTTGGTCGAATCCGGACTGCTGCATCAGGTGTAGGAGACGAAAGGTATTCCCGCCGCCGATAAAGGCTGCGTCGAAACCGTCCAACTCGGCGTGATCTCTGTTGGCGAGGCTGGTCCACATCTCGATGTCCGTTACGCCGAGTGGATGGTAGACAGAAGACACCCAGTCCAGACATTGGGCATACGTGTATGGGCGCTGCCCGTCCATGGCAATGGGTAGATACAGCATCCTACCTGCAGGGCCAATCCATTCGGCAAAGCGCTCGTCGAGCGGGCGCGAGTCCTCCGCCCTGCCGCCACCTGCCAGGATCAGTCGGCGCTGGGTCATTGCTCGTACCTTTGCTGCATCACTATTGCTTCAGCCGGGCAGATCGTCACGCAGAGGCCGCAGCCGTAGCAGGCGCTGGCGTCGTAGCGCATCTGACCATTTTCCCAGACGCGCGCACCAAAGACGCAGCGGTCGATGCAGTCACCGCAGTGGGTGCATGCGTCCATATCCGTCCGGGCCACGTACTCCGAGCGGGTAACCAGATCGGCCCGGCCGTGCTTTTGCAGGAACTGCAGGTCGTGGCAGCAGCACGAGCAGCAGATGCAGATCGCGTAGACGTATTGGTGCGGATTATAGACTGTCAGATGCACCAGGCCACGCTCGTCGGCGTGGCGCAGCAGTCTTTCAGCTTCTTCGAGAGAGAGTCGGCGCGCGGTGGATTGAGCGACCTCCGCGTCGGCGGCGTCGTTGATCAGGAAGCAGACCTCCGTCGGATTATCGCAGCGCCCGTAGTGGCTGCGGCAGATGCAGTGGGTGACGGCGAAGGAGCGCGCGTTGCGCAGGAACTCGAGCACCTGTCCCGTGGGCAAGACCCACTGTTTGCCCTCGATGGATTCGCGCACGGGGATCACTTTGGAGGAAAAGGGGATTTTGCCCTCGCGATACCATCCGTCGTATTTGGCTAGGCGTTCCTCGAGAAAGGAATCGTTTTGCATATCTCTAGTCCAGTCGCCCGCCGTACTGATAGTACGCCGCGCAAGCTCCCTCCGCGCTGACCATGCAGGGGCCGATGGGGTTCTGCGGCGTACAGACCTTGCCAAAGAGCGCGCACTCGGGCGGCAGCAGCACGCCGCGCAGCACCTCCCCGCAGCGGCAGCCGGGCGGCTCGTGAGCGGGTGCGACCTCCACCGGGAAGGCGCGGGCCGCGTCGAAGCGGGCATAGGTCTCGCTGATCTGCAATCCGCTGGCGGGCACGGTGCCAAAGCCGCGCCACTCGGCGTCGGAAATCTCGAATACTTGTTCCATCGCTCGCTGCGCAACGGGATTCCCCTCCGGCCGCACGCTGCGGGTGTAGGCGTTTGCCACGTCCTGGCGACCTTCTTCAACCATCTCCACCAGCGCCAGCACCGCACGCAGGATGTCCAACGGCTCAAAGCCGGAGATGGCGACGGGGATGCTATAATCGCCGGGCAGAAAGCGCCACGCTTCGGCACCGATGACGGCGGAGACGTGGCCGGGGCCGATGATGCCGTCGAGGGCTACTTCGCCTGCATCCAGGATGGCGCGGGTGGCGGGCGGGGTTAGCTTGTGGGTGCTGAACACGGTAAAGTTCGTCAGTCCCTCAGCCTCCGCTGCCAGTATCGCCGAGGCGACCATCGGCGCGGTGGTTTCGAATCCCACGCCCAGGAAGATTACCGGGCGACCGGCGTTTTTGCGCGCGATGCGTAGCGCGTCCAGCGGCGAGTAGACCACGCGCACGTCGGCGCCCGCGGCCTTGGCCTGGGCCAGCGTTTGCCCCCCCTCAGTCCCCCCTGCTGTGCGGGGGGGATGCCCCGGAGGGGCTGGGGGGGATCCCGGCACGCGGATCATGTCACCAAAGGTGGTCAGGATCACGTCCTCTACCTGCGCCAGCGCGATGGCGCGGTCGAGGTCGGCGGCAGAGGTAACGCAGACCGGGCAGCCCGGCCCGGAGCGCAGTTCGACGGTTGGCGGCAAGAGTGTGGGGATGCCGAAACGCAGGATGGCGTGCGTGTGCCCTCCGCAGAATTCCATCAGCCGGGTGGGGCGAGTAGAGCGGGCGCGGAGCGCCTCGGCCAGGGCGCGGGCGGCATCGGGATCGCGAAAGGATTGGGAAACATCAAATGTCAAATCTCAAACCTCAAATTTCAAAGCTTTTTCTTTGCGGTGGTGACGATGGCGCTGAGGATGCGGACGAGCTCGTCGGATTCTTGTATCAGCGCTTGGGTTTCTTCACTATCTATGATGGAGGCCTGTATGAGGTGTAGCCAATAGCGAGACTCGCGAGCTTCTTTGCGTGCGATGCTCATTTTGTGTACAAAGTCACGTTGACTCTCTGCTCCGTGTGCTTCCTCGACATTGGCTCCTACTGATGTGCCAGAGCGGATCATTTGACGTCCAATCTCGACAGCGTCCAATGTTCTGGGCATCTGCCTCACCAACTGGGTAACTCTCACCGCGAATTGAAACGTGCGTTCTCGAATCTCAAATGGCGTCTTCTCTTGTTCTTCACGAGTCGTCGCTTGCCTTTTCATAGTTCACCCTCCCGCAGATTTGATATTTGGCGTTTGCCATTTGATATTTCCTTGCCAGTCTACTGCAAAACCTCGAAAACGCAACCGAGCGTTCTAGCGCGTTGACAAAATCATCTGCCCGTACCATAATCGGTTTGTCACGCTCTTGTCTATTTCGGCATGTAGTAGCGGAGGTGGTGAGGGGATATGAATCGAGTGGAGTCCGTGCGGCAGGTGATTGACGATATCCTGCGACAGCAGCCGGACGTGGAAGAGCGCCGTTGTGGGTTCGTGCATCTTTGCTGTTGGCACGGCGGTCTTGCACCACAGTGACAAAGGTCGCATACACGGCGATCTTGACGAGTTGTTAAAGGACGCCAATGTGCTTCAGCATTACCTATACAATACGTCGCTCGAACTTGATGGGCGAGTGCCGGCCCGGCTGGTGAGAATACTGGACGAGATGGGAGTGGAACAGGCTCTTTAAGCAGGTGATCCATGATCCGAAAAGACGACGTCAAGTGGTGGATCGCAGAGGCGCAAAAGCACCCGCAGGCGGCTCCGGCGATCGTAGAAGCCCTGTCGGAGCGGCTGATCGCGCTGGACGAGGAGAACGAGCGGCTGCGCGATGAGATCATCCGGCTGGAGCGCCGGGCGCCAGGCACCATCGATAGCGAAGAGGTGAGCGCGCTGCGGGATAAGGTTTCTACGCTGCAGGCGCTGGTGAGCGGCGAGGTATCGGACGAGCCGTGCCTGGTGCTTCTCTCCGACCAATTGCAGTCGGTGCGCGTGCCGCTGGCACAGGTGCACAAGCTGGCCCGCGCGGAGCAGTCGGTGCTGAACAAGGGGTCGATGCTGGGGCTGCGGCGCGCGCTGCTCGCCCGCTCACACCAAGAGTTGCTTCTGCTGACCAGCCAGGGGCGTGGCTTCACAGCGCCGGTCGCCGACGCGCCGATCTTGGAAGGGGAAGACTGGCCCGCTTTCGACGGCCCCGAGTTTGGGGAGAATGAATGGCTGACAGGGGCCGTGGCCGTGACGCGGCAGCCGCGCTTTTGGACGGTCGTCACGCGGCGGGGTTTCGTGCGACAGATGATCCACATCGACTTTGACCGGCGGCTGGAAAAGGGTGAGCCGCTAATCGAAAGCCCCTTCCGCAGGGACGTCCCGGTGACCGTCGTGGACGGCGACGAGGGCGACCTGATGCTGGTCACCCGCTGGGGCAAGGGGATTCGCTTCCCTCAACGCACCATCGAGGGTGCGGGGTCGCAGGCTCTGGAGCTGGACGATGACGACGAGATCGTCGCGGCACTCCCGCTGCGATCTGACGACGCACAGGTGCTGGTCGTCACGGCGGCCAGTTTCGCCGTGCGGCGCGGCGCGTCCCAGTTCGAGCCACGCCCGCGGCCCGGTGGCAAGAGCAAGTCGTTCATCCAGGCCTTTGACGTGCTGGGCGCCTTTAGCTGCGAGCCTCACGACCGGCTGCTCTACCTGACCTATTCCGGCAAGCTGGTCTTGGCTTCCATAAACGACATTCCTCTGTACACGCGCTCAGGCAAGGGCGCGCCGGTGCATGCCTTCGACCGAGATCCGGCGGTGGCGGTAGTGCTCTTGTCGGAGTCATAGGAAGCGTTATGCGTATCGGCCTCGATTTTGGCACGACCAACTCGGGCGCGGCGGTGTTCGATGGAGAGCGTGTGCACGTCTTTCCGCTCGACCCGGAAAGCCGCGATCCGGGCGTGATCCGCTCGGTGCTCTATATCACCCGCGAGCAGGAGGTGTTCGTCGGCCAGGAGGCGGTCGATACCTACTACCGCCAGAACATTGGACGCCCCAGCCGCATGGTGCGCCAGTACGTCGGCGAGGTCGAGATCACGATGGGCGACGTTGGGTCGGTGAAGGGGTATCCCGTCGGGCCGGCAACTTTTGTGAAAGAGGTCTACATCCTGGTGGACGAGTTGACGCCGGGGCGGATGCTGCGCTCGCTCAAGAGCGCGCTATCCAGCGATCACGCAGGGACCGACATCTTTGGCCGCGTCTACAAGCTGGAGGAGCTGATCGCCATCTACCTGCGAGAGCTGCGGGAGCGGGTGGTGGCGGAGATGGGGAGGGGGGTCGAGGGCGTGGTGCTGGGTCGCCCGGTGACCTTTGCCGACAGCGGTACGGAGGCGGACAACCAGCGCGCGGAGGATCGGTTGCGCCGCGCGGCAGAGATGGCGGGGTTCAGCGAGGTGGCTTTCGAGTTGGAGCCGGTGGCGGCGGCGCTGCACTATGAGTTGACGGTGGAAAAGCCGCAAAACGTGGTCGTGTTCGATTTTGGCGGCGGCACGCTTGATATCACCGTGATGCGGATTGGCGGCGATCCCGCGGAACGCCAGATTTTCGCCACGGGCGGGGTGGGGATCGCGGGCGACGTCTTCGATCAGCGCATCATCGAGCGGTTGCTGCTGGATCACTTTGGGCGCGGGTCGACCTGGGGAGAGGATGCGGCTCCATTTCCTGACAAGTACACCGACCCGCTGGTGCATTGGCAGACCATCCCCGAGCTGAACCGCCCGGAGTCGCTGCGCTTCTTGGAACTGGCGCAGATCACCGGCAGCCATCCATCGCGGGTGCGGGCGCTGGAATCGCTGCTGGTGAACAACTATGCGATGCGCATGGTCGACGAGGTTGAGCGGGCCAAGATTGCCCTTTCTGCGGCCCACTTTGCGACGATCCAGATCACGGGCGAGGACATCAACCTGTGGCAACCGATCACGCGGGCGCAGTTCGAGGCGCTCATTGCCGACGCTGTCAGGCGCATTGAGAGCTGCTTGTTGGATACGGTGGAGCGCTCCGGATTGGCCGTCGGTGAGATTGACGCGGTGGTGCGCACCGGCGGTTCGGCGCAGATTCCGTGCTTTATCGAGATGCTGGCCCGCATCTTTGGGCCGGAGAAGGTAGTGTTATCCAGCGTGTTCAGCGGTGTCACCTCCGGGCTGGCGATCCAGGCTTGGAATCACGAATGACACGAATGCCGCGAATCCCACGAAAAAGAGCTTTCGTGGGATTCGCGCTGTTCGTCTTATTCGTGTTGCTACTCGAACTTGAATCGCCACACCGCCAGGCCGAAGAGGACCGCCCCGAAAGCTGCTAGGACACCCGCCGGGAGCAACACCGAATTCAGTCCCATCCCGCGGACGACGAGGTTCTCAAAGCCCTCTATGGCCCAGGCCACCGGCGTCAGGTGACCGACGAACCGGAATGTCTCCGAGGTGAGTTCCAGCGGCATCCACGCCCCGCCCAGCCCGGCCATCACCAGCGTGGGAATCACGGAGAACATTGCCACTTGATCGTCGGTCTTGGCGAGCACGCCGATGAGCAGCCCGATCCCCGCGGTGCATAGTGCCGTGGCAAGCATCATTGTCAGCATGGCCACCGGCTCGCGCAGGTAATCCACCCCCAGCAGGCCGGCGCCAAAGCCGATCATCAGCGCCAGTTGGATCAGGTTCAGCAAAAAGATCGTCAGAAAGTAAGCCAGGATGATCTCGGCGCGCGAGATGGTCGTGGTCAGCATGCGCTGCAGCGTGCGGGACTTGCGCTCGTTCACGATCAGCTCGGCGGCCCCGATGACGCCCATGAGTGAGAACTGGACCAGGTTGGCGACCGAGGAATGGGCAAAGCCACCAGGCACGGCCGAGGCGTTTTCCTCCTCGGAGGCATCCGAGGCCTCGACGGCGCCCGACTGCGTCATAGTGACCGTCAGCGGGGGATCTTGCCAGGCCGTTAGGGTTTTTTCCAGTATCTCTATCAAGAACGCTTCATCGGTACTGGCGAGCGCTTTGGCGCTGCCTAGCGCCTCAGCGCTGAGCTTTGCGGTCTGGACGCCGCCCAGCAGCCGCGTCATGGCAGTCTGGATGGCTGTTTTAGCCGTCGTGCCTGCCGAGGTATTCTCATCCACGATGACGGTCGGGCGCGGCGGATCGTCGTCAAAGACGCGATCGCCGTAGCCTGCCGGCACGATCACCGCCGCGGCCAGTTCCTCGTTGCGCACTTGTTCCTCCGCCTTGTCCGCATTCTCCAGCGCGACTGGGCGGATGGTGTCGGAACCCTCCAGCAATGCAAGTAGGTGGGCACTGATGGCGCTTTCGTCTTGATCGACAAAGCCGACCGGCAGGCGTGGGTCTGCCTCGCCGCTGCTGAATCCACCAAAGATGAACCCCATCAGGAGCGTAAAGACGACGGGCACGACGATCATGAAGAAAGCGGCTTTCCAGTCACGGGCGATTTGAGTCACGTTTTTGAGTATCAGGTCGATGATGCGCATATTTTCCCCCTACGAGAACCGCTTTCTAAATTTGAGCACGCCAATGGTGAAAAAGGCAGTGCTCATGGCCAGCATCACGGCGACGATGAGGATCACGTCGCTTACACCGCCGCCGGTCAGCGTCTCCTGCCAGCCCCACAGCGCCCATCCGTAGGGTGAGGTCAGCGAGATAGCGTTACCAATGGGGGCGAAACTCTCCGTGCCTGGCACCAGGGCCAGGAACATGCGGCTGATGCCCACCCAGCCGACGATGTTCAGCACGCCGCCGTAGACGGCGCCTGCCTGCTTGGTGCCCTTGAGCCACGAGGTGACAAAGATGCCAAAGCTGGCTGCCAGGACGATCAGCCCCAGCGCCACCAGCGCAACGGGCAGCGTTCTGCCCCAATCGATTCCAAAGATTGTCATAGAAAGCAGGAGCAACACGGCGACCTGGATGACGAGCGTGACAAAGATGGCAATAAATTTGCCTCCCAGGATGGTCGATTGCGGGGTGGGGGTGGTGAACAGCCGGGCCAGTGTGCCCGCTTCCTCTTCTTTGAGGATCGACTGGGATGACGAGGCGCCAGTGAAAAAGGCGTAAAAGACCATCATACCGGCCATGATGGTGCTCATCATCTGAGCAATCATACTTGTCTCTTCTTGCTCGACCCCAGCGACGGGAGCGGCGTCGAATAAGGCGGACGTGTCGTGGCTTTGCACCTGTGCCCAATCGGCGTATTGTGAAGCAACGTCATACATCAGGCTGCTATCTACAGCGATTCCTTGTTCGGTCAGTTGCTCACTGGCTACCGCGACGGCGATCTTGGAACCGGCAAAATTATCGACAAAGTGGCTGACGAAATTCCTGACGATGCTTGGCCCGATGCTCAAAGTGGGATCCTGGTATATCTCGATCGAGACTCGACCTTCTGGATCGAACGCGGCGGCGGTGAGGTTTGCTGGAATAATGACAGCCACGCCGGCCTCCTGGTTGTCCACGGCCGCACGCGCTTCTTCTGGACTGTTCGCTTCAGTCACCTCGAATAGCTCCGCGTAGGTCTCATTTTGCATGGTCTCGGCCAGCACGTCACCGGCGACAAAGTCTCCGTACCGGGGGGCCGGCTCATCCAGGTTGACGATTTGCACCTTGGTCGTGGGGAGGTTGAACCCGCCATCGTCGTCGCCCGTGCCGCCAAAGGCAAAGTAAAAGATCACGTTGGTCAGCAGCGGCAGGATAAAGGCAAAGACCAGGACGAACACGCTGCGGAAGGAGCGGAGGAGGTCCTTGAGGGCGATGTCTAGGATTTTCATAGCGAGTCTCCAGTTAGTCTATGATGCGTGAAACGTGATACGTGAGATTATTGTCACGCATCACGTTTCACGGATCACGCTTCAGTCTCTCAATGCCCTTCCCGTCAGGTGCAAAAACACCGCCTCCAGGTTTGGCTCTTGGATATCGACCGA
This sequence comes from uncultured Anaerolineales bacterium, assembly GCA_964551295.1. GTDB lineage: Bacteria > Chloroflexota > Anaerolineae > B4-G1 > B4-G1 > JAFGED01. The sequence goes on along the minus strand of CAZKDJ010000117.1, from coordinate 3,125 downwards.
CGTGATGCGCACGCCTGCCTGTGTGGCCGTTTCGAACAGGTGCGGCAGGACGATATTGCAGTCGTCGACCAGCAGTTCGATGGTGCCATCTTCAGCCGAGACGTGCTGTACGCCTTGGGTAGCTTGCCACTGCTCCAGTATCCTGGCTGACTGTGCGCTGATCGTCAGCGTGATCCGGTCCGTGTGGCCGACGATCTTGACCAGTTCCTCGTGCGTGCCGTAGGCAATGATCTGGCCGTGATCCATGATGGCGATGTGGTCGGAAAGCTCCTGCGCCTCCTCCATGTAGTGGGTGGTGTAGAGCACGGTGGCGCCCTGGCGATTTAGCTCCTTGACGCTATCCAGGATGTTGCGCCGGCTCTGGGGATCGATGCCCACAGTGGGCTCGTCCAGGATCAGCACCTGCGGCTCGTGCAGCAGCGCAATGCCGATGTTGAGCCGTCGCTTCATCCCGCCGGAGAATTTACCCACCCGTCCTTTCTGGCGCTTGGCCAGGCCGGTGATCTGCAGCACCTCGTCCACGCGCTGCTTGAGCACGCCGCCGCGCAGGCCGACCATCTTGGCCCAGAAGGTGAGATTCTCGCGGGCGGACAGATCCTCGTATAGGGCGATCTCTTGTGGGACGACGCCGATGGTGGCTTTGACGGCCATCGGGTTGCTCTTGACCGAGTGTCCTATCACCCGCGCGTCGCCCCTGGTCGGCTCCAGCAGGCAGGAGATCACAGAGATGGTCGTCGTCTTGCCCGCGCCGTTGGGCCCCAGCAGGCTAAAGATCTCGCCCGCCTGCACGTCAAAGCTGACCCCCTGCACGGCGTGGATGTCGCCATAGTTCTTGTATAGGTCCTGTACTTGAATCGCTTGGCCGTTGTTCATTCTACTCCTTCGGAATCGGTTGGCTTCGATTTCTTGTAGTTGAAATACACGCTCACGGTGATGATGACTGCCGGGAAAAAGCCCAATAGCAGCGCCAGGTGGATGGGGGCGGGGGAAGCAAAGACCACCAGTTGATACAGCATCGGGACGACGGTGTCTATGGTCAAAAAGATGGCGAAAATCAGCCAGATCGAGATCTTGTTTGCTACCCAGCGCCTGGCGATGAAAAAGACGGCGATCGCATTGACGACGAACGCTACCACGAACATCAGTTGTGTTCTCGATCGCCTGCGGCGGTGTCCATATCGACCTCGGCGCCGATGAGGGCAAAGTTGAGCAGGCCGCCGATGGCGTAACCGATGTAAGCAAAGCACGCAGTCACCCCCGCTTTCACGATCTCGGTCACCAGGGGATGGCTTTGCTTTTTCTCCCCTGCGGCTTTGTGTAGGCTTCTCTTGTCCCACAAGATCAGGGCGATCGAAAAGATCAACGTCTGCACCATGATCTCTGGCAGCCCTAGGAGATGGTACCACAGGGGCAGTTTGGAGTAGATGATGCCTTCTATGGAGCACGGTGCCGCCGCTGGGGTGGAGAGGATGCCAAACACCACAAAGATGGTCCACAGGATCAGCCAGCCGCGCTTTTTCTCCAAGAGCACGCTGCGGATGGGCCACAATACTATGGCGAACAGGAGGCCTCTTGCTATCTGCAGATATGGTCCGATCGCTACGTGAGGCGAATCGAAGGGGCGCATAAAGTCCTTGATGATGTCCTGTTGGAACAACTCGCTGTAGTCGATGATGTTGGACATGATCGCTCCCACGAGAATATAGGTTGCGAGGTGCACCACAATGACTTTGACGGTGAAACTGAGAAAGGCTTTGAGGCTGCTTTTTTGCATGATAGCGCTCCTTTCCAGCCTATGGACGATCAGCCGGTTCGATTCGGTGAAGGGCTATTCTTTAAACGGCCTTTCAAAGCGTTCGTAGGTGCTCATGTCCAGTGCTTGGGCTGGCGTGGTCCACTTGGCAGCGCCGGTCTCGTGCGGCATCGCAAAATCTTCAAAGCAGCGCTGGAAGAGCGGCTCGATTTTTTTGATCGTGCGAAAGTAATTGTCTTCGTCTCGCTGCACGATTTTGGTATATCGTGGAGGGACATCGACGATGGGGGCACATTCGCTGACTCCGCACACCAGACGTGTGACCTCCAACGCGTTTTCGATCTCGCTCGCCACGCGCTCGCGTTTACCCTCGATGCAGTCGAGCCAGTTGTTGAACATAGCCACCCGTGAGCCGCTTTCTCGGTTTGTCTCTCCGCCGATGACGCTTCCCTCGCGAACCAACTGGCACCTGTCGGGGTGGATGTAGCGGATCGTGCCGTTTTCGCCCTCGATCTCGACGAGCGGGTCGTTGTTTATCGTGCACGCGTGTGTGAAGAGTATCAAGAGATCACATCCCATGTCAGTTTCGGCGCGGATCGCGCACGTATCATAGTTCTCGATGTCATAGACGCGGTACAGCTCCGCCTCGACCCTGATGGCGCGGCTGGACGCGATTGGGTCTGGATTGGTCAACCACAGGAGTAGGTTGACCTGATGTGCCAGTGCGTTGCAGGCTGGGCTGTCCAACACCCAACCGTTTTCGGTCTTGATCTTGCCGGCCCAAGAGTTGCGCGTATAGTAGCTTTCGGGGCGTGGCCACGTTGCCCAGGCCTTGGCTCGTTGGATCTCCCCGATCTCTCCAGCGGCGATGGTTTGCTTGGCCCATTGACACGATCTGGAGTAGGCGGCCTGGTAACCGACGGCCACGATCTTGCCCGTCTTGTCGCGGGCTTTGATCATTTGGTAGGCATCCTGGACGGTCGCGGTGACTGATTTTTCGCACAGCACGTGCTTTCCTGCCGCCAGCGCCATCTCGGTATAGTGCAAGTGGCTATCGATGCTTGTGGGCACGAGAACGGCGTCGAGTCCTTCGATGGCCAGCAGTTCCTCTGCCGACCGCACCACGCGCGTACCTTGCGATGCTATGTACGGCGACTGAGCGACCCTTTCTGGGCGCGAGGTGCTCGCGCCCGCTATACGGGCGCGGCGTTGCGGTATGGATTCATCAAAGCGACGCAGTAGAAGTGCGGCATATCCTCCTGCGCCAATAGATCCAATCTGAATAGTCATCTCTCACCTCTTTTGATTTCTTGTCGTGATTAACTAATTGTGGTGTCATCTCAATAATCTGGGGGGCGGGGGGTGTGAGGGC
>CAZKDJ010000116.1:8403-13424 GCA_964551295.1 uncultured Anaerolineales bacterium | reverse complement strand
CTGGTGCGCGGGCTGGACTATTACACCAAGACCGTGTTCGAGGTCTGGGCGGCCGACATCGGCGCGCAGGCTGCCGTCTGCGGCGGCGGTCGCTACGATGGATTGGCAGAGGCCATCGGCGGCCCGCCGACGCCGGGCGTGGGCTTTGGCTCCGGCATCGAGCGCATTGTCCTGGTGATGAAGCAGCTGGGGGTGCAGGTGCCGCCGCTGCCGGCCCCGCCAGTGTTCGTGGTACATTTGGGAGCGCAAGCGCGGCGCGAGGCAGTGCGCTTGACGAATGCGCTGCGCGAAGCGGATGTAGGGGCGTGGCTGGCGTTCGGCCAGCGGGGCTTGAGGAGTCAGCTCCGCGAGGCAGACAAGCGCGGCGCGCGCTACGTCGTCATCCTGGGCGAGGATGAGCTGGCGGCCGGCACCGCGGCCGTCCGCGATATGCAGGTGGGCGAGCAGACAGACGTGGCTCTGGCCGGGTTGGTGGATTGGTTAAAGGCACGGGCATAGATAGTAAAGAAACCCGGTTTTTCTTTTTGGCAGGCGAGTTGCGCTTTTGGTTTCCTAGCATAATAGGAGCCAAAAACCGGGTTTCTGGATTGTGAATATGAAAATCATCGGCATCCTCTACAATCCCCGTCCCGAGCGGGCGCTTCCTCTGGCAGGCGTGATCGCTCTGTGGCTGAAGCAGCAGGGGCTGGAGGCAGAGATTGCGACGACGTATCAGGCCGCCGAGTCTCCTTTTTTGCAGCAGGCCGATCTACTGGTGACGCTGGGCGGCGATGGATCGATCCTGCGGGTGGCGCGGGCGGCGGCTCCTTACGGCGCGCCAATCCTGGGGATCAACCTGGGGCGGGTGGGGTTCCTCACCGAGGCCGAGCCGGAAAATTGGAAGGGTGTGCTGTCGCGGGCGCTGGCGGGCGACTATTGGGTCGAGGAGCGCATGATGCTGCAGGTAACGGCCTCGCGCGCTGGCGAGGAATTGGCCCGGGCCGAGGCGCTGAACGACGTGGTCGTCGGGCGCGGGGAGCGGGCGCGCGTGGTGCACCTGCGCGCCGAGGTCGACGGTGGCTTCCTGGCCTCCTACGCTGCCGATGGTCTCATCGTGGCCACGCCGACGGGGTCCACAGCTTACGCGCTGGCGGCCGGCGGTCCGATCTTGCCGCCGGAGCTGCGCAACATCGTGCTCGTGCCGGTTGCCCCGCACCTGAGCATGGATCGCCCCGTCGTGCTCTCGGAGGGGGCCACCGTGCGCATTGTCGTGGCGGGAAACAGGCCGGCCGTACTGACGGTGGATGGCGAGGTCAAAGCCGAGTTGGTTGACGGCGACGAGGTGCGGGTGGGCGCCGGCCCGCACACGGCCCGTTTCGCGCGGGTGCAGGAGCAGACCTATTTCTACAAGACCCTGCTCGAGCGGCTGGCGCCAAGAGATCACACGTCTGGCCTCCAATCACCAGTTTCTGGCTGAGGCATGGCGTCTGAATTGGAGGGGAAAATGCCCGAAGCGCTGCGTTGTGTCAACCATCCCGACGTAGAAACCTACCTGCGCTGCAACAAGTGCGGGCAGCCGATATGTCCCAAGTGTGCGGTGCAGACGCCGGTGGGCTATCGCTGCCGGAGCTGCATCAACGCCCAACAGAAGGTCTTTTTCGCCGACTTTCGCCCCATCTATTACGTGGTTGCGGCCCTGGTCGCGCTGCCCCTCTCGCTGGTGGCAGGGACACTGATCCCCATGACCGGATGGTTCACCATCTTCTTGGGGCCGGTAGTTGGTACGGGGATTGCCGAGGTCTCGCGCTGGGCGATCCGCCGCCGGCGTGGCGAGTACGTCTGGCTGATCGTCTGTGGGAGCATTGTTGTTGGCGGGCTATTGCCGGTGCTCGGCGTGGCTGGCATGGCTTTGCTCTTGTGGATCATGGGAGGGATGGGCGATGTGGGGGGCCCTGTCTTGGGAGGTCTGTTTGTGTTGCTATGGCCCATCGTCTACGTGGTGACCGCGACGGGGGCGGCCTACTGGCGCTTGCGCCCCGGGAAGCGGGTGTAGGAGGGTGAAACGTGCTGGCTGAACTGCACATTCGCGATTTTGCCATCATCGACGAGCTGCAGTTGACGCTCGAACCGGGCTTTGCGGCGCTGACGGGCGAGACCGGCGCAGGCAAGTCGATCATCATCGACGCGGTGGAGCTCGTGCTGGGCGGTCGAGCCGACACGACGGTCGTGCGCGCCGGCGCCGATCGGGCCATCGTCGAGGCCACATTCCGTCTGGAGCCGGAGCGCCAGGCGGCGATCGCCCCTGTGCTGGAGCGGGAGGAGTTACAGGGGGACGAGGCCGACCTGTTGCTCCTGGGGCGCGAGGTGCGGCTGAACGGGCGCAGCGTCTGCCGCATCAACGGCCGCACGGTCACGCTGACGCTCCTGCGCGAGGTGGCCGAGGGGCTGGTCGATATCCACGGCCAGAGCGAGCATCTCTCACTGCTTCGGGTGAGCCAGCACGCTAACTTGCTCGACCGGTACGCCGAGCTGTGGCCACTGCGGACGCAGGTGGCGCAGAAGGTGGCCCAGGTGCGCGCGGTGCGGCGCGAGCTGGCCGATCTGCTGCGCAGCGAGCAGGAGCTGGCCCGCCGGGCCGACCTGCTCCAGTTCCAGATTGGCGAGATCCAGGCGGCGGCGCTCGATCCTGGCGAGGAAGAGGCGTTGGCCGAGGAGCGGCTGCGACTGACCAACGCCGAGCAACTGGCCGAGCTGGCTGCCGAGGCGCTTCAGGCGCTCGAGGGGGGCGGCGGGGAGATCTCTTCGGCGCTCGATCTGCTGGGGACGGCGGTGCGCGCTCTGGAAAGGTTGGCGCGCGTCGATCCGGCGCAGGAGCCCCAGGCCAAGGCCGCCGAGAGCGCCAACTACCAGGTGCAGGAGTTGGCTCGCAGCCTGCACGACTACCAGGACGAGATCGAGTATAGCCCGCGGCGCCTGCAGGAGGTGGAGGACCGTTTGGTGCTGATCCGCCAGTTGGGGCGCAAGTACGGCGCGACGACCCCCGATATACTGGCCTACGCGGAACAGGCAGCGCGGGAGCTAGAGACGATCACCCACAGCGAGGAGCGCATCGAGACGCTGCGTGTGGAGGAGGAGCGATTGCTGGCCGAGTTGAGCGAGCTGACGGTGGCGCTTTCGGCCCGGCGGCGCGAGGCGGCCGAGCACCTGGCAGCGGGAATCGAGGCGGAGCTGGGTGACCTACGCATGGAGGGCGCGCGGTTTGGCGTCGATTTTGAGTGGCGCGAGGACGAGCGAGGCGTCCCTATCACAGAATCCCAAATCTCCAATCTCCAATCTCCGGTCGGCAAGTCGGCGAGTCAGCGAGTCAGCGAGTTAGCCGAAGGACGGTTTGTTTTCGACAGCACCGGCATCGACCGCATCGAATTCCTCGTCTCCCCCAATCCCGGCGAGCCGCTCAAGCCGCTGGCCAAGGTCGCCTCCGGCGGCGAGACCTCGCGGCTGATGCTGGCGCTCAAGACGGTGCTCTCCCGCGCCGACGAGACGCCGACGCTGATCTTTGACGAGATCGACCAGGGCATCGGCGGGCGCGTGGGCGCGACGGTGGGCGAAAAGCTGTGGCAATTGGGGGCGGGGACAGGGCCAGGCGGCCTGCAGCACCAGGTGCTGTGCGTGACCCACCTGCCGCAGTTGGCCGGCTTTGGCGACGTGCACTTTCGCGTGGAAAAGCACGTGGAGCAGACGGAGACGGGCGAGCGCACGGTGACGCGCGTGCACCAGTTAGCGGGCCAGGCCCAGGTGGAGGAACTGGCCAAGATGCTGGGGGCCGCCGGCGACGCGGCCTACCGCAGCGCGGAAGAGATCCTGGAGCAGGTGGCGGCTCGCAAAGCCTGATGGTGCAAGCTGGTCTGCAGCGTTGTGCGTTCTTGGGGGCTGTTGTGTCGGCAACGGCCCTCGCGGTTTGTACGAGCGCATTGCCTGCGTGACTTGAGGCGATGGAGGTGAGTGTACGATGAATGAGCGGGCGAACACGTCGCGGCCGAGGTGGCGGTATTGGATCGCCGTTGGTGCGTGTGGCCTTTTCCTCATCTTTTTCTTCATGGATATGAGGTCGTGGCGCCCGGCGGTGGTGGCCATCGTCGTCCACCTGGCGATGATCATCCCGGCGCTCTTTCTCTCTTTTGCCCTACGGGCGCTGCTCAGAGAGCGGTTCGCGTCCTATCTACTCGATGCCCCGACCGTTGTTCTTGCCCTGAGCCTGCTGGTGCATCTTTTGGCCCAGATGATGGGCGAGCTGCTGTACGCTCGCCTGCTTCCCATACAGACCGATTTCGCGCTTGCGGGTTGGCTTGAGGTTGTGCTGTCCCTCGTTTGCTTGGGTGGCGCGTACGCGACGGGCGCCAGCTTGCTCGCGGTCGGCATCTGCCTGAGAAAGCTGGCGGGTTTGCATTTGGGTCTGCGCAGGCCCCTTGTCTATGCGTTTTTTGTCTGCGGTCTGTTCATGACCGGCTACAGCGTCTCTGCCACCTTGTTGCATGGTGCGAGGATGGGGGAGACATTTTCCGCCCTGGCTATCGTCACGTTTCAGCTCACCGATTTAACCTTTGTCATCCTCTGTTTGTTGCTGATGCTGACCTTTGTCCTGGCTGCGCTTGGCAAGTTGGGTGGTCAACTCGATTGGAAGGGGGAGCGACCATGAAGATGCCCTGGCCTACGCTATCGAGATGCCCGAGGATAGCCTATTGGTGGATGTGGGTGGGCGTAATGTCCACCTGCGCGCGATGGGCCTGGAGCACGATGGCCTGGCGGTGGTTTTGCTTTTCGGGGCTTCTTACGGTGTCACGGTCGATTCGGGCTGGTGGGCGGGCGTTCAGCCAGAGTTGGCCAAGACGATGCGCGTTTATGCCTTCGATCGTGCCGGCTATGCCTGGAGCGATCCTAACCCCGAGGGACTCTCGTACACCAACACTGCCGACGATCTGCATGTAGCATTGACTGTATCTTCTCAATAAGTAGGGGAAGACGGGGGGTGTGAGGGCGGCTAC
>CAZKDJ010000116.1:0-8393 GCA_964551295.1 uncultured Anaerolineales bacterium | reverse complement strand
TTTTTATTGTTCCTTTTCTTTTTTTTTCTCAATTTGTTGGGTATATGGGGGGGTGTGAGGGCGGCTGCGCCGCCCTCACACCCCCCGCCCCCCAGATTATTGAGATGATACCATTGACTGCTCTGGGCGAGAAGGAAGTGATCCTGGTTGGATACGCCACCGCCTCGAACATGACTATCGTCTATCATCATCGCTACCCGGACGATCCCCGTCTGCGCGGGATCGTCTGGCTTGACGCCGACGTGCTCCATCCAGAGGTTATCGACTGGTACAAGGGGGGAGGGGGCCCGGGCCCGCTGGTGCTCCACTCGCTGGTCGATGTGGGGATTGGCAGGCTTTTCTACGAGTGGGGTTTCCTCGCTCAACGGGAGCAGTGGGTGATGGAGGAAAAGCTGTCCGAGCGCGGGCGAGCGATGTTCGACTGGGACTATTATAATCGAGTCGCTGCGACGCGGGGCACTCGCCGTGTCTTGCACGCGATGGTGAACTCTGGCCTGGCCTATGACGAGGACCTGGATTACGCAGCGAGCTTGTCTCTACCCACCGACATCCCGCTCTTTGTCATCCAGACTGACATGCTGCGTTTCCAGAGCGAAGGGGACCCGGAACGGGCCAAGGTAAACGCGTGGCGGGGACCGTATATGACGGAGTGGTACCGGGCTGCAGCGGAGAGCACGCCGGGCGGGCGTTACATCCATATTGCCGATAGCGAGTACTTTGCCATGCTTGATCAGCCCGATGCTTTGATCAATGCGATCAGGAGTATGGTGGACTTGGTCGCTGCGCAGGATTAGGTATAGGAGGTGATCGGTGAAGAAGCAGCGTGGAAGGTGCGGGTGTGTACTTCGGGTTACGGCTATCTTGCTGATCGCACTGGTGGTTGTTTTTGTAGCTGGCAAGCTGTACACGGACGCAGTCGTCCGCCGAGCGGAGGCCGAGTATCCGCCTTTCGGGTTCGTAACTGTCGAGGGAGTGCGCCTGCACTATGTCGATGAGGGGTCGGGGCAGCCGGTGGTCTTTTTCCACGCGGCCAACGGGCACCTGCGTCACTTTACCATGTCGCCGATGTTCGAACCGCTGACGCAGGAGTACCGTGCCGTCGTCTTTGACCGGCCCGGCCTGGGCTACAGTGAGCGGCCCGCTCGCGAGGATGCGACCCCCGCCGTTCAGGCGCGCCTGATCCACGGCGCACTACAGCAGCTTGGCGTCGAAAAGCCCGTGCTGGTTGGGCAATCGTGGGGCGGGTCGGTCGCGCTGGCCTATGCGCTGGAGTACCCCGACGATCTCTCCGGCGTGGTGTTACTGGGCGCCGTTCCGTATCCGCAGCGCTTTTCCGATCCGATTGCGGGTTTGGTAAGGGTGCCGGTTTTGGGCGACCTGGTCGCGCACACGGTGTACGTGCCCATTGGGCAGAGTGCGTTGCTGCCTTTAACGGTAAAGCAGGGTGAGCAAGCGGGGTATTTCCCGCCGTCCGATATCAGACCCCCGGGCTATTACGATGCGAACGCCGCCCTTGTGCTGCGGCCCACCCACATCAAGGCAGAGGCCGAGCAGGCGGCGCTCCTTTACCCCAGCAACGAGGCGTTGAGCCCGCGCTACGGCGAGATACGGGCGCCAGTCTCGATCGTGATCGGAGATTCGGACGTCCCTGCCGCGGTGGAACAGGCCCCGCGATTGGATGAGGAACTCGTCCATTCCAAAATGGTCGTCTTGCCTGATACGGCCCACTGTCACCAGTTTACGGACCCGGAAGGGATCATCGCAACTATACGCGAAACTTGGGCCTGGGCGGACGATTTGGATGTGAAGTAGTTGTGGAATCCCTAACCAGTGCCTTGCACAATATCCACATTCCAGTTATCATTACTACCGGTGTGTGGTGAAGCGTTCTTGGTAGAGGCTTGACTGTGCTATTCATGCCCGGGATGACGCAGCTTTTGACAGAATCGGAATCCCCAACTTGTTGGGGGCTTGTGCAGCGCCCGAACGAGTTCGCGAGACTATCACCTAATCAGAAAGGAGTAACCAGAGATGACCCAAGAAAGTGTTGTCCAAACTGACCCGTCCCAATCCTTTTTCGATAATTGGAAGTGGCGGCTTTCGTCCAAGGCGGTCTGGATAGGCCTGGTATCTGTGCTGTTGGTCTTGGTTTTGCTTTCTACTGTGTCTGTGGACAAATTCTGGAAACCCCTCAACCTCCGGAATATCGCCCGGACGGGACTTCTCCCTGCGCTCATGGTGCCTCCTATGATACTGGTGGTTGCCTCTGGCGGACTTGATCTATCCGTCGGTGCGGTAGCCGGGGTGGTAGCAGTGGTGATGGCATCGCTGATGTCCTCTGAGATGAGTGTGAGCCCTGCTGTTGCGCTGTCGGTGGGCTTGCTCTTGGCCATTCTCATTGGTCTCGTCAACGGCCTTCTGGTGGGTTTGGCCAGGGTTCACGGAGCGGTGGCGACCTTGGGAATGTCGGTTTTGTTGAGGGGCCTCGTTCTCGCGGTCACCGAGGGTAAAACGATCCCTGCCGGAGAGGTTGGTTTTCTCGGGGCGTTGACTGTGCCTGGACTTTTGCTGGCCCTGCTCTTGATCATCGGCGTCATCGCCCTGACCGAGCTGGCACCTTTTGCGCGCAAGCGCTTTCTGGGGTTGCGCGACGAGAGTTCCTGGCTGCAGCGGCTTGCTCTTGCTGGATTGCCCTACGTCTTGTCCAGTGTAATGGCAGGCTTTGCCGGAGCTTGCTATTTGGGCATTGTTCAGTATGGCACAATCGCCGCAGGCGCGGGCCTGGAAGCTGATGTTTTACTCGTCGTGTTCCTGGGGGGGACAGCATTTGGCGGCGGGCTCGTGAATGGCCTCGCTGCTATCCTGGCTGCTTTGACGTTTGCTGTTGCTACGAATATCTTTATGTTGAGCGACGTGCCTTACCAGCAGCAGGGAATTATCAAGGGGGCAGGCTTGGTGGCTTTTGGGTTGCTCTGCCAGTTATATTACATGCTCGTTGGTTGGATTTTCAAGAGGGTCAAGGCCCGAAAAACGCCGGTTGCAGATAATCACGAATGATTCCCCAAACCCTTTCGCTCACAAACTTTATGTGCTACCGCCAAGTGGAGCTGAACTTTGTCGGCATCCACGTCGCCTGTCTGGCAGGACCCAACGGCGCGGGCAAGTCGGCGCTGCTGGATGCCATCACCTGGGCGGTGTGGGGCAAGGCACGCGCCCGGCGGGATGATGAGCTGATCTACCTGGGCGAGGACGAGATGTCGGTCGAGCTCACCTTCGACCTGGGACCGCAGACCTACCGCGTGCTGCGCCGGCGCAAGTCGGGCAAGCGCGGCAGCAGCCTGCTCGACTTTCAGGTGCAGGAAACCTCCCCCTCTATGGTGGGGGCAGAGGGGGGGGAGGCACGCTGGCGTTCCATCTCCGAGGGCACCATCCGCGACACCCAGGCCAAGATCGAGCGCGTCCTGCGGCTCGACTATGATACTTTTGTCAACTCTGCCTTCCTGCGCCAGGGCCGCGCCGACGAGTTCACCGTCAAGACCCCCGCCGAGCGCAAGCGCGTCCTGGGTGATATCCTGGGGCTCGACCGCTGGGCAGAGTACGAGGAGCGAGTCAAGGCGCGGCTGCGGGCCATCGAAAGCGAGGTGCGGGCCGTCGAGTTGCGTCTGGAGGAGATCGAGACCGAGCTGGCCCGCCGCCCCGAGTACGAGGCGGAGTTGGAGGCGGCTAAAGAGACGGTTGAGGAGTTGAGCGCAGCGCTCGAGCAGGCTCAAGCGGACTACCAGCAGGTCGAGACGGCGCGCACGGAGCTGCGGCACGTCGAGGCCCAGATCGACGAGTTGGGCGAGCGGGTCGCCCAGGCGGAGCAGGAGCTGGCTTCGCTGGCCGAGGAGCAGGCGTCGCGGGAGGGGCGGCTGGCCGAGTACGAGGAGCTGTTGAGCCGGGCCAAAGAGATCGAGGCCGGATACGCGGCCTACCAACAGGCGGTCGAGCAGGAGCGGGCGCTGGGGGCCAAGCTGCAGCAATCGGTGGAGCTGAACGAGCGCCGCATGCGATTGGAGGCGCAACTGACCGAGGCGCGGCACGAGGTCGAAAAAGAGCGCGAGGTCTTCGCCCGGCGTATCCCCGAATTGGAGGCGCGCCTGCCCGACGAGGCGCTCGTCGCAGAGTACGAGGAGGTGCAGGCACAGCTTGTCCATCTACAACAACTGTTAGAGAGCCGGGAGGCGGCGCGGGATGACCTGGCGCACATCGCCGAGGAGCAGGCCGCGCTGCGGGCGCGCAACGAGTCGCTGCACGTGGAGATGGACGGGCTCAAGGAAAAGATCGCCCAGTTGGAGCAGGCGGGCGCCGAGTGTCCTCTGTGCACGCAGCCCCTCACTGAGGATCACCGGGTGCAGTTGCTGTCCCAGTTCCAGGCCCAGGGACGCGACAAGGGGGACATGTATCGTGCGAATCAGGCCCGGGCCAAGGCGTTGACGGAACAGTCTCGGGCGCTGGATCAACAGATCGGCGAGAGCGATGCGCTATTGGACGAGCTGCCCGCGCTGCAGCGACAGGGGGCGACGCTGACCGAGCGCGTCGAGCAAGGGCTGCAAGTCAAAGAGGAGCTGGGAAACGCCCAGGCCGAGTTGGCCGCCTTGGAGCAGCGGCTGGCCAATAAAGATTATGGCCACGAGGTGCAGGCCGAGATGGCGCAGGTGCTGGCTCAGGCGGAGGAATTGGGTTACGATGCAGCCGCCTACGAAGCGGCGCGGCAGGCGGTGGCCTCGGGGCAGCCCTTTGCCGAGCAGAAGGTGCGCCTGGATACCGCACAGGCGGGGAAAAAAGACGAGCAGGCCGCGCTCAAGCGGCTGCAAGAGACCGAGAAGCGGTTGCACAATCAAATTGAGGATCACCGAGCGCGTCGCGAAAAGCTGGAGAAAACGGCTGAGGAACTGCAAGCGCGCTTGAAGGACGCGCAGGCGGTCGAGGCGGAGCTGCAGCGCGTGCGCGGCGAGGAGGCCGCCGCCCGGCAGCGGCTGGGCGCGGCGCAGCAGAGCCTGGAGGCGTGCAAGGGCTTGGAGCAGCAGCGGGATGACAAGCGCGAGCGGCGTGACGAATTGACCGAGGAGCAGTCGGTCTATGATGATTTGCGGACGGCCTTTGGCGTTAGGGGGGTGCCGGCGATGATCATCGAGGCGGCTGTGCCCGAGATTGAGGCTGAGGCCGATCGGTTGCTGGAATGTATGACGGGAGGGGCTACCCGCGTTAATTTCATTATGCAACGGGAAACACAGGCGGGCGACGTTAGAGAGACTTTGGACATCAAGATATCGGATGATCTCGGAGAAAGACCTTACGAAAACTATTCGGGTGGTGAGCAGTTCCGGGTCAATTTTGCCATCCGTATCGCGCTCTCGCGGCTTCTGGCGCGGCGGGCCGGGGCGCAGTTGCAGACGCTGGTGATCGACGAGGGGTTCGGCACGCAGGACGCCCAGGGCCGGGAGCGGCTGGTCGAGGCGATCAACGCCATCCAGGATGACTTTGCCCGCGTGCTGGTGATCACGCATATTGATGAACTGAAGGATGCCTTTCCCGTGCGCATCGAGGTAACCAAGACGCCGGAAGGCTCGGTGGCAGAGGTGGTTTAACGGAGGGAGGACATGACTCGGATACAGCGTATCATCGTCATCGCTCTCGGGGCTGTTAGTTTGCTCACGATCGTCGTTCTCTGTAGCGTCTTCCTTATCAGTATGTCGTCGCTCCGTGAGCGAGCGTCCCAGGCCGCGCCTACAGATATCCCCACGCTTACGCCTATCCCGACCTGGACGCCGACGCCGCAGCCAACGCCCACTGCTCCACCTACGGCAACTCCCACCTTAACTCCTACACTTACACCCACGCCACCGTACCTGTCGTTGGCGGACGATCCGAAACTGAGCCAAATCGAGGTGCAGGTCGCCGCCCTGCGCGATCTCGAGCCGCTGCGCTCCGTTCCTCGTTGGGCGATTACCCGGAACGAGTTACGCTATCATTACGTCGATCCAATGCTTGACGAGGCGTGGGATGAGCAGCTTGCCTCGTGGACTCGCGCGTTGGTCGCCTTCGATATGCTGGAGCCGGGTCTCGATCTATCGTCCATGGCCAGGTATTTCCTTCCCGAGAGTATCGCCGGTTTTTACGATCCCGAGACTGGGGGAATCTATCTGGTGAACGATACCGGCGTCTTGGACGAATCCGACTATTCCGTCTTTGCCCACGAGTACGGGCATGCTTTGCAGGATCAGCACTTCGATCTGTCGTCGCTGGGATTCGATGAGATTGGTTCTTCTTACGACCAACTTGATCGCCTCAACGCGGGCCGCGCACTCATAGAGGGAGATGCCGAGCTTATCCGGGCGCAATACGAAAGAGCGTATGTAAAGTGGTACGAGGATGATCGTTCTCTGGATGTGAGTCGCTTGAAACTGTGGCCGGCGGTGTGGAATCCCGGTGGCATGGTCAGCAGCATGCAAACCCCTCCCATCGACGATGTGTTTCTGTTTCCCTACATATACGGCAAGATATTCGTGCAGGATTTGTACGATCGGGGCGGTTGGGAGGCGGTCAACGCTGCTTATGCCGATCCTCCCGCATCTACCGAGCACATTCTGCACCCGGAGCGCTACCGGGCTGGCGACGAGCCGATCCCTGTCCCGATCGCGCCTCTTGCCGACACCCTGGGCAGCGGATGGCGACTCGCTTTTGAGGATCCGATCGGGGAGTTCATGCTGCGCGTTTACCTGCAAGGTCAGCTAGGTGCCGACGAGGCGGCCCGGGCTGCCGCAGGGTGGGGTGGAGACCTTGGCGTCGTCTACTACGATGAGGACTCGTATGATCTGGTGATGGTGTTGCGTTCGGCGTGGGATACGCCTGCTCAGGCCGCAGAGTTTCTGGATGCCTATGTTGCTTATGCCGCTCGTCGGTACGGCCATCCGGCAAATGAGACCGTCGGCGCGCTCTCGTGTTGGTATGGGGATGATACAATATGCGTGACCGGGGTGGGCGGTGAGGTTTTGGTGGTGTTGGGGCCTGACGCGTCGACCGTCGACGCGGTGCTCGGTGCAGTCTTCGAGTAAGGCGTTACTTACCCTCGACGATGCGCTCGTAAAGGGCCTGTAGCTCTTCGTCGGAGTAAAAGTGAATCACCAGCCGCCCGCCCTCCTCCTCGCGCGTCAGGCTCACTTTGGTGTTCAAAGCCTGGCGAAACTCGTCCTCTAGCTTTGCTGTTTCCGCCCTTTGCGCTTGTGTCTCTTTGGATATCCTGCGCTTTGGTTTCTTCTCGCCCAGCCTGCGCCGCACCAATGCTTCGGTTTGCCGTACGTTCAACCCCTTGCTGCGAACGACTCTGAGGGCGTCCTCCTGCGCCGCCGCTTTCTCCAGTCCCAGGAGCGCGCGGGCGTGCCCCTCGCTGACCTTGTCTGCTAGCAGGGCCTCTTGCACGGCGCGAGCCGCGTTCAGCAGCCGCAGCGTGTTGGCGACCGCCTCGCGACTCTTGCCCACCCGTTGTGCCACTTGCGCCTGCGTCAGGCCGAACTGGTCCATCAGTTGGCGGTAGGCCTGGGCCTCCTCCAGCGCGTTCAGATCGGCCCGCTGGACATTCTCCACCAGTGCCAATTCCAGCATCTCTTTTGGGGCGGCATCCTTCACGACGACGGGCACCTGCTCCAGTTTCGCCAGGCGCGACGCGCGCCAGCGGCGCTCGCCGGCGATCAGTTGGTAGCCATCGGCCACCTTGGTGACGATGAGGGGTTGGATGACGCCGTGCTCCTCGATGGAGGCGGCCAACTCCACCAGGTCCTGGTCACGGATCGGTGAGCGGGGCTGGTGGGGGTTGGGGACGATCGAAGAGAGGGGCACTTGGACCACGCCCGGCGTCGCTGTGGCGAGCGGCGCTTCATCCTCCGCTGCCGGGATCAATGCGTCCAGTCCCTTGCCTAGCCCGCTTTTGCGTCGCGTCATCTTTCACCTCGTGTTGGTGGCTGTGGTTTCCCATCTCCGTGCAGGATCTCCCGCGTCAGTGCTTCGTAGGCCAGCGCTCCCGCCGACTTGGGGGCGTAGGAGACGATCGTCTCGCCGTAGCTGGGCGCCTCGCTCAACCGCACGCTGCGCGGAATGATCGTCTTAAAGACACGTCCCGGGAAGTGCCGCTGTACCTCCTCGACCACCTGCCGCGAGAGGGTCGTGCGCACGTCGAACATTGTCATCACCAGCCCACGCAGCCGCAGGTCGGGGCGCAGGGCCCGGCGCACCAGATCGATGGCGCGCCCCAGTTGCGAGAGACCTTCTAGGGCCAGGTACTCACACTGCACGGGGATGATCACCCCGTCGGCGGCTGCCGCCAGCCCGTTCACCGTCAGGATGCCCAGGCTGGG
>CAZKDJ010000115.1:0-13554 GCA_964551295.1 uncultured Anaerolineales bacterium | reverse complement strand
CTCATCTGCTCGACCAACGGGGAGGTCTCGCGCAGGATCGCCATCACCCGCCGGGAGTAGGCGTGATAGACGTCGTGGCGTGGAGGCAGCACCACCGCCTGGGGGCAGAGCCGTAGCGCGCGGGCCATGGGCATCGCCGAGCGCACGCCAAAAGCCCGTGCCGGGTAGGACGCCGCGGCGACGACACCCCGCTCCTCGGGCCGCCCGCCGACAACCACGGGCTTACCCTTCAGGCTGAGGTCCTCCAGCACCTCCACGGCGGCGAAGAAGGCGTCCATATCCAGGTGGATGATCGCGCGAGGCTGACCGGACACGGCCGCTTCCACCCCCTCCTAGCCTCCCCCATCGAGGGGGAGGGAAGAACGCTAGTCTCGATCGTTCGACCGGTCGGGCACGGTGATGTTGATCGTACCACCCTGGACGTCGCCGATCTGTAAGACGCCGCTCCCGACGGCGACCTGACCGCTGACGTCGCCCCCGATCTCCAACTGCCGAGCCAGTTGACGTGCTGCATCGTCAGCCAGTTCGGGACCGCCGGCGGCCTGCGCCTCGTGCTGCGCCTTGGTCTCCAACAGCCACTCGACGGTGTACTCGTCGGGGTTATCGTCCACGATCTTGTGATGCGCCGGGCACAGCAGGAGCAGGTTCTCAAAAGCGTGGCGCTCCTTCTCGTCTTGATCTGGATCATACCGGGGACCTTCGGGGCTGCGCGCCTTGATGTGGCAGATCTCTCCCAAAACGGTGCCGCTGCCGAGATCGACGAGCGGCAGGTTGCAGCCGGGAAAAGCGCAGCGGTTGCCGGAGACGGCGAACAGCCGCTTGATGGTTGCGCTGGTTGGAGCAGACATAGTTGCCGGCCTCCTCTCCACGATTCTGAACGGATCCTGCCCTGGTAGAAGACACCTCTATTATACAACCGGAGTAGCGAGCTCACAATTGGAAAACGACCAGGAACTTCGAAGCAAATCATGAGCCCAAGCCGCCTCCTTGGGCAAATCGAATCGCTAGAGCGCAAGCAAGGCATTCGCCCAGGGTTGACGCAAATTTCAAGTTGCCTGGAAAGGCTACCAGCAAGCATAGAGCGCCCTACTACTGCTTCGAATGCCCGACCACCGCCCCGTCTGCCAACGGCTTTTGGCTCACTTTTGGCGACCTCACCACTTGGGGCCATGTCCGCCCAGACCCTGAGAAAGATCACCGGCCAGGACTTGCCCGCTGGCGGGCGTGGGCTGGTGCGGCCCGCGCCAGAGAGTAAGCGAACCGCCGCTTGCGTACGCCTTTAGCGCATGTTACAATTACCCACAGCCTCACGGCCGTGACCCAGGCGGACGGACACCCAGGGCCCACACAATCACGACGCCCGCCCATCTTGGCAGGTGGGCGGGCTTTTCTGTAGGTGCATCATACAATCAAGAGAAGGGGTTATCCAATGAGAAGGGCATCTACGCCAATAAAGCACAGCGCCTGCCAAGAAAGGAGGCAACTATGACGACAGAACCCGAGAAGGTGCTGCAACTCGAGTATGAGCAGTTGAACCAGTGGGCCAGGCACGGGGAGGAAGCCGCTCATCGCATCTTTAACTTTTATGTGTCGTTACTCACGGCAGTGCTCGGCGCACTCCTGCTGATCACCCAGTTGCTTAGCGGGTCGCTGCAGACCGTGCTCTTGATCGGCAGCGCTGTCTGTGGGTTGCTGGTGATCGTAGGGGTCACATTCCTCGATGCTCTGATTTGCCAATACATCCGTAATGTGCATTACCGCATCGGCATCGAGAAGCTCCGCGCCAGCTTTCGGCGCAATCCAGAGATCGCCGATGTTCTGAGCGAACTCTCGATGGTGACACTGGAAGCGGACGCCGAGACAGTTTACCATACCCTTTTTCCCAGGAGGAAGAGATCGCGTGCCGTCAAGTCGCAGCGGGTATCACGGTTGGCTCAGACTGCCAAGCGTCTGGTCACGCTGCCCTTTCCGGTGTCTACTCAGCAGATCTTTCTCTCGATGATCACCAGCCTACTGCTCGGCGCGTTGGTGTGGTCACTCATCTGGGGATTGGCAGGAATTGGCAAGTGGCCGGGCGAAATGCTTTTGGCAAGTGGCATCATCGTTGTCTTGAGTTTCGTCGCCCAGAACGCCGTTGCGCGGGCAAGTCTGCAGGAATTGTTTGATCGCCTGCGGAAAATCTCTGCAGATAACGCCGAACCCCTGATTGCCTTGGAGGATGACGATCGCCCATAGCACCGTAGGGGATATCCGCCATCTGGCGCAGCACCAGGGGTTGGACAAGGAATAACCAATACAAGAAGCCAAGGCAGAGGGAGAGCTCACCTAAACAATTGAAGGAGATTGAGATGACCGGAAAATTGGCAGAAAAAGTAGTGTTGATCACGGGCGCGAGCGCAGGTATCGGCAAGGCCTCTGCACTGGCCCTGGCACAAGAAGGGGCGAGCCTGGTGCTCGTGGCGCGCCGACCAGAGCGGCTGGACAAGGTCGAGTCGGCAGTGCGGCAGGCCAGCGGCCAAGCCGTGAGCGTCGCAGGGGACGCTCGCGAGGAAGAGACGGCCCTCCGGGCAGTTGCGACGGCGACAGAAACCTTTGGTACGCTGGACATTCTGATCAACAACGTGGGCGTGGGCAACTATAAGGACCTCGTCGAGACGAGCGCCGAGGAATACGACGAGATGATGGACACGAACATGCGCTCGACCTTCCTCTTCACCCGGCATGCCGTCCCGGTGATGATAGATCAGGGATTGGGGACCATTCTCATGATCTCATCTATGGCGGGGATCTATGGTTTTGCCGGTGAAGCCGTCTACTGCGCCACCAAGTTTGCCCAGGTGGGTTTTGCCCAAGGGCTGGACAAGGAACTGCGCCCTCTTGGCATCAAGGTCGGCGTGATCTGTCCTGGCGGAGTCAAGACCGAGTTCGCATTGGGTAAAGGACGCACAGAGCAGAGCGTAGCCGAGTCGGACATGATCGACCCAGGGGACGTTGCAAGCGCTGTCCTGCTGGCGTGTACCCAGTCGCCCCGCTCGCGGATCATCGAAGTACAAATGCGCACGATGGGCGAAGCCCTCGCCTGAGACACAAAAGGCCACACGCTGTCTCGACCAAGAATCTTACCGCAAGGAAGCCGTTGACTGTCCCACCCTTGGGGACCTGGAAAGATCTATCAACTTCGAAGGAGGAAGATAATGACCATCATCTCGCTTCGA
This sequence comes from uncultured Anaerolineales bacterium, assembly GCA_964551295.1. Classification (GTDB taxonomy): domain Bacteria; phylum Chloroflexota; class Anaerolineae; order B4-G1; family B4-G1; genus JAFGED01. Next base: position 10,339 of record CAZKDJ010000115.1, on the reverse strand, counting down.
CGCATCGCCCTGGCTGCAGCCAGCCTGGTGGCCGCCGGCGCAATCCTACTGGTACTCCAGTGGCTCTCGGCCTCCCCAGCCCAGGCCCAGCCTGGTGCCACTACTCGCTACGTGGCCCCCATCGGCAGCGACCCATCCAACACTTGCGCCAATTCGAGCACCCCTTGCCGCACGGTGCAGCATGCCGTGGACGAGGCCCAACCGGGCGATGAGATTCGCGTGGCTGCCGGCATCTATACCAGCACAAGCGTCCGCGCAGGAATATCCCAAGTAGTATACATCAGCAAGACGGTGACCATTCGAGGTGGTTACACCATCACAAACAGCTTCGCCGACCCGCCCGATCCCGACCGCTATCTCACCGTCCTGAATGCCGAGGGGCAGGGGCGGGTGATGGTTGTGAAGGTGGGGGTATTTATGTCCATACTGCCTCCGGCACAATCAGCGACTGCACGATACAGGCCAACCAGGCTACCCAAGGCGCCGGTCTGTACTTGCACAACAGTCACATGACGCTCACCAACAACGCAGTGCAAGACAATCACACCACTGAAGGCGCTGTTTTCGACTGCGGGTTCACTGAGGGAGGAGGGGGGTATTTGGACCACAGCACCGTCACGCTCATAAGCAATACTATCCGAAACAACGTAGCAATAGGCGCACCGTACGGCTGGTCATCTGGGTCAGGCGGAGGGCTTTATGCAAACGACAGCGACGTCTTCCTCATCAGCAATACCCTACATAGCAACTGGAGCGGTATTGGCGGCGGGCTGCACTTGACAAATGGCGCGGCCACACTTACCGGCAACGTCGTGGAGGGCAACGAAGCGGAAGAGGCGTGGGGTGGCGAGGGGGGCGGGTTGTACGCAAGTGGTAGCACTGTCACACTGACCAACAACATCGTACAGTACAACAGCGCCGGGGGCTCCAGGGGTGGCGGCGGCGGCGGGTTGTCCCTTCGCAACTGCCTTGCCACGCTCGACACCAACGTAATAAAGTATAACTCGTTCGGCATGTGGGGAGGCGGTGAAATGTGCTGTTTTGGTGGAGGGATACTCTTGTCTGGAAGCACTGCAACGCTAGTCAACACCGTCATCGCCGACAATCTAATCTCCGAAACCTTGGGGTCGGACGATAGCGGTATACACGTTGATTTCTCTTCGGTTGACCTGCTGCACAGTACCATTGCCCACAACCATGGCGGTGGGATCTACGTAAGGGATAGTACGGTCAGCCTGACCAACACCATCCTGGTCAGCCACACAGTGGGGATCTCCGTCACGCCGGGGAGTACGGCCACATTGGAAGCCACCCTCTGGGGGACCGGCCCCTGGGCCAATCAGATCGACTGGGACAGCGAGGGCGTCATCGTCACGGGCACGCGCAACTACTGGGAAAACCCAGGATTTGCAGATCCCGGAAGCGAGGACTATCACATTGGCGTCGGTTCAGCAGCCAGGGACCGTGGGGTGCCGACGGGTGTCACCACCGACATAGATGGAGAACCCCGTGACGCAGTCCCCGATCTCGGCGCCGATGAGTGGTGGTCGGTAGTGGCCTTGAAAAGAGTCGCACCGAGCACGGCCCGGCCCGGTGAGATCGTCACTTATACCATCGTCCTGAACAACGGCACGGACGCGGCGATGAACGTTTGCCTCACCGACACTCTGCCCGTCCAGGTCGACTACCTCGGCCCGCTTGCTTACGACAACGGCACAGGAGGATACGCTTCTGGCGTGGTCACCTGGACGGGCACAGTCTACACTACCACGTCCACAACCATCTACTGGCCCGTTCAGCTCACCTCCAACATACCCTGTAACAGAACTATCACCAACACTGCCGTCGTCAGTGATACCTTTCGCACCTTCTGGACAGATATCCCCCCTATCTCCGTGTTGTCGTGCTACGACTACTTGCCGCTGGTGCTGCGAAATGAGTGATGAAAAGACAGCGTACCCTTGCTGCTCGAAAAGGCGACCAGTCTCAATAGGCGCCACGTCTCGAGACGACGGCGAGCAAGGTACGGGCCAGAATGACAACATCCTCACGGAGCGAGTAGTCTCGAATATAGCTCACCTCGAGCCGCACGCGCTCGTCAAGGTCGAGATCCCCACGTCCGTTGACCTGCATCGGCCCGGTCAATCCCGGCTTGACCGCCAGTCGCTGGCGATGCCAGTCGTCGTAGAGACGTACAATACGCACCTCCTCGGGCCTCGGTCCTACCAGACTCATCTCTCCCTTGAAGACATTCCAGAGCTGGGGTAGTTCGTCTAGACTGGTGCGCCTCAGAAAGCGGCCCACCCGCGTGACCCGAGGATCGTCCTCCAGCTTGAAGGCCGGCGACGAAAGCGCTTCAAGATCAACCAACTGGGGTAACATCTCCTCCGCACCTTCCACCATCGTGCGCAGCTTGACCATGCGAAAAGGCTGCCCGTTCTGTCCCGCGCGCTCTTGGACGAAAAAGACCGGCCCCGACGAGTCTAGCTTGATCGCCACCGCCGACGCGCCTATCAGCGGTGCCGAGAAAACCAAGCCCAGCAGGCTGCCCACGACATCCATTGCTCGCTTGACGACCCGACGCCACCCACTGACGGGCGCCCGACGGGCGCTCTTCTCTCGTGAGAAATGCAAGAAGCCGATGGTCAACCCGGTGCCCAACGCCAAAGACCGCAGAAGCAGAAAAAGAGGGGCCACTGCGGCCACCGCTAGGTCCCGCCGGATCGCTCGAACCAAGAAGGAAACCGTTGAGAGGAAAAAGAGCACCGCCGCGGCCAGCACACCCCAGAGGACGGGCGACCAGAAGAGCGCCAGCGGCAACAGGAGACAGAGCAAGCCGACCAGCCCGACCTGGAGTTTTAACACCTGGGGCGTGTGGGAATCCCGCACCGCCCGCTCCGGGTGCCAGCGCAGCAGCAGCGCCTTCCAATAGCCTATGCCAAACTTGCGCTGCCAGTACTCCCGTATAGTGGCGTCATGGTGGTGGTAGACGATCGCGCCGGGGACGAACACCAGACGGTATCCCTTTCGGGCCAAGCGGAAGGAGAACTCCTGATCCTCCACCGAGGCTGTCGTAAAGCTGCTGTCAAAGCCACCGTTGGCCAGAAAAACATCCCGCCGGTAGACTGCCGAGTAGGTGTCCACAAAGTCTATCTGATCCTGGCCGGCCATCCGGGCGTACTTTCCCTCGTACTCCAACTGGACGAAGCGCGCCATCAAGCCCGTCTGCCGCGTCCGGTACGTACCCTTCGCCCCCACCACTTCTGGGTCGGCGAAGGCCTCCGCCAAGCGCTCGATCCAATCTGGAGCCGGCGCGCAGTCAGCGTCAGTGAAGAGAAGCAGGTCCCCTCGGGCCTCACGAGCCCCTCGATTGCGGGCCGTCGCCGGGCCGGCGTTGGGCTGTCGGACCAGGCGCACGCCCCGCGCTCGAGCGATCTCGGTTGTCCGATCGGTCGAGCCGTCGTCCACGACGATGACCTCATAGTCGCGACGACTCAAGGTCTGAGTCTCCAGCGCCGCTAGACACTCCCGCAATGTCTCCTCCGCGTTATAAGCCGGAACGATCACCGATATCACCGATACCTCCAATGCCCTGGGGGATTTGCAGTATGCGTCAGGCTGCTGTATAATCCAGCCAGGCGAACACAAGTTCTACTCAAGAGCAATCGCAACGTTTTACACTCCCACGGGCACCACGTCGCCTGGCGTCAAGTACCAGCGCCAGGTACTGGTCAGGCTTTGTCGTCGCCGTGGGTGACACTCAACCGGCGACTGGAGGTTCAAGAGAACCATGAACGTACTCACGCTGAACCCCCCTTTTCACCCCAAATACTCACGCTCACAGCGCAGCCCGGCCGTCATCAAGAGCGGCGTGATGTACTACCCAATCTGGTTGGCCTACGCCACCGGCGTGCTGGAGCAAGACGGATTCGATGCCAGACTCGTCGACGCGCCAGCAGCGGGCCACAAGCTGCCGGATGTGCTCGCCCTCGTCGGCGATCTCCGTCCTCACTTGGTCGTGATAGATACCAGCACACCCAGCATCCACAATGACGTAAAAGTTGCCGAGGCGATCAAGCGCCGTGTTCCCGATGCCTTTATCCTCCTCGTCGGTCCCCACGTATCGGCACTGCCCGAGGCCAGCCTGCAACTCGGTTCCGCGGTCGACGGCGTGGCGAGAAGGGAATACGACTATACCGTCCGGGACCTGGCCCGGGCGCTGGATGGTGCAAGCGCCTTGCAGGATATCGTGGGCCTGAGCTATCGGGAAGACGACGGCACGATCGTACACAACGCGGACCGTCCGTTCATAAGCGACCTCGACGCCCTGCCCTTTGTCAGCCAAACCTACAAGCGCCACCTGCGGATCGAGGATTATTTCTACTCCATCACCCGCTATCCCGAGGTCGCGATCGTCACCGGCAGGGGATGTCCTTATCGGTGCATGTACTGCGTCTGGCCGCAGACGCTGACCGGTCACAGATACCGCACGCGCAGCGTCGCCGACGTCGCCAGCGAGTTCGAGTTCATCGCCCACGAGCTTCCCCAGGTCAAGGAAGTGTTCATCGAGGACGACACACTCACCGTAGACAAAGACCGCGCCATCGCGCTGGCCAGAGAACTGATCAACCGGGGCAACAAGCTGTCTTTCACAGCTAACTCGCGTCCCGATGTCAGCTATGAGGCGCTCCGCTGGTTGAAAGAGGCCGGGCTGCGCCTCCTGTGCGTCGGCTTCGAAAGTGGCGACCAGGCTGTGCTGGACGCCATGCACAAAGGAGTCAAGGTGGAGCAATTCCAAGCCTTCCAAGAGAACGCGCGCCGGGCGGGCGTCCTGGTTCACGGCTGCTTCATGGCCGGTACTCCCGGCGAGACCCGTGACTCCCTGGACAAGACCCTGCGGCTGGCCAAGCGGCTCAGACCGGACACGGCCCAGTTCTTCCCCCTGATGGTCTATCCCGGCACGGAGGCATACGCGTGGGCAAAGCGCAGTGGCTATCTCACCAGCGAGGATTTCCGACAGTGGCTGACGCCCGAGGGGCTTCACCGCGCCACCGTCAGCCTCCCCCATCTGCCGGCCGAGGAGATGGTCGAATGGTGCGACGCCGCACGGCGTTCCTTCTACCTGCGCCCACGCTACCTGTTGGACAAGGCGCGGCAGGTAGTCGCTCACCCCAGCGAGGCCAGGCGCATCTTTAAGGCAGCCCGCGTCTTTTTGAAGCACTTGCTCTCCCCCTCACACCCCCCATCTTCCCCTACTTATTGAGAAGATACCATCGATAGACCTGCCGGAGCCCCTGCCACGAGTCGAGACCAAGCGGTCAAAACGATGCCAGCGAGTGAACCAAGCCCTGCGGGATTGCAAGGATCGTTACCCCGTCTTTGCAATACGGAGGTAGAGCCCCTCGATACAGCTCACCATTCGCTCCAGTGAGAATACGTCCTCCACCCGATCCCTGCCCCGCCGCCCCATCTCATCCCGCCGCACAGGATCGTTCAGCAGATCGACCACGCGTTTGGCCCAAGAGCCCACGTCTCCCCGCGGCACCAGGAAACCGGTCTCCCCATCCGCGACGACTTCCGGGCAGCCGTTGACGGCCGTGGCTACGACCGGCCGCGACTTGACCATAGCTTCGAGCAACGCATGGGGCATGCCCTCCCATTCGGAAGTCAAGCTCACGACGTCGGCCGCCACCATCAGGTCCGCGGCATTATCCTGCCAACCCAACAAGCGGACGGCCCCATCCAGACCCAGGGCTTCCGCACGCAGGGCGACGGCTTCCCGCATGGGCCCTTCGCCGACCAGGATGAATTGAGCGTCCGGACGCTCCCGAATCACCCGGGCCGCCCCCTCTACAAATGCCAGCGGGTTCTTCTGGGCGCTCAACCGGCCCACTTGCATCACCAAGGGACGCCCCTCGTCCAGCCCCAGCGCCTTTCGCACACCAGCGGAATCGCCACAGCCGCCGGCCCCATTCAGATCGACGGCGTTGGGCACATGAGCGATCTTTCGAGCCGGAATCCCCCACCGAATCATACGCTCGCGATCCGCCTCGCTAACGGAGATGACCACGTCGGTCATGTGAGCGAGAAGGTGTTCCGCCAAGACGTACAACCAATGCCAGCGTGCGCGTCGGATATCGATCACCTGGGGCGTGTAGACAACGGCCCGCGCCCCACCCACCCACGCCGTGGCGCGTCCCAGCAAGCCCGCCTCCTGGCTGTGGATATGCACCACATCGGGGGCCCGTCCCGATCCCAGGCCCACCAACCGGGCCAAGGAAAAGACGGACCGGGGATGCCAAAGCACCTTTCGCAGTGGCAGGGGAACGACGTCGACGTCTATCGCTTGGAAGGCTTTTATGCTGCGGTCAAGGTCGGCGGGCAAGACCACCGACACACGATGACCCCGCGCACGCAACCCACGGGCCAAAGACAGCACGTGGGTTGTTTGGCCGGCCGGTATCGGCTCATAATAGACCAACAAGATGTTCAACTTTCCCTCCTCGCTACTCGCGCCTGTCCGATCGATAGGTGCTCCCATCACGATCCTCCCTCGCAGCGGCCCCTGGTGCCACAAACCAGCGTCGAACGGTGGCATCATCGACAGTTCGACGGGCGCGGATTCGCCGTCTCTTGCGCAGAGCCGACGGCCTTGCCCGTACCAAGTCCAATAGACCCAACAAAGTCCCCGGCACGGCCACGGCGGCATAGGCCAGGCGAGGCAGCTCCGCCCCCAGGATCAACGGCAGGTCAAGCAGGGTATACCGCCAGGCATCGTTTTTCAAGGTCATCAGATAGCGGTTGCGCAGGGCCAACCTCGGCCCGGCAGAACCTTTCGCCGCGTGCCCCCGTTTGCAAAGTGTGTCGCCCCATCCACGCTTGTGCGTGGCGACCGCGCCGGGTGCGTACACACAACGCCACCCGCGCAGCCGGGCACGCCAGGCCAAGTCGGCGTCCTCGTAGTAGGCAAAGAAATCCTCGTCAAAATACGCCCCATCGAGAGGCAGATCCTCCAGCATATCCCGACGGTAGAGCGCGGCGGCGCCAGAAGCGCCAAAGACGTTCGTCAGCGCGTCGTATTGTCCGCGGTCGATTTCACCCTGTCCTCGATCGTAGGGACGACGTCGGCGGTCAACGAAGAGACCGGTCGAGTCCAACCTTGTTGGGTCATCGGCCCGCAGTAACTTTGGCGCCACCATGCCGACGTTCTCCCCCTGGTCCGCGGCGCACAGCAGCTCGCGCACAAAGCCCGGCATAACCGTGACGTCCGGGTTCAGCGAAAGGACAAAGGCGCCGCGCGCCCGTGTTGCCCCATAATTGAATGCCTGTGAAAAGCCGCGATTCTCCGAAAACGCGTACACACGCACGTCCGGATAACGGCTTGGCACCCATTCCCGCGAACCGTCCGTAGACCCGTTGTCAACCACGGTGACGTCGAAGGCGGCCCCCTCCTGGGCGAACAACGCCTCCAGGCACCCCCCGATAAAGTCACCGTGGTTCCAGTTGACAATGACGACCGATACGGGTGCGTTACCCATTTCAGCCCTAAGCGGACACAGTCACCGTCGAGTCGCGGTTCTGATCAGGGTGCGAACTCTCAGGCCGTTGCCCTACCAAAAAGGCCAGCGTCCCGACCAAGGTCCAGAAATAGGCGTTGACCTGTTTGGCCTCCAGGTTCTGGTACACCCAACCCTCGATAAAGATGGTCAAAAGGCTGACCAATATGCCCAGCAGAACCCACTGCCCCGTCCTCTCCTCGGCTAAACCATAGGCTCGATAGCCAACGCGCGCGATCTGGAACCAGAGAAAAGCCCAGGCCAGCAACCCGGGCAGTCCCAGCTCAACCAGGGCCTTGAGTACCTGACTTTCGGTCACCAGCGCGCTTTCCGGCCTGGTGCGCAGGGCAGCCACGCCGGTTGATCCCAGCCCCTGGCCCCACAGCGGCGATTCGAGCCACGCATCCAGCGACAGGCTCCAGGCCGCCAACCGGTCGCGGTTCGTGTCATCCGTCGTCCAGTCCAGGATGGAGCCCGTGTGGCGCAGGATGGCGTTCTCCGTCTGGACCGAGGCAAAATAGCCCGGCTCGACACTCACAATCTGTGGCTCGGCCCATCCCGCCCAATCAAAGGCCCAATCATCGGCCGGTCCCGCCGTGGTGATGAGGCTCAGGTTCACAGCATGGCCCGCCCACGGCGAAAGATCCACCAGGAAATTGCGCCAGCGGCGATCGTTGGGGTTATACTTGGGATTGACATACCGGATGAAGGCAAACGCTCCCTCCCCCGGGGCATCGGCATGGGCCACATAGACCTTGAAATCGGCACCATCCCCCTGCTCGGGGGACCAGACTTCGGGCGAGAGGGCGATGGCGAAACGGAACGCCCCGGCTTGGGGAACCTCGACGCGATAGATGACCTCCACCTTGCCGCTTTCCGGCGGATGCTCGTAGATCACGGCGCGCGCGTCCTCATCACCCGCGATCGGGTCGATCAGCGTCCAGGTCTGGGTGCCGGCCTGGCCGTGGATGGGCTCAACCTCGACCAACGCCTGCTCGACGCGGGTGACGGGGGCGCTGTCGTAGGCCGCCGGCGATAGCTCGACGACGCCTTGACGGGCGGAGGCCGACCGACCGGGCCTCAAGGTGGTCACGAGAAGCCACGCCAGGCCGATCAGGGCCAGCGCTCCACCGGCAACCAACAATTTGCGCCAGTTTTCGCGCAAAATCCTGGCGAAATCCCGCCCCTCGGCATCGCGTCGCGGAAATCCCCCCTTCAACACGCTGAGCAGCCCCATCCCGACCAGGGAAAAGGCGGTCGCCACCCAGATGCCGCGGCTGAATGTGACCACGATGCAGGCCACCATCAGGACAACCGCCAGCCCGGCCGCCACACGGGCCCACCACCGGCGGGCCACGATCGCCAACACCAGCGCCAAGGGCAGGATCAGCCCCAGGGTATTGGCCAGGGTCGCCGGGGAATCGAACGTAAAGTAGACGCGGCGTATGTGCGTGCCGTAGATGTACATGTCGGGGAATCCCTGCCGCTGCGTCAATTCGCTCGAGGGCCACAACGGCGTGTCGAGCACGAACTCGACCACGCCGCCCAGCGCCGCGATTCCGCCGATGATGACCAACAGCGCAAACACGCCCCTGACCCACCTGACGCCAGGCCTGCCACCCATGTAGCGCAGCACCGTCGGCACCAACCAGAACAACGGCACGTACATGGCCGAGGCATACAATCCCCAGGCGGACACCCACTTCGAGCGATCGAGCGCCAAGCGCAGGATCAGCAGGCCCACGTAGGCCAGCACCGCCACATCGAGCGGGGTATCCGTCAGCAAAAGACGCCGGCGCTGGATGCACCGGATGCCCCACAGCAGTAGCAGAAGCCCCAGGAGCATCTCTTTCCAGTACGTGCCAAACCAGCCGGGGATGAGATCCTTGATGACCAGGTGAAACGGCAAAGCCGCGAGGAATACGATCAGTCCAACCAGCAACACCCTGTCTAGCAAAGATGCCTTGGTACGCACGTGTGTGTCGGTTACCTCCTCCACTTCCAAAAACTCACTCCTTTCCGCTTCCAACCTGTGTCCTTAAGCCAGTCCGATACCCCAGGCCCCACAGAACCAGCACGTATACCAGCCCACCTATGATACCACCGACCACCAGTCTGACAAGTGCCGAAGCGCCGGGCAACGCGCCCCCAAGCGGCCAGCCGCCGGGCCTATCGGCAGGGTGCGCCGCCAACGACAGCACCACACCGGTCATCAGGAGCGCGGCGAGCGAAACGCGCGCCGCGTCCCACCACCAGGCGCGCGTCAGATAACGCCCCAGGCGACGTCTCACCAGCCACCCCAGCACCAATGCCTGTACGGCCAACCCCAGGGCGGCCGAGAGGGCTAGGCCATTGTAACCAACACCGGGGATGAACGCCAGGTTGCCCACCAGGCGCAGGCCCGTCTGCAGCCCGTTGACGGCCAGCACGGTCCACGAACTGCGCAAGGCATAGATCACGCGCCAGAATGGCTGGCAGAGTGCGTCGATCAATACCGCCAGCGCGTACCACGCCAGCGGCGCGCTGACGGCCGCCGTCGCAGCCGGGTCAAAGGCCCCGTGCTCGAACATGACGCGCACGATGGGCGTGCGCAGCACGACGAGGCCGCCGGCCGCCGGCAGGCCGATCAGCAGCACGACGCCCAACGCGTCGGCAAGATTGGCTCTGACACCCACCGTATCTCCGCCCGCAACCTGCTCCGCCATGCGCGGAAAAAGTACCGTCGAGACCGCCAGCCCGCTCACCTGTCCGACGACCAGCGCCAGGTGGTAGGCGTAGTTGAG
>CAZKDJ010000114.1:0-13591 GCA_964551295.1 uncultured Anaerolineales bacterium | reverse complement strand
TAGGTCGGATTGGCAATCCGACTTACTCTTGCCCCTACTTTTTGAGAAGATACATTGGGAGGCCATCGTGGACGCCGGCAGGCTCGCTGCTACCGGCAGCAACAAGCAGCCGTGGGACTTTCGTGATCACTGAGCGGGAGATGATCGAGAAACTCAAGGTAGCGGCTCAGTGGATGGAAAAGGCCGGAGCCATCATCGCCGTGGTGATGGATCCTGCCTCGCGCTGGTGGCTGGAAGATAGCTCTGCTGCCGTGGAGAACATGCTCATCGCCAGCACCGCCTTGGGCTATGGCTCCTGCTGGATCGAGGGGTACACGCTGCCCCGCGAGAAAGAGTTCAAAGCGGTATCCTCTCAATATTCTGGGGAAAATGGCGAATGTAGGTCGGATTTGCTATCCGACCAGGCAGCGGTTAGCAAAACCGCCCTACATCTGCCCCGATTTATTGAGAAGATACTCAAAGCGCTGCTGAACATTCCTCAGGAGAAGCGGCTGCTGACGCTGGCGCCCATCGGCGTGCCGGTGGAATGGCCCACGCGGGAGAAGAAAACACTGGCACAGGTCATCCACTGGGAGACCTACTGAGCACCGTTTAATGAATCAAGCCAACCAGCCAACCACTCAACTCTACGACCTTGACTTTTCCGCTCTCCAATCCCTCCTCGAAAGCTGGGGCGAACCCGCTTACCGCGCCCGCCAGCTCTGGGAGTGGCTCTACGTCCACCTGGCCGACTCGTTCGACCAGATGACGAATCTGCCGAAATCACTACGCAAAAGACTGGCCGGCGAGATGTCGATTGGCGTGCCAGAGGTGACCAATACAGTCCAGTCGGAGGGCAGCGAGACGCGCAAGGACCTGCTGCGATTGGCGGACAGCGAGACGGTTGAAGCTGTGCTGATGCGCTACGAGCGCCGCCGCACCGCCTGCATCTCCACCCAGGTTGGATGCTCCATAGGCTGCGCCTTCTGCGCCACGGGACAGATGGGTTTCCGCCGCGACCTCTCCGCTGGCGAGATCGTGGCCCAGGCACTCCACTTTGCCCGCACCCTCCACGCCGAAGGCGAACGCTTGAGCAACGTAGTGCTCATGGGCATGGGAGAACCGCTGCTCAACTACGATGCCACACTCAGCGCCATCCGCCGGCTGACCGATCCCCAGGGGCTCAACATCGGCCAGCGGCACATCACCCTCTCCACCGCAGGCATCGTGCCAGGCATTGAGAAGCTGGCAAGCGAGGGCCTGCAAATAATCCTCGCCATCTCTCTGCACGCCGCCACCGATCAACTGCGCGACCAACTGGTGCCGATCAATCGTCGCTACAACCTCGACGCTCTCTTCGAGGCCTGCCACGATTACGTCCAGCGCACCGGACGGCGGGTCAGCTTCGAATGGGCGCTGATCGAGGGTGTGAACGACACACCCCAGCAGGCCCAGGCCCTGGCCGCCCGCCTGTTGGGGATACTCGCCCACGTCAACCTCATCCCCCTCAACCCCACCGCCGACTATGATGGCGAGCCGTCCTCCAATGAGGCACTAGATGCCTTTGCCAAGGAACTCGACCGACGACACGTATCCTACACCGTGCGCCTGCGCCGGGGAATCGACATCCAGGCTGGCTGTGGCCAACTCCGTCAACGCAACCAAACATAATGAATCCCTTGATTTTCTCAGCATTCCGTTGTATCATAGGCTCCTGATAGACTAGGCGATCAAAACAAAAAGGCTCCCGATTCCGGGAGCCGATGTAACGGAACGACCCTTCCCGAGCGGGAAGGGTAAAGAAGGAATTTAACCAACCTTGTTCATCGTCCGCAGACAGCGTGTGCAGAGGTACATGCGACGCACCTTTCCATCGACCTCGACCTTCACCCGCTGAACGTTGGGCTTGAATTGACGCTTAGTCGTCTTCTTGGAGTGGCTGACGTTGTGCCCAAACTGAGGGCTCTTGCCACACATTTCGCATTTTGCCATATCACTCACCTCACTATAATTCGAAACGGGGCGTATCATACCACAACAAGGGTTTTCGTGCAAACGACAGGGAGGGACACATGCCTGACCAGAAACGCAGCCTGGGGCGTATCGAGGTCTCACCCGCAGCCATCGCCAGCATCGCCAACGCAGCAGTGTTGAGCTGCTATGGCGTCGTGGGCAGTGCCAACAGAGATCTGGCGATAGGAATCGTCAATCTGCTCTCCCCAGACAGCAAACGCGGAGTCGAGGTGCACATCCGCGATGGGCAAATCTCTATCGACGTTTACGTGATCGTCGAATATGGCACCCGAATTATCACCGTAGCCCACAGCGTGATGAACGTGGTCAAGTTCAGTGTCGAGCGAGCGCTGGGTACACCCGTCGCCGAGGTCAACGTCCACGTCGAAGGACTGCGCGTCAGCCACACCGATTGAGGAGCGTCGCTTGGTAGAACAGACAACAACGGCCAGACTCGAGCCACCACTCCAGGCCATCGACGGCCAGGAATTCAAGTGGCTGACAAAGGCTGCCCTCGCCTGGCTCCAACACCACCAGGAAGCCATCAACGCCCTCAACGTCTACCCCGTCCCCGATGGCGACACCGGGATCAACATGGTGCTGACGATGCAATCCGCTTGGGAGGAGATCAAAGAATCACCAGAGCGCAACGTGGGACAGGTCGCCCATCGCATGGCCCATGGCGCTATGTACGGCGCCCGGGGCAACTCTGGCGTGATCCTCTCCCAGATTTGGCGTGGGTTTGCCCGCGGCCTGGATGAAAAAACCGCCTACCGTGCCCAAGACCTAGCAGAGGCGTTCCAAGAAGCAGTTACGACTGCCTATACCGCTGTCGTCGAGCCGGTGGAGGGCACCATCCTCACCGTCGCCCGCGCCGTCGCCGACACAGCCACCAAGGCCACAGAAGAGACGGACGACCTGGTACACTTCTGGGAGCGCTTGGTGTTTGCCGCCCACGAAGCCGTCGTGCTTACCCCCTCCCTGCTCCCCGTGCTGGCGGAGGCCGGGGTCGTAGACGCCGGCGGTCAGGGACTATACGTCATCCTGGAGGGCATGCTGCGCCACATGCGCGGAGAACCTATCGCGGAGGATATAGATTTTAGTGAAGCAGTATACCTCGCTACGGCAGGACTGGCCCCAAGCGAAATCGGTTATGGCTACGACGTGCAGTTTCTCATCGTCGGGCAAGAGCTCGATGTGAATACCACCCGCCAGAAAATCACAGCGATGGGCGAGTGCCCCCTGGTCGTCGGGGATCAGGCGATGATCAAGGTACACGTTCACGTACCGGATCCCGGCATCCCCATCAGCTACGGCGCCAGCCTGGGCTCGCTGCGCGACGTCATCGTGGAAGACATGCAGGCCCAGTACCAGGGCTTTATCGTCGAGAAAGAAGCGCCCGCAGCAGTCGAGCCCCAGCCAGCGCAGGGAGTCGGCGTCGTGGCCGTCGTGATGGGGAATGGACTGGCACGCGTCTTTCAGAGCCTAGGTGCCAATGTCATCGTGCGCGGCGGCCAGACGATGAACCCCAGCACTCAGGATTTGCTCGACGCTATCGAAAGCCTGCCCAACGAGCAGGTAATCGTGCTGCCCAACAACGGCAACGTCGTCATGGCCGCCGAGCAGGCCCGTGATCTGAGTGACAAGCCGGCAGCCGTTATCCCCACCAAATCTGTGCCGGAAGGTGTAGCGGCATTGCTAGGCCTCAATCCGCAGGCCGACCTGGAGACCAACGTATCGGCAATGACGCTCGCAGTGGATGGTATCCAAACTGGAGAGGTCACCTCCGCGACCCGCTCGGCGACGATCGACGGCCTGGAAGTTGCCGATGGAGAGATCATCGGCCTGCACAATGGGACGCTGAAGGCAACCGGCTCGCAAGTTGAGGACGTGGTGCGAGAACTGCTCAGGGGAATGGATACCGCCCAAGGCGAGATCATCACCCTATATTGGGGCGAGACAGCCAGCAAAGAAGACGCGCAAACACTGGCTGAACTTGTACAACAGGATTGGCCTGATCAGGAAGTCGAGGTCGTCGCTGGAGGCCAGCCACATTATCATTACATCCTATCAGTGGAATGAGGATGGTAGATTGGTAAATGGGTAGTCGGGAATCAGTTGACCAGCTACCAACTACCAATCTACCGATTGACCAACATTGGAGGTTCTGTGTCCAAAGTTCGCATCGTTACCGACAGCGCTAGCACCATCAAACCGGCAGTTGCCGAGCACCTTGACGTCATCGTCCTGCCAATCACCGTTCGCATTGGCGACGAAACCTATCAAGACGACCAGGACCTGGATCACGAGGAGTTGCTGCTCCGCATGACGCGTGACCGCATCCATCCCAAAATCGTGGGGCCGACGGCCGACGACTTTCGGCAGACGTACAATCAGCTCACACGTCACTCCAATCAGATCATCTCGCTCCATTCCTCAGCCAGTCTGAGCCTGATCCACTGTGAGGCTCAAACCGCCGCACAAGAGTTCCTGGGACGCTGCGATATCCTGGTCATGGACTCGGAGACCCTCTCGCTGGGCTTGAGCATCCTGGTAAAAGAGGCCGCCCAATTGGCCAACGAGGGCGTATCGTTGAGCGATATCACGCGCCAAATCCGCGGCACCCTCCGGCGCATCTATATCGTTCTGATCACAGACACACTGGATTACCTGGAGCACAACCATTTCATCAACCCCACACAGGCCATCCTGGGCGCCATGCTGGGCATCAAGCCCTTCCTAGCGATTGAGGAAGGCAAGATCATCCCAATGGAAAAGGTGCGCAGCCGGGAGCGGGCGATAGACAAGCTCGCCGAATTTGCCAACGAGTTCTCCGAAGTGGAGCAGATAGCCATCCTCCAAAGCACACCCTACCCCACCAGCGAGACTAAGATGCTGCAAGAGCGCTTGGATGTCGTCATACCCGATCACGAGTTCCCGATTCTGCTATATGGGCCGCTGCTGGCCTCAAAAATCGGCCCCGACGGAATGGGACTGGTCGTGTACGAAGGAGTCAGCAAAGAAAGCCCCTTGTTGTTCTAGATCGAGCATACATCCCAACTTAGAATTATGACATCACCTACAGAGAAACTTACCAACATCCTGCAACTGGAAGCGGAGAAATACCAAGACAAAGCTGTCTTGGGTGGCCTGGCCCGCTATGCCGACACGTGGCTGCAGGAAAGTCAAGCAGCCCACGGGCCTGATGCCGCCGATTGGGTTCGAGAAATAGCACAGCGATTGCACACCTACAGCGACTTGCCCGACGCATCCGCCCGCCAGCAGGCGATAACTGCGCTATTGGAAATACTCGAAAAGGGACCTGGCGCTGGTGCAACCCAGCATACGGAGGAGTCGCCGGCGCCCCCCCCACCATCTAGAGCAAAACCCCCCGAGACCGAGCCAGGTCCGCCTCTCTCCCAAACCGGCCTCGATTCCCCGGTCACTACCCTGAGGGGGGTCGGGCCGCAGCAGGCCGGTCGCTTGAAGAGACTCGGCCTCCGCACCATCCGCGATCTGCTCTACTTTTTCCCGCGCCGCTACGAGGATTACTCACAACTCAAGCCCATCAACCGACTCGAATACGGCGAAGAGGTCACCATCATCGCCAAGGTATGGGACGCCGGCGTACGCACGACACGCGGCGGTGGAAAGCTCTTCAAAGCCGTTCTCTCCGATAGCACCGGCTCCGTCGAGGCCACTTGGTTCAACCAGCCCTACCTGGCCGATAGGATCAAGGCCGGTCATCAAATCGTCATCAGCGGTAAGGTGGATGAGTACTTGGGACGCCTGTGCTTTAGCTCTCCCGAGTGGGAAATGCTGGACAAGGAGCTGCTGCACACAGCCCGCATTGTCCCCGTCTACCCGCTCACCAAGGGGATTAGCACCAAGTGGCTGCGTCGCCTGGTGAAGCACAGCGTGGACTATTGGTCCAAGCGGCTGCCCGACCACCTGCCGGCGTCGGTGCGCGAGGAAGCCGGGCTGATGGATCTGGAAAACGCCATCGTGCAGGCTCACTTTCCACATAGTCAAGAGACCCTCACACAGGCCCGCCATCGGCTCGCCTTTGACGAGATTTTCGTGCTCCAAATCGGCCTGCTGCAACAACGGCACGCATGGCGCTCGGAGCCGGGCAAGCCACTGACGGTAGACGAGAGCTTTCTGCGCGATTTCGCCAGCGCCCTGCCCTACGAACTGACCCCTGCCCAGAACCGGGCGCTACAGCAGATCGTGGCCGACCTGCGCACCGATCAGCCGATGAACCGGCTGCTGCAAGGCGACGTCGGGTCGGGCAAGACGGTGATCGCGGCGGCGGCGATGGCCATGACCGTGGCCGCCGGCGCTCAAGCGGCGCTGATGGCCCCCACCGCCGTGCTGGCGGAGCAACATTATCAAACCATCAGCAGCCTCATGGACAAAGCACCGGGGCGTCGACTGACCGTGCGCCTGCTCACGGGCGACGTCACCGGGCAGGAACGGGAGGAGATATACACCGGGCTGGCCGATGGCAGCGTGGACATCGTCGTCGGCACCCACGCGCTGATCCAGGAGGGGGTCGAGTTCAAGGAGCTGGCCTTCGCCGTCGTCGACGAGCAGCACCGCTTCGGCGTGCGCCAACGCGGCGCACTGCGCCAAAAAGGATATAACCCACATCTGCTGGTGATGACAGCCACCCCCATCCCCCGCTCGCTCGAACTGACAGTGTGGGGCCATCTGGACGTGTCCATCATTGACGAGATGCCGCCGGGGCGCAAGCCGGTCACAACGCGCCTGATCCTGCCCACAGAGCGCGAGCGAGCCTACAGCTTTGTGCGCAGCCAGGTCGAAAAAGGTCGCCAGGCGTTCATCATCTGCCCGCTGGTGGAAGAATCGGACAAGGTCGAGGCCAAAGCCACCGTCGGCGAGCACAAGCGCCTCCAAAAGCAGATATTCCCCGATCTCAAGCTGGGCCTGCTGCACGGGCGACTGAAAGGCGACGAGAAAGAAACCACGATGGCCCGCTTTGCCCGCGGCGAGATAGACATCCTGGTCGCCACTTCCGTCGTCGAGGTGGGAATCGACATCCCCAACGCCACGGTGATGCTCATCGAAGGCGCGGATCGCTTCGGGCTGGCGCAGCTCCACCAGTTCCGCGGCCGCGTGGGCCGCGGAGAGCACGACTCTTACTGCCTGCTGGTGTCCGAATCCGCCTCCGAAGAGGCGCAGGAACGGTTGCGAGCGGTCGAGGCGACCAACGACGGCTTTGAACTGGCCCAGACCGACTTGGAGATGCGCGGCCCCGGCGAATTCCTGGGCACGCGCCAGTCCGGCTTTCCCGATCTGAAGCTGGCCAGCGTGACCGACCTGAAGCTCATCGAGGCCGCTCGAGAGGCCGCTCAGCGGTTTTTCGAGACCGACCCACAGCTCATTCATCCCGATAACCGCCTGCTGGCCAGACGGGTGGCCGAGTTCTGGAAAGGGGAAAGAGAGGTCAGTTGAAGCACATCGCCATTTATCCAGGAGCTTTCGATCCCATCCACTTTGGGCACGTCGATATCGCCACCCGCGCGGCCAATATCTTTGACGAGCTGATCGTGGCCGTATACGACAAACCGGCAAAGGATCTGCTGTTCACCGCTGACGAACGGGTTCAGTTGGCGCAGCAAGCCCTGACTGATTTGCCCGACGTGCGCACGGTTTCATACAGCGGTCTGACCGTCGAGTTTGCACGCGAGATCGGAGCCCAAGCCATTGTGCGCGGACTGCGAGCCACCAACGACTTTGAGCTAGAGTACCAGATGGCGCTCACCAACCGTCAGCTTGCGCCAGAGGTTGAATTCATCTGCTTGATGACGCGCCAGGATTACGCCTTTTTGAGCTCCAGCGTGCTCAAGGAGGTGGCACTGCTGGGAGGCAACGTGAGTGGGATGGCTCCCCCGCACGTCGCATCGGCGTTGGAGACCAAGAGACGCGAGCGAGCAAAGAACCACGAACCGGCACCGGTCGTATCGCTGCGCGATTGAGGAGACGAATATGGACATCCTGTATCTTGTAGACCGCCTGGAGGAAATCACCAAAGAGAGCCGGCAGGTGCCCTTCAGCAAGCTGCGGCTGGTCGACGAGGAGCGCATCTGGTCGCTGGTCGATCAAATGCGCATCTCGATCCCGGACGAGGTGCGGCGCGCCGAGCGCATCATCCGTGAGAAGGAGCGCACCATCGCCCAGGCCAAGGAGGAGGCGGAGCGCATCATCGAATTGGCCCGCCAGGAGGCGGCCGAAGCCGCCTCGGAACACGCCATCGCCCAAGCCGCCGAGACGCGCGCCGAATCCATCCGCAAGCAGGCCGAACGGGAGGCCAAGCACACCCGCTCCGGGGCCGACGAATACGCCTTCGACGTGCTCTGCAACCTAGAGCAGGAGATGAAGCGGGCGCTGACGGTGATCGAGAACGGCATCCGCGCCATCCAAGCCGAACGCGAAGCCAGAGGAGGGGAAAAAGCCTGAGGCTTTCCCCTTGACAGGTTCATCGCTCGCCTCTATAATACGCCCCTGCATTCAAGCTTTGCTAGGATGCAGCCGGGGGCCTCGGGCCCACCGCAAGGTCAAGACCAAAAGAATCTAGTAGGAGGAGACATGCCTGCACTACCAAAGCGCAAAATATCGAAGGCTCGCGGAGCCAAGCGGAGCGCCAACTGGAAGCTAAATCCCAGAAAGCCGGTGCGCTGTCCGCAATGCGGCGAGCCCGTACTGCCGCACCACGTGTGCCTATCCTGCGGCACTTACCGGGGTGTCCAGGTACTCGAAGTCGAGGAGGAATAAACGGCCGTGAAACGTGATGTGTGATTCGGTGTTATAGTTCACGCCGCACAACCTCTACAGGTTGCCCGCATCACATCTTTGACAGGAGCGCTTACCAACCATGCAAGCCTTCTTGTTCCCAGGCCAGGGTTCTCAGCACGTAGGGATGACGCACAATTTATACACAACTTCTCCGTCGGCCCGTGCGGCATTTGAGCAGGCCGACGGTGTTTTAGGCATGCCTCTATCGCGTCTGTGCTTTGAAGGACCCAAAGAGGAGTTGAACGACACCTACAACACCCAACCCGCTATCCTCGCCGCCAGCATCGCCGCGCTGCGCGTGCTGGACGAACAGGGACTTGGTCAGCCCGCCTACGTCGCCGGGCACAGCCTGGGGGAGTTTGGCGCGCTGGTCGCGGCGGGTGCGCTTTCGTTCGAGGATGGCCTAAGGGTTGTGCGCGAGCGCGGCCGGCTGATGAAGCAGGCCGACGATAAAAGTCCGGGCGGGATGGCAGCCATCATCGCCCTGGATAGAGAGGTGGTGGAAAGGGTCTGCGCCGATGTGCGAGAGCAAACGGGCGAATATGTGGGCATCGCCAATGACAACTGCCCCGGCCAGATCGTCATCTCCGGCACCGAGACCGCACTGGATATTGCAATGGCCCAGATCAAGGATCAGGGCGCCAAGATCGTCAAGCGGCTGGCGGTCAGCATCGGCGCCCACTCGCCGCTGATGACCGAGGCGGCAGCCGAGTTCCGCCGCGTCCTGGAAGCGACGCCCTTTCGAGCGCCGTCCGTTCCCATCGTGACCAACGCCACCGCCGGGCCGCTCACCGATCCCGGCGAGATCCGCGAAGCCGTGGCCCAGCAACTCACCTCCCCCGTGCACTGGACCGACTCGATGCGCTGGCTGATCGCGCAGGGGGTGACGCGCTTCGTCGAGGTGGGTCCAAAGGACGTGCTCACCAAGCTGATAAAACGCATCGACCGCGACGTCGAACGACTGACAAGCGAAGAGATTCTCAGCACAGAATGATCTGTATGCAAGAAAATGTCCAGCAAGAGGTGACATATGCGCGGCGGTAACACTATTTGGATTGTACTCGCCATCGTACTTGTCCTGGCGGTCGTGTGCTGTCTAACTGTGGCGTGCGTGGGGGGCATCCTGATCTTTGCGTCTTCGTCCGAGTCCTCATCCGGCCCGTCCGCTCCCAAGCCCGTCGAGCGAGCCAACACATCTGACTTTTGCGCCGAGTATCAAGTCACCGATCCCGAGAGAATGTACGACGAGTATCACGGAACGATCAACTTCGACTGCGACATGACGATGTCGTTTGTGGAATACGTGGACGGCGAGCAAGTAACCGGCCAGGGCACGTGGTCGTTCGAGCAATCCAGTCTCACCTTCTCCTTCGAGACCGAGGCCGAGGCCAGGTTCAGCGGCACGACACGCGGAAACACCAACGATTTCACCATCGACGGACAGTGGAGCAACGGAGTTTTGGGGGAGATAAGACTGACGCGGTAAAAGCTACTCAACGTTGAGAGATTGACAACCGAGCAAGCTTTGGAGCAGAGTTAGCCAAGACTAAGCGTTCAGAGACCATTATGCCCGATGTGACTTACCCTCACTTGCCCCTCCTGCGGCGGCAAGCTAAAAGCCACTCAAGATGTCGATCGATTTGTGTGTACACATTGTGGCACCGAGTAAATCGTCCGCCGAGATGAAAATACTACTGCATTGGCCTTTACATCACAAGAATTAGCAGAGGTCAGGGAAAAGCTCAACAAAACGGCATCCGAACTTGCCAGAGCAATTAGAAGAAGAAATTGAGGAATTGGGGAAAACGATTGCTGAAATCGACGGCACAACTGGACAGGCGATCATTAGAGCCAAGCTAAAACATCACCACAAGATTGTAAACGTTTATGCTAACGAACAACCCTAAGTGAGGTGTACCCGTCATGACCTTTACAACCTACGCAGATATCCTACGCCCCTCCGCGAGGCAAAAGGCTCTGGCCTACGACGCCGCCCTGGTCATCGGCGGCTCGCTGTTCATCGCTCTGTGCGCCCAGTTCACCATCCACGTCGGCCCCGTGCCCATTACCGGGCAGACGCTGGGGGTGCTGCTGACCGGCGTGCTGCTGGGCAGCCGTCGGGGAGGCCTGAGCGTGCTGGCCTACCTGGCGCAGGGCATCGCCGGGCTGCCCGTCTTTGCGCCCGGCGGGCCGTTGGGCCTCGCCCGCCTGTTAGGACCGACGGGCGGCTACCTGCTTGGCTTTGTCGCCGCCGCCTACGTCATGGGCCTGCTAGCGGAGAGAGGGTGGGACCGCAAGTTGGTCACCACCCTGCTGGCGATGCTGGTCGGCAACGCGATCATCTACGTCTTCGGACTGCCGTGGCTGGCCCTCTTTGTAGGCATCGAGAACGCCTTGCCCCTGGGCCTGCATCCCTTTGTCATCGGCGATGTCCTAAAGGCGATCCTGGCCGCAGCGTCATTGCCCATCGGATGGAAACTGCTCAATAGACAAGATGCGTAGGTCAAATTGCCAATTTGACCCACATAAGGAGGAGACATGATCGACCTAACCGACAAGATCGCCGTCGTCACCGGAGGCGCCCAGGGCATCGGCCAAGCCGTCGCCGAGACGCTGGCCCGACGCGGGGCCAACGTGGTCGTGGCCGACCTGCAAGTAGAAAAGGCTGAGACCGTGGCCCAAGAGATCACCACCAGCACAGGCAACAGGGCCATCGCCGTCCAGGTGGACGTATCCGATAGCGAGAGCGCCAAGGCCATGATCGATGCCGCCATCGCCGAGTTCGACCGCGTCGACATCCTGGTCAACAACGCCGGCATCACGCGCGACAATCTGATCATGCGCATGAGCGAGAGCGAGTTCGACCTGGTGATCAACATCAATCTCAAAGGCGCTTTCAACTGCACCAAGGCCGTCATCCGCAAGATGATGAAGCAGCGCTCTGGCCGCGTCATCAACATGGCCTCCATCTCGGGGGTGACCGGCCAGGCGGGGCAGACGAACTATTCTTCTTCAAAAGCCGGCCTGATCGGCTTTACCAAGGCGCTGGCCAAGGAGGTCGGCTCCCGTGGCATCACCGTCAACGCCGTAGCACCAGGCTTTATCGAGACCGCCCTGACTGTCGACCTGCCCAAGGAGATCAAGGAGACGGGCATCGAGCTGACGCCGCTGGGCAGGTTTGGGCAGCCGCAGGATGTGGCCAACGCCGTGGCCTTTCTCTCCTCTGACGAGGCCGCGTTCATCACTGGCGAGGTCCTGACAGTGGATGGCGGCTTGGTGATGTGAGAAGTCCAAGGGGGGGATGAAAGATGGAAACACAACCCAAAATCGGCAGGATCACCATCGCGCCAGAAGTACTAGAGACGGTGGCTCGTCTGACAGCCCTGGCCGTGCCGGGTGTCGTCCGTCTGACCACACCACCCGGCGTGCAGCGACTTCTGGGACAGGATGGCGTAAAGACAGAGATCGCCCAAGATCGCGTGCGGGCAGACGTGTACGTCGTGACCAGACAGGATGTCAATATGCTCAACATCGGCCGCCAGATCCAAAACGAGGTCACCCGCGCGATCCACGACATCGTCGGCATGGAAGTAGAATTGGTCAACGTGCACATTGAGGACGTAGCTGACACCACCCCTAGCGCATAGATTCGACCGCGGAGAGATTTGCAACTGTGAAGGCCCGTCACCAAGCTCGCATCGCAGCACTCCAGGCGCTATATGAGATCGACTGCGCTGGCCACGCCCCTGGGCCTGTACTGGAGCGACGGCTGGCTGACGAGCAACTGTCAAAGAGCATCAAAAATTTCGCCCGCCGCTTGGTCTCCGGCATCCTGAAACATCAAAAGGTTCTCGACGTTTTCATTCACCGCCACGCCCCCGAGTGGCCATTGGAGCAAATGGCCTATATCGATCGCAACATCCTGCGCATGGCGATCTTTGAGTTCGCCATAGACGGCCAAACGCCGATCAAGGTAGCTATCAACGAAGCTGTTGAGTTGGCCAAGACATTCGGCTCCGATAGTGCACCGCGTTTCGTGAACGGCGTCTTGGGGACTCTGGTGGAGCACAAGGAAGCCATCGCGCAATCGGCCAAAGAAAAGATAGAGGAGAAATCGTGTTCAACATAGGCACCGGTGAATTGATGGTCATCATCGTCATCGCCATCCTGGTGATCGGCCCCCAGCGCATGCTGGAGCTCGGCCAGGCGCTCGGCCGCCTCACCCGGCGAGGTCGCGAGATCTGGAGCGAGGTCATGAAGACCATTCAGACCGAGCTGCAGGATACCCAGGAAGCCGTCGAAGAGATCACCGCAGGCGGCAGCGATCTCGCGGCTGAGATCAAGGCCACCGGTCAAGCGACGGGCAAGGCCTTGCAAAAGAGCCGGGCCGAGACCTTCAATGTGAAAACCGAGCTTGAAGAGATCGGGCGCGAGACACAGCAGATTATGAAAGAAGTCACCGAGGGGTTTGCCAGCATTATCTCGGGCGAAGCAGATCCGGAGAAAATCGCCGCAGGCAGCAGCGATCGCGCTGCTGAAAAAGTCGAGACCACCGATCGGGAGAGGGATAAGGCCTTGCAAAAGAGCAAGGCCGCAACCTCCGATTTGCAGACCGAGATTGGAGAGACCGGGCGCGAGACCCAGCAAGTTGTGAAAAAAGTCAGCGAGGATTTTGCCAGCATCATCCCAGGCGAAGGGGAACCCAAGAAAGACCAAGATGAAAAAGCAAAAGACAAAGAAGCCGACCAGAAAAAACAATCAAGGCGAGATGGCGCTACTC
>CAZKDJ010000113.1:10725-13730 GCA_964551295.1 uncultured Anaerolineales bacterium | reverse complement strand
GATTTTCATCAACACGCACATGTGCACACCAAGAATTTGGATCTACTGAGACTATTCGAAGAAGGAGTCTTTCGATGAAACACCCTTACCGTTCCGCTTCAGTATTCCTTGCCCTGGCGTTGATAATTAGCCCGATTCTCAGCGGATGCCGTTCGGGAGCAGCGCAGGACGCAGGGGAGTTGAAAGGCACCCTGGCCGTCTCTGGCGCCTGGGCGCTGTACCCGATGATGGTACGCTGGGGCGAAGAGTTCCAGACCCACCATCCGGGGGTCCAGTTCGATATCTCGGCCGGCGGCGCAGGTAAAGGCATGGCCGACGTCCTCGGCGGTGCAGTCGATATCGGCATGGTCTCCCGCGAGATCTATCCGGAGGAGATCGAGCAAGGCGCCTGGTGGGTGGCGGTGACTATGGACGCCGTCGTGCCAACGATGAACGGCGACAACCCACATCTGGCTCGAGTCCAGGAGCAGGGCGTCACCCGCGAGATGCTCTCCGCTATCTGGATGGGTCAGGTCAAAACGTGGGGCGAGGTCATCGGCGATCCCGCCGTGACCGACGAGATTCACGTCTATACCCGCTCCGACGCCTGCGGCGCAGCGGCGACCTGGGCGGCCTACCTGGGCGATTACAAGCAGGAGGACCTGCAGGGCGTGGCCGTGTACGGCGATCCCGGACTAGCGACGGCGGTTTCCGACGACCCGCTGGCCATCGGCTATAACAACCTCAACTTTGCCTACGATGCCGACACCGACCGACCCGTGGCCAAGATTCAGATTGCCCCCCTAGATTTGGACGAGAACGTCCAAGTAGACGAGGAAGAGCGCTTCTACGACACCAAGTCCGATCTGACGGCGGCCATCGCCGACGGGCGGTATCCCGCACCGCCTGCCCGCGACCTACACCTGGTGACGCTGGGTGCGCCGGACGAACTGACACAGACCTTCATCGCGTGGGTGCTGACGGACGGTCAGGCCTTTGTAGGCGAGGTGGGCTACATTCAGCTCGGCCAAGAACAGTTGCAGGCGCAACTGGAAAAGCTGAATACAAGTGGGGAGTGAGGAATGACTGTCAAGCGAATGCGCCAACTAACGGACTCGCTCGCCGGGTACGCCATGGGCGCGCTGGCTGTCCTGGTCGCGGCGCTGGTCCTGTTCATCGTGGTCGCTCTGGCCGGCCGCGCCCGGCCACTGCTGGATATCCAATCGCCGCTGGAGCTATTGACCTCATCGGAATGGCATCCGCAGCAAGGGAAATTCGGCTTCCTGACGTTCATCGTGGGCACCTTCTGGGTGACGCTCCTGGCTATGGCGCTAGCCCTGCCTCCCTGCCTACTGTGCGCCATCTACCTGGCCGAGTACGCGCCACGCCGCCTGCGGGGGATGGTCAAGCCCACCATCGACCTGCTGGCGGGCATCCCTTCGGTGGTCTATGGACTGTGGGGCATCCTGATGGTGGTGCCCTTCATCCGCGACACGATCACCCCCCTGGCGGCGCACCACCTGGGCGCGATTCCACTGCTGCGGGCCGACAACCCCACCGGCTATGGCATCCTGTCCGGCGGCGTAGTGCTGGCGGTGATGGTCTTTCCCGTCATCATCTCCGTGGCCGAGGAGGTGATCCGCGCCGTGCCGGATGGGATGCGGGAGGCAGCGCTGGCACTGGGGGCCACCCGCTGGCAGATGGTCAAGGGCGTGACGCTGCGCCGCGCGCTGCCGGGCATCATCGCCGCCGTGGTGCTGGGCTTTTCCCGCGCCTTTGGTGAGACGATGGCGGTGATGATGGTCGTGGGCAACGTGCCCAAGATACCGCGATCCCTGTTCGACCCCGCCTACCCGCTGCCGGCGCTCATCGCCAACAACTATGGCGAGATGATGTCGATCCCGATGTACGACTCGGCGCTGATGGCTGCGGCGCTGGTCCTGCTGCTAATCGTGCTGGCCTTTACCATCGCCGCACGCCTCATCCTGCTGCAAGCCGTCAGGAGGGCAAGTTGATGGGCAAACACCTAGAAGAACGACTCATGCTGGGGCTGATGCTCGCGTCGCTGGCACTCGTCACCGGCAGCCTGTTCCTGATCCTGGGGACCGTGATCGCGAAAGGGCTGCCCGCGCTGAACCTGGCCATGCTGACGCAGGTGCCCAAGGGCGGGTATTACCTGGGCAAGGAGGGCGGTATCCTCAACGCCATCGCCGGCTCGCTGGCGATGGCGACAGGCGCGACGGCGCTGAGTTTCGTCCTCAGCCTGGGGGTGGCGCTCTACCTGCAACTCTTTGTGCGCCAGTCCAGCCGCTTTGCGCACCTCGTGCGGCTCTCGCTGGACGTGCTGTGGGGCGTGCCCTCGATCGTCTATGGGGCGTTCGGGTTCACGCTCCTGCTGCTGCTCAAGATGCGGGCGTCGCTGCTGGGCGGGGTAATCGCCCTGGCGCTGCTGGAGCTGCCGATCATGGTGCGGGGGATGGAAGAGGTGATGGGCATGGTGCCCTTTGGCTTGAAGGAGGCCTCCTACGCACTGGGCGCGACGCGGCTGGAGACGTCGCTGCACGTGTTGCTGCGCCAAGCGGCGCCCGGAGTCGTCACCGTAATACTCCTGGCCTTTGGCCGGGCCATCGGCGACGCGGCATCCGTGCTCTTTACCGCCGGCTACACCGACCACATGCCGAGCTCGCCGCTACGGCCCGTGGCGTCGCTGCCGCTGGCCGTGTTTTTCCAATTGGGCACCCCCCTGCCGGAGGTACAGCAGCGGGCGTATGCCGCGGCCCTGGTCCTGGTCGTGATCATCATGATCATCAGCCTGCTGACGCGCCTGTTGGCGCGCCGCCTGAGCAAGCACGTGGTGCGCTGACGAAAGGAGCAATGCAATGACCGATTCGGTAATCCAGATTCGCGGGCTGAACGTGACGTACCGGGACAACGGCTCGGCGATCCGCAACGTCGACGTGGACATTCCCAGCCGGCAGATCACGGCCATCATCGGCCCCTCCGGCTGCGGCAAGACGACGCTGCTG
>CAZKDJ010000113.1:0-10625 GCA_964551295.1 uncultured Anaerolineales bacterium | reverse complement strand
CCGGCAGATCACGGCCATCATCGGCCCCTCCGGCTGCGGCAAGACGACGCTGCTGCGCTCGATGAGCCGGCTGCTCGACCTGATCGAGGGCGTGCGCATAGAGGGACGCGTGCTCTTTCAAGGCAAAAACATCTATGACGCCAACACCGACGTGACCGAGATCCGCAAACGCATCGGGCTGCTGGCCCAGCGACCCTTTCCGCTGCCGATGTCCATCTACGACAACGTGGCCTACGGCCCGCGCGTCCACGGGCTGCGCAAGCGAGCGGCGCTGAACGCGCTCGTCGAGCGGGAATTGCGGACCGCCGGGCTATGGGAGGAGGTCAAAGACCGCCTGCACGCGCCGGCCTCGGCGCTCTCCATCGGGCAGCAGCAGCGGCTGTGCCTGGCCCGCGGGCTGGCCGTAGCGCCGGAGGTGCTGCTGTGCGACGAAGCAACGTCGGCGCTGGACCCCATCTCAGCGCGCTGCATCGAGGATCGGCTGCTGGCGCTCAAGGCCGACTACTCGATCGTCCTGGTGACCCACGTCCTGCGCCAGGCGCGGCGGCTGGCCGATTACGTCATCTTTATGTACTTGGGCGAGCTGGTCGAGCACGGACCCGCCGATCAGGTCTTTGCCAATCCCAAAGAAGAAAGGACGCGTGCCTACATAGCAGGCGAGTTCTACTAGGCCGCTAGAGAAGTGTAACTGGCGTCTCACGCCGGTCTGGGTATACTACATGGAGATCACACGAAATCCCGGAGGCGGTTGCCGCGCTTGGTGCGCGCCTGGGAGGTATAAGTGCCCCGGTGGGCCTGAAAGTACAGCTCGCCCACGTACCGCTCGTCCGGCCAGCCCTTTGCCTCATGATCCTCAAAGTAGGCCAGGGGCGAGGCGATTATGACCCGGGGCACGCCCTCGAGATCCCCCTCCCGCCGCAGGAATTCCAAATGATCGCGCGTCGGCCCGCCGCCGCCGTCCCCCCAGCCAAAGGGAAATAGACGCGTGGAGAAGCCATCTTTCTGCACGCGCTCGTTCCAGCGCTGGATCACGGCAGCTGGACCGGTGCGAGAGCTATAGTCGTTATGCAGGTGCACGAACACCTCGGAGCCATCGATCCCCTCCCAGGTGAACGTGTTGTAAGGGAACGGGTCGCCGCCGTTGTAGCTCCAAAAGATCTTTTGTGTGGAGAAATACCTGATCCCACAGCCTCGCATGATCTGCGGCAGGGCGCCCGAGTAGCCGAACACATCCGGCAGCCACAGCAGCTTGCACGCGACGCCAAACTCCTCCTGGAAAAAGCGTCTCCCATAGATGAACTGGCGGATCAAGCTCTCGCCGCCGGGGATGTTGGTATCCGGCTCGACCCACGTGCCGCCCTCGGGGATCAGTTGTCCGGCCTCAACTGCCGTCCGGATGCGCGCGTACAGTTCGGGGTAGCGCGTCTTGACCACGCGATAGAGGTGCGGCTGGCTCTGCAGGAACTTGTACTCGGGATACTCGGCCATCAACGCCAGTTGGGTGGCCATGGTACGGGCGATCTTGCGCTCCATCTCTGCCAGCGGCCACAGCCAGGCCACATCGAGGTGGGCGTGACCAAAGGCGAACATCGTCGGCGCGGTCGAGCCGTTGACGCACGCCAGCAGCGGCGCGAGTCGCCGGCGGCAGGCGCGCACCGTCTCCAGCATCTCGGCGCGGGGGCGCTCATAGTCCACGATGACGGTAAAATCCCGCAGCGCCCGGTCGATCTCGGCCACGCGCAGCGAATCTCGATCGACGTTCTCGCGAATCTGGTAGAGGGTCTCGACGTCCACCCAGAGCTGGTAGACGTCCTCCTGCCACACGCCAAATGTGCTCGTGCCGACCGTGGCCTGCGTGGGGCCGGGCTGGGGGCACCGTCTCCCTGCCGGGAGGCGTAGGACCGGCGTGGCAGACGCGCGGCCCGTGGCCCGCATAGGCCTCGATCAGGACGTCGTACCGGGTTCCGGGCACCCCGCGCGCGGCGAGCGTGATGTGGTGATGAAACCGGTCCTGCGCGCCCGCGAGGTCGCCATCGACAAAGACGGCGCTTTCGGCTCCGACGTCCACAGCCAGCACCACGCGCGTGCCTGCGGCCGCGTCGGGCAGCACGACCTGCCCCTTGAACCAGCCGTATTCCCACTTGCCCCCCCACTCTGTGCCGGGCGGCATGGGCGCAAAGTCGCCCCGCAGCGCCTCCTCGGCCGTGAGTTGGTCCCGGGTCACGAAACCGCTCAACGCGACGGTCCCCAGCGGATGGTAAAAGTGGCGCGCAAGCTCCTCTCGCCAGCGATCGATCCTGTGTCCCCATTCGAGTGTCAGTGCCATTTGAGTTCGCTCCTTGCCATGGGATGAGGCACATTGTACCATCGCCCATCGGGCGGGGTAACACCGTCCTCAGCCCCCCACCGCCCGTGGAGGGAGGCCCAAAAGCCGTCTGGAAACTCGCACAACTTTCGGGGATTTCGAAGCAAATCAGGTGCCAAAGCCGCGTTCCAGGCCAAATCGAATCGCCAAATTGAGAGCAAGGCATTCGCTCAGGGTTGACACAGAGTACGTGTCGCTTAGAAAGCTTGTCAATGGGCACAAAGCACTTTAGAACTGCTTCGAATGCCCTTTCGCCGTTTTGGTTGACAACCGCTCCCCGGCGTGTTATACTTTGCCTCACGCTGGGTCGTTAGCTCAGCCCGGTAGAGCAGGGGCCTTTTAAGCCCAGGGCCGCAGGTTCGAATCCTGCACGACCCACTGGGAGGAATAGACAAGGATGACGAGAAACGAGTAGACAAGTGACAGACTTGTCTACTTGTTTCCTTATCCATTCATTCCAAAAGGGATAAATAAACGGCAATGGTACTTCCCATGTGGGCCTTCTGGGCCGCGCTGATAGCGATGCTCGTCGGGCTGCTCGGCGTGTTCCTGCCGCTCGTCCCCGGCGTCGGCTTCATCTGGCTCGTAGCGCTGGCCTATGCCATCGCTGAGGGGTTTGCCACTATCGATCCCATCACCTTCGCCGCCCTCACTATCCTCGGCGCGGTCGGCGTCACGTCCGACATCTGGATGAGCAAGTTGGGGGCAAAACTGGGCGGCGCCTCCTTTCAGGCTCTGCTGGCCGGGCTGGGGCTGGGCATACTGGGCGCCATCGTCGGGGTGGTGCTGGGCTTGGTCGGTTTTTTGGCTGGCACGCCCTTCTTGGAAATAGGCGCGATTCCCTTGGCCATCGTCGGCGCCCTGCTCGGCGTCTTTCTCGTCGAGCGGTACATACGCGGCGATTGGCGCGAGGCGCTCAAAGCCTGCGGCGGGTGGTTGATCGGCTGCGCCCTATCGGGAATCGTGCAGGGCAGTATCAGCGTTCTGATGATCCTCCTCTTTGTCTGGCAAGCAATGAAAGGATAAATCCATGACACGACGTCGATCCTCCCGCAAACGCAGCCTGCTTTACACCCGCGCGCCACGCAAGGGCACCCTGCTCATCGCCGTCGCTCTCTACATCGTCGGCCTCTTTGGCGCGCTGGGTTTTCTGTCGATATCACAATCCCTCATCACTATCCTGCTGGCCGCCGCCGGGGGTCTCCTCATCCTCGGCGCGCTCCTCCGCGATCTATAAATCGCATTGAACCTCTCCGTGCTTGACCGCATGTAACTTATAGAGTACGATAATACCGATGTCCAAGGTAGCCGTGCTTGTTCAAGGCCCGCTCGGCCACTTTTGGCACAGCCAGCCAGGGATCCTGACGATCCTCTGTAACTGTGCCAGCAAATGCGTCTCTCGCGTCGCCTCGTTCGCCAAGCGCGTCGGCGCCCGAATCGGCGAAAAGGCGCAAGAGATGGGCGTTCCGACGAGCGACCTGATTCGTCGCTTCCAGAGCGGCCAGCCCAGGGCATTCGAGGCACTGTATGATCGATTCAAGGACTATGTCTATCGCGTCGCCTTCTTCACCACGCGCAACAGCGATGAGGCCGAGGACGCGGTGCAGGAAACCTTCCTCGATGTACTGCGCGCGCTGCCGAACTATGATGTCGCCGGGCCAGCGCGCTTCGAGACCTGGCTCTATCGTGTCACCGTCAATCGCTGCCGCTCGCGGATGCGGCGCAAGCGCCCGTCTACAGCAGATTGGGACGAGATCGAGGAGCGGCTCGAGCACATCCCAGAGCCAAACCCCGACCACAATCCAGAACAGGTCGCGCTGGATCGAGAACAAGCGGTCGGGCTGTGGCAGGCAGTGGATACGCTTTCCGAGGAGCAGCGCGTCACCGTGCTGCTGCGCTACCAGCAGGGTCTATCCTACGGCGAAATCGCCGAGACGCTGTCTGTCAGCCTGGGCACCGTCAAGTCGCGGCTGTATTACGCCCATCTTAAGCTGAAGGAGCAGCTGGAATCGAGAGGCGAGTGATCGACAGAATCGGTTGGTTGGAAATCAGAGGTACACGCGATGAACGCGCACGTCGAGTCTGAACTACTCGCATACCTGGACGAGGAACTGGACGAGCGGAAACGAGCACAGGTGGAAGCCCACCTGGCGAAATGCTCCCGCTGCGCCGCCGAACTCGAACGGTTGCGCGCACTGCGCCAGGAATTAGGCGCTACCTTCGACGCCGCCCTTTCCCCCGTGCGCCTGCCCACAGAAGCGGACGAACGGATTCGGGAATTCCTCCGCCAGCGATTAGAGAGACGCACGCGGCGGCGTCCGTGGTTGGGATTGTGGCAGCGGCGCGGTTTGATCGCCCAGGGGCTGCTGGCCGTGCTGATCCTCTTCTTTGCCGTCAACACCGCCCAGGTGCTGAGCCTGCCCGCGCCGGCCGCGCCACACCAGACGCTGGTGCTGGGCCAGAATCAACTGGCTCCCGGCAGCCAGGCGGCGCTGCGCGTCATCGTCCAATCAACCGAGGAAGTGGAGACCATCGCGGGCGCAGACGTCGTGGTCAAGATCGGACGCGCGCCGGGACAGGCCCGCACTGTCTACACCGGCCAGACGGACGCCAGCGGCACCGCGAACGTCAGCTTTACCGTGCCACAAGATCTGCAGGGTCAGGCCGACCTGGTGGTCGAGACGGTCTCGGCAGGCGGCACGGATCGAATCGTGAGCCCTATCGTCATCGAGCGCGACTACAAACTGCTCCTCAATTCCGATAAGCCCGCCTACCGTCCCGGTCAGACGATCCACATGCGCACGTTGGCTCTCGACGCCGTAAACCTCAAACCGGCGGCGAGTCGGCAGATCGCTTTCACCGTCGACGGCCCCCAAGGCCAGAGGCTAGCAGACTATACAGGCAACGCCTCCGAGTTCGGAATCGCCGCGTTCGATTTCGCGCTGCCACTCGACGCTCTGCACGGCCAGTATACGCTGCAAACCAGCCTGGACAATACCATCTCTGAACGTACCGTCACCGTGGGCGATTACGACCGGCCCGCCTTCCACGTCACCTTGGAGACCGAGGGCGACTATTACGCCCCCGGCGAGCGCGTGACCGGGACCGTGCAGGCGGCGTACTTTTTCGGCCAGCCGGTGGTCAGCGGCAAGGTGACCCTGCAGGGTTACACCACGTCGCCGCGCGGCGACCCGGATCGCATCGTGCAGGGAGAGACCGACGCGGATGGCGTCTTTAGGTTCGAATTCGTCCTGCCGGCCTCCTTCGGCGCGTCGACGACGGCGGAGTCGGCCTTCTTCGACCTGGAAGCCAACGTGGTCGACACGGCCGGACAGCGGGCGGGCATGCGCCACTTTCTTCCCGTATCCGCGCAGACGCTCCTCATCCGCGCCGTTCCCGAGGGCGGCCAACTCAAGCCCGGCGTCGAAAACGTCGTCTTTATCATGACCGCCTACCCCGACGGACAGCCAGCCCAGACGACGCTAACCGTCGAGGCAGAGGACCGCAGCCGGACCCTGACCACCGGCCCTTACGGACTGGCCGAATTCCGCTATGTGCCGGGCGCGTCCGATCAGATCACGATCCGGGCCAAAGACGCGCGGGGCAACCAGGGCGATGCTGCGTTCAGCTTCCAGCGCGACAGTCTACCACAGGTGCTCCTCTTGCGCACCGAACGCGTCGCCTATGAGGTCGGCGACACGCTGCGGGCCGAGGTGCTGGCTTCTGGACTGGACGAATCCACTCAGACGATCTACCTGGACGTCATTAGAACCCACCAGACGATCGCCATCCTCTCGGCCCCGGTCGAAGACGGGAGGGCCACCTTTGCCCTCGACCTGGACGGCACCATGGTCGGCACGCTCGAACTCCACGCTTACGCCATTGCCGCCAGCGGCGGCACCGACGCCAGCGGCGGCACCGACACCTTCGTGCGCGACACGCGCCTGGTGATCGTGGACGCGCCACGCCAGGTCGCCGTGGCCGTGAGCGCCGACCAAGAGTCCTACCACCCCGGCGAGACCGCACACGTACAAATCCGCACTACCCTCACCTCAACCAACCAACCGATCAACCAACCCACTCAAACCGCCCTGGGTATCGGCATCGTCGACGAGTCGGTCTACGCCCTGGAGGCGTGGCCACCGGACTTTGTGCGGGCCTACTTCCTGCTAGAAGAGAAGTTGGCCGAACGAGGCACACAGGGCCTCGACGTGCCCACGCTGCTAGACGCGGAAGAAGAAATGCGCGAGACACAGGAAAAAGCCGCCCGCGCCGCCTGGGCCGGGGTGCCTGGGACAGACTTTTCCCTCGCCGAAACCTCCACCGCCAAGCCTGCGCAGGACATCGCACGAGTCGCTCGCTCCGCTTTGGCCAACCGCCTCGGTCTCGTGCTCGCCGCGCTGCCGCTGCTGTTGAGCGGCGTGGTGGCGCAAGGGCTGCGGCTGAGCGGTTGCCTCAAACGCGCGCTGCGCCGCGTTTTCATCGGCGCCTTGATCCTGTTCGTCGCTTCGCCGGTGATCGGGCTCATCGCCGGCGGCGTGATGCTGCTGCTGTGGGCCGTGCTGGGCATCGGCGCTCCGGTGGCCGTCCTGGTGACGATCGTCGCCCTGCTGATATGGCTGGCCGTCCACGGCTGGCACAGGCGAGACGCGCGCGCGCAACTGGCAGCCGGGCTGCTGGCGGCCTACATCGTCCTCGCCGGGCTGCTGGTGGCCCTGGCCGCACGCGGCGGCGATCCGGCCGGTGTGGTGATCGCGTGGATCGTGATCACATTCCTGCTGGCGGTGATCGCCCTGGCGACGCTGGGCCAGGGATGGGTGCTGGAAGGGCGGCGCGCCACCGGCTGGGCGACCACAGTGCTGGCCCTGCTGCTGATTCCCCTGGCCGTGTACCTGCCCTTCGTCCCCGGCGCGGCCTCCGACCTGACCCGCGCGCTGGGCAACCCGGCCGTCTACGCCGGGCCAGTGGGCTGGCTGACCGGTTGCTGCCCAGCGATGGCGCCGGAGGTGGTCGAGAAAGAGGTCGTGGTCACCCAAATCGTGGAAAAGGAAGGAGAGGAGGTAGTGGTGACTGTAGAAGTAGAAACCGAACCCACCAAGGTGATCGCCCCACCAGAGATGGCGACGACCGAACCAACCGAACCGGCAGCCGAGGCGACACTGGCGCCAGAACCGACCACAACGCCGGTACTGCCGCCGCCCACGCCGGTCCCTACCACGGTACCCCTCCCAACCGAGCCGTACCCCCTGCGCCAGGTCTTTCCCGAGACGCTATACTGGGTCCCCGAGGCGATCACGGGCGAGGACGGCACGCTGGCGCTCGATCTCCCGCTGGCCGACAGCGTCACCACCTGGCGTCTGACGGCGCTGGCCTCAACGCGGGAGGGCGACCTGGGCACCGCCACCTACGACATCGTCGTCTTTCAGGATTTCTTCGCCCAGCTCGACCTGCCGCAGACGGTCACCCAGGGCGAGGTGGTCACCGTGACCGTCACGCTCTACAACTACCTCGACCGGGCGCAGACGATACAGCTCTCGCCACAGCCCGCCGGCTGGTACACGCTGGAATCGCCGCCCCAGGCACTCACCCTGCCGCCGAGCGGCGTTGCATCGACCGCGTTCGTCATCCGCGCTGGGGACGTCGGCGACTTTGCGCTCAGAGTGAACGCCGCGAGCAAGGGAATGTCGGATGTGGTCGCGTCGGAGGTGACAGTCATAGAGGCACCATAGCGCCAAAGCCTGATCTGTAGCCGCGATTTCGCAATCGCGCCGGGTGTGTCTGTGACACAATGCACGCGATTCGGAAATCGCGGCTACGACTATGAGCTCACTAGCTTGCCGGCTTGTGCCCGTTGAGATTGATCAGTACCGAGAGCACGCCCGCAAAACGCCCATCGTTGAACATCGGCCTGGCGCTGACGACGACGAGCACGCGCTGGCCCTCCTTGGTCAGCAGCTCTGCCTCGTACCGGCTGGAACCACCCTTCGCCCACTTGGCGCTCTCCTCCTCGATCGCGACCATACACTCGGGCGCCAGGATGACCATGCGATGCTGCCCCTCCAACTCTTCGGGGGTGTACCCCAACATTTTCGCCGCCCTGGTATTGACAAACGTGATGCGCCCCGTCGCATCGTCGAGCAGAACCCCCTCCTCCATACCCTGCACGATCTTTTCGTTAAACGCCCGCAGCCTTTCCGTCTCCTCGTACAGCCGCGCGTTCTCAAGGGCAGCCGCTGCGGCCAGGGCCAGCGGCTCCAACAGCGTCAGATCGGCCGTGCTGAAACGATCAGGCTTTGAATCCAGCACTTGCAACACGCCGATCACCCTGTTCCGGACCTGCAACGGCACGGTCAATATAGAGCGCAGCTCCAGCCCGGTCAACTGGTCCAACCCCCCGAAGTGACGCTCGTCCACCACAGCATCCGGCACGATCAGGCTCTGCCCCTCGACAGCCACCAGGCCGGCGATGCCCTCTCCCGGCGAAAGCCGCCATCCCTGCACCACGTCGCCCTTCTGGCCGGTAGCCTGCCAGCAGACCAAGTCGCCCGTCTCCAGCTCGACCAGCCAGATGGAACACGCCACCACCTGCAACAGATGTCGCGTCTCTTCCAAGACGGTGGCCAACACGTGATCCAGATCGAGGGAAGAGTTAAAGGCCTGAATGGCCCGGTTGAGGAGTCCCACCTCGTGGTACTGCTGCGCTAGCACCGTCTCCATGCGCTTGCGCTCGATGGCGTAGCGCATCGAGCACGCCAGTTGCGTGCCATCCACCCGCCCGCGGACGATATAATCCTGCACACCCCAGCGGATCGTCTTCATGGCCAGCGCCTGGTCGTCGTGCAGGCCGATCACGATCAACGGCACATCGGGCGCCTGCGCCTGCACCTGGGCCAGGGCGTCAAAACCTAGCGCGTTCTGCGGCGAGAGGCTCAGCAAGACCACGTCGATGCCGCCCATCTCCAGGCGGTCCAGGCCCGCCGAGAGCTGGCTGGCGCACTCCAGGTGGAACAAGGCGCCCGGAACCTGCGAGAGCATCTCCCGCAGCCGCCAGGCATACTTCAGATCATGTTCGATCATCAGGGCCTTGATCGGACTGTCGTCCATCGCCGTCACACCGACCTCCACACGACAAGCGTTTGCTCACTTCATCATAGCACAGATTCTACGGGCGCGGGTTACAGTAGCGTTACAATCTGTAACCCTTTCCGTTTCCTACCTGTGGGACAAGATGTCATCTTGTCCTACAAAAGCCATGAACTTTTTTCTGTAGAACTGCATGTAACCCCATAGAAGCGGCCACCAGAGAGCCGCTCATCACATTCAAAAGGAGGAAGCGAAATGATTACCAAACCGTATGTCACACTGGCCCTACTGGCCACAGCCGCCGCGCTGCTGGCAGGCTGCTGTCCCTCGGCCGCGCCAATGCCGGAATTAGTCGTCAAAAAGACCGTAGTAGTCAGAGAAGAGGGCGAATTGGCTATGGTCACAGCAGTGCCGGAAGCGGAAGCCGACGCTGGTCCTGGCCCCTCCACTGGCGGCGAGACCGAGCCCAACGACAAGCCCTACGGAGACGTGTTCTTCGAGGATTATGGCGTCAATCCCTTCATCGACACCGAGGACGACTACCTGTCCACCTTCGCCATCGACGTGGACACCGGCTCCTACACCATCATGCGCCGCTACATCGGCGACGGCTACCTACCCGACGATGATTCCGTGCGCGTCGAGGAGTACGTCAATTACTTTGACCAGGGATACGAGCCGCCAAGTGAGAACGACGGCGCTTTTGCCATCCACATCGACGGCGCGCCGTCTCGCTTCAGCGAGGAGCGGTATCACCTGGTGCGCATCGGCATCCAGGGATATACGGTGCCCCCGGAGGAGCGCAAGGACGTCGTGCTCACCTTCGTAATCGACGTCTCCGGCTCGATGGACATGGAGAACCGGCTGGAACTGGTCAAGGACGCGCTGCAACTGCTGGTGAGCGAGCTGCGGCCCAGCGACAAGGTCGGCATCGTCGTCTACGGTTCCCGCGCCCGCATCGTGTTGGAACATACCGCCATCGGCGAGGACTATGAGCGCATACTGGACGCGATCTATCGCCTGAGCCCAGATGGCTCAACCAACGCCGAGGAAGGTTTGGTGCTCGGGTATCAGATGGCCGCCGAGGCCTACGACCCCGAGGCCATCAACCGCGTCATCCTGTGCTCCGATGGCGTGGCCAACGTCGGGCACACCGGCCCCGACTCGATCATGGAGC
>CAZKDJ010000112.1:0-13790 GCA_964551295.1 uncultured Anaerolineales bacterium | reverse complement strand
TAAAGGAATCCGCTCGCCTGAACCATCTTGTGTAGACTTATGGGTAATAGATAGCCCATGGAGAGGAGGGCGCCCATACCTGGTCATACGCTACCTCGCTGTTGATCGTGCGCAAGATACCGGAATGCTCCTGGCTCACTCCGTCCGACGATCCCAAGATCGTCGAGATCTGGGAGGCGCACGCCATCTCGCTGGAGAATCCTTGCAAGTGAAAAGGCCAGAGAGGAGGCCAAAGATGAACAAGACCGTTGTGCTGTTTCTTTCACTCATCGTATTGGTCGTTTCTGTAGCTGCCTGTATCGTCCCGACACCCACTTTAATGCCAACCGAAAGACCGAGACGCCGGTGCCCACCGAGACGCCAACCCCCACTCCCGTCCTGAGCGACACCCGCACCCACCCCGCCGATGGCATGGTGATGGTCTACGTCCCGGCCGGCGAGTTCCAGATGGGCAGCACCGACGAGGAGGCGAACCACGCGCTGGAGCTGTGCAATGAGTACCGAGATGACTGCAAGTGGGACTGGTTTGATGACGAGCCACCGGCGCACGCGGTCGCGCTGGACGGCTTCTGGATCGACCGCACGGAGGTGACCAACGCCCAGTTCGCCGCTTTCCTTAACGCGGAGGGCAACCAAGAAGAAGGGGGCGTGACCTGGCTGGAATTGGAGAGTAAATGGAGCCTGATCGAGTACGCGGACGGCGAGTTCCGGCCCGAGAGCGGCTACGGTGACTATCCCGTGGTCGAGGTTTCCTGGTATGGGGCGGCGGCCTACTGCCGGTGGGCGGGAGCGCGGCTGCCGTCGGAGGCGCAGTGGGAGTACGCAGCGAGCGGGCCGGAGCCTGCCCTGGGCGGAGTCGAAGGGGGAAGGCTGTTCCCCTAGGGTGATGAGCTGGACGGCACGCGGCTGAACTACTGTGACGTGAACTGCGGTCGCGACTACGACGACGAGTCGTTCGATGACGGCTACACCGAACCCGCGCCGGTGGGTTCCTACCCGGACGGGGCGAGCTGGGTGGGAGCGCTGGACCTGGCGGGGAATGTGTATGAGTGGGTAGCCGATTGGTACGGGGCGTACCCCGCCGGGCCTGTCGCGGGCAGCCAGCGGGTGACGCGCAGGGGCCGTTGGGCAGCCGATTGGCGGGCCGTGCGCGCTGCCTATCGCACCTACGAGCTTCCCAGAGAACGCTA
This sequence comes from uncultured Anaerolineales bacterium, assembly GCA_964551295.1. Classification (GTDB taxonomy): domain Bacteria; phylum Chloroflexota; class Anaerolineae; order B4-G1; family B4-G1; genus JAFGED01. Next base: position 12,600 of record CAZKDJ010000112.1, on the reverse strand, counting down.
CAGCGACGGCGGCTTTCGGTGTGTCTCGCCGCCGGGCGAGTGAGCGGCGGCACGGAGCGTCGAAGGTAGGTACCTTTTCCGTTTACATGAGCTGAGCGATTCCATTCAGTGCTGCGCATTGACGCAGGCACACACAAGGATACAGGAGGAAAAACAATGAACAGGAAAGCAACTTGGCTATTAGTGGCTCTATCGGCCGGCACAGGTCTGCTGGCGATGCTACTTGCATTCATCCAGCCAGCCAGAGCTGCCCCAGGGGATATACTGGTCGATCGAGCGACCGGCGTCGATCAAGTGAACTGTGGCAACGGCGTCAATCCGCCCTGCTACAGCATCAAATACGCGGTGGAGAACGTTGCCGCTACGGGCGATAGCGTCCTGGTCGCCGCCGGTACCTACACTGAACCCTTCACCATGCAGCCCGGAGTGGTCATCCTCAGCCAATCGGGACCGGACGTGACCATCATTGACGGCGAGGGCGTACGCGGACCGATGGTGAGCGCCGCCAGCCAGACAGTAACATCCACCGCCCGGTTGGAAGGGTTTACCATCACCGGCGGCAACGACAGAGGTGTCAACATCGAGCGCGCCTCACCGGTAATCAGCAACTGCACCATCTACGACAACTATGGAGACTATGGGGGTGGTATCGCAATCTCTCAAGACCCGGCCAATGTCCTGATCAGTCACAGTCGAATCGTTTCAAACACCGCCTCTGGCGATGGAGGAGGTATCTGGACGGACAATAACGCCGCACTGACACTCGTCCACTCCACCGTCGCCTCCAATACGGCTCAACTGTGGGCGGGAGGCGTGCTTGGAAACGGCGGCGCCACGCTTATGATCAGCGACACCCTGTTCCAAAACAACCACGGAAGCTATGGGGGAGGCCTGCTGGCTGCCTACACTGACCTGACCTTGCTCAATAACGAGTTCTACTCTAACATCGCCGACGCGGGCGGAGCGGGTATCCACGTGCGCGATGGCTCGACGTTCGAGATCCGGGACAACACCATCGAACACAATGAGGCTCAAGGAGGGGGCGGGATTGAGATCGACGGCGGAGCCGGTGGCGCGGGCAACGGCGTCATCGTCAGCAATACAATCCGCTACAACAGGGCAACCACCCACTCGGGTGGAGGAATCGCCATGCACGATTCCACGGCGGTGATTAGTGGCAACCTGATCATCAGCAACACAGCAGAGATGTCCGGCGGCGGCCTGTATCTATCCGGACACACCGGAACGGTCGCCCAGAACATCATTCAGGACAACGTGGCCGGTGACAGCGGTGCTGGCATCCTGGCGCGGGGAAATTCGCGGCTCACCATAGCACACAACGACATCAGCGGCAACGAGGCGGGTGACAATGGCGGCGGTATCTCTATCGAGGAGGGCCCGGACCTGCTCGTTCACCACAACTGGATCGCCAACAACACCGGGGACGGCGTCCTTGTTTGGGAAGCGACGGGCACGATTGAGAACAACCTTGTCATTCACAACACCCTGCGCGAATCCGAGGCACAGATCAAGGCCCTGGGCAATACGACGTTCACGGTGACCAACAACACGCTGGTTGGCGATGGTCATCGCGCCGGTATCCGCATCGAGGACAGCACGACGGTGACCGTCACGAACAACATCGTTATCGGCAATGAGTATGGCATCCGCGCTACAGGGCTGGCAACCCTGACGCTTGACCACAACGACGTGTGGGATAACAGCCTTGCCAACCACCAGGGCATTGCCCCAGGCACCACCGATATCTCCTGCGATCCGGATTTCGTGGATGTAGCCAGCGACGACTACCACCTGGGTATCTGCTCCTGTGCAGTGGACGCGGGGACCAATGCCGACACGCCGGCGGATGACTATGATGGCAACACGCGCCCTGTAGATGGCGACGGATACGGTACGGCAATCGTGGACATCGGCGCCTACGAGCGACTGACGGTCACCGCCCCGCTGCCGAAGGCTGGTTTTACCTACACCATCAATGGCCTGACAGCCAACTTTACCAACACCAGTGAGCACGCAGTATCTTACGAGTGGGATTTCGGCGACGGCGTGGGCACATCAGCCGCCACTCATCCAGCTTATACCTACGGGGAACCTGGGAGCTACACCGTGACGCTAAAGGCGCTATGCGCATACGGATGCAGTGATGTTTACCAGGCCATCGTCGAGGCAAAGCAGCACGAAATCTACCTACCCCTCATCCTCGCCGCAAACGATGTCGCGCCAGCGCCTGAGAAAACCACTGCCCCGGCCCCAGCCACGACTGCCTTTGTTTTGCCGATAGGCTTGCTCGCAATCGGCGGCAGCGGGCTCGTGCTGATTCGGCGGCCACGGCGATAGTTCGTCAGTGACAAAAACTGCGACCTCCTCCAAGATAACATTGGAGGAGGTCGCGTCATGCCTGCAAAGCTATGCCCACGGGCGAATCACAATCCCCGTCGCCAAGGCTATGCCGGCGACGATGATCTTGGCCTGGGCAAAGGCCAAGCCGATGACCCAGCCCGCCGTCTGCACACTGGCAACGACCAAATTTCACGGCGGCGGCAGTTGTGGTAAAGCCAACCTACCCGGTCACCCTGGCCTCCGAAAGAAAAGCGCGGTTCCCCATCACCTCCACCACGTCGCCCACGATCTCGAACGCACCGGTGAGACGAATGTCGGCCGAGCTGGAGCCGATCGTCACGTCCACGTTGCCCGGCTCGACCACGAACCTCATCTGGCGGTCGTAAAAGCCCAGTTGACGCATCTCCACCTTGAACGTGACCGTGCAGGTCACGCCCGGCTCCAGGCCCACCCGCTTGAACCCGGCCAGCTCCTGCACCGGCCGCGTGACCCTGGCCTCTCGATCCCGCAGGTAGAGCTGCACCACCTCCTCGCCAGTGACCTGGCCCGTGTTGGTCACGTCGCACGAGACCTCGACCGCGCCCCGGCTATCGACCCGGTCGGCGCTGAGGCGCAGGTTGCTGTACTCAAAGGTCGTATAGTTAAGGCCAAAGCCAAAGGGATAGAGCGGCGTGAGAGGGATGTCGGTATATTCAGTCAGCGTGTTCTCCTTGGGGCGCTGGTAGCCGCTGCCCATCTTGTGGTAGTGATAGATGGGGACCTGACCCTCAGTGCGCGGGATGGTAACGGGCAGCTTGCCGCCGGGGTTGAAATCGCCAAAGAGTGCACCGGCGATGGCATCGCCGCCCTCCTGGCCCGGATACCAGGCCTCGACGATGGCCGGCACGTGCTCGGTAGCCCAGTTGACGGCCAGCGGGCGACCGTTGACCAGCACCAGCACCACCGGCACACCCGTAGCAGCGATGGCCTCCAACAACTGCTGCTGCACGCCCAGCAGGGCCAGCGAGCTGCGGTCCTTGCCCTCACCGGTGGTGGCCTCACGCCAGCCCGATCTATCGCCGAGGACCAGCACGGCCACGTCGGCCTGCCGGGCGGCCTCGACAGCCGCGGCAAAGCCAGCGGTGGATTCGCCCGCAACGTCGCACCCTCTTGCGTAGAGCACCTGTGTCCCCTCAGAGACGACGTCCTGAATCGCCTCCAGCGCACTCCTGGCCGGGTAGTTGGCCTTGATGTAGGCCTCAATATCCTCTGCCGCCAGCACCTCCTGGAAGCGCGTCAGCATGCCCTGAACTGCATCGGCATCCATCGATATCCCCTCCTCGCCCATCGCCCTCGGCCGCAGCATCATCGCCCGCATCGCCTCCACCGAAGCCGGATAGGTATAGTTGGCGAAAAAGCTGCGCACGCTATCGGCGTGCGGACCGATGATGGCGACCGTGCCGACATCCTTGCTCAGCGGTAGAAGCGCCCCCTCATTCTTGAGCAGCACCAACGACTTGTTCGCCAGCCGCCGCGAGAGAGCACGATGGGCAGGATCGTCGTAGGCAGCGCGCACCTGATCGACGTCCACGTAAGGATCGTCAAAGAGCCCCAGCCGGAACTTGCACTCGAGTACTCGGCGAACCGCCCGGTCGAGCACATCCTCGCCCACCGCCCCCGTGTGAACGGCCTGGGCCAGCTTGTCGTATCCCTCTGGGTTCGGCAGTTCCACGTCCACCCCTGCCTCCAACGCCTGTACAGCAGCAGCCTGCAAATCAGTGGCGATGTGGAACTGTCTCACCAGACGACGGACGGTGAAATAGTCAGAAACCACCACACCCGTGAAACCCATCCTGCCGCGCAGCAGATCGGTCAGGATTTCGCTGGAGGCACCGCAGGGGATGCCGTCGATCTCCGAATACGAATTCATGATCGAGGCCAGCCCGGCCTTGCGGATGGCCGCCTCGAAGGGACGGGCGAAAACCTCGTACAGCTCTCGCTGACCGATGTGCGTGGCGGCGCAGTTCAAGCCACCCTCGGTCAGGCCATAGCCCAAAAAGTGCTTGCCCGTGGCGACGACGCCATCCTTCAGGTCCTCGCCCTGCAAGCCCGTGACGAAAGCGACGCCCATCGCCGAACAGAGATACGGGTCCTCGCCATAGGTCTCGTGGACGCGGCCCCAACGCGGGTCCCGCGCCACGTCGCACACTGGCGAGAGAGCCTGGCGCACACCCACCGCGCGCATCTGCCGTCGGATGACGTCCGTCACCTGCTCGACCAGCTCCGGCTCCCAGGTGGCGGCCAGGCCGATGGCCGTCGGAAAGTTGGTGGCGCCCTTGGCCACCAAGCCGTTTAGCGCCTCGTTATGCGGAATAACGGGGATGCCCAGGCGCGTATGCTCCACAAAGAACCTCTGCAAGGTGTTTATGGCCCCGGCCAACGCCTCAGGCGGCAGATCCCCCAACATCGACAGCATCGAGACCTGCCCCAGGCCATCGCCGTGCTGGGCCTCCAGCTTTTTGGGGTCGATGCCCTCGGCGCCCAGCAGTGACATCGGCATCACGCCATAGAGCTGGGCGACCTTTTCCTCCACCGTCATGCGGCCCAACAGATCCTCGACCCGCGCTTCCATCGGTTGAGATGAATCCTTGTACATATCCATACCTCCCTTTTAGTAATGGTTGGGCAAATTGGCAATTCGCCCGATTCAAAACAAATAAATCGCCGCTATGGTTGTCACAGCCACGCCAGCGACGATGGTCAAGCCGTAGCGCATCACCGCCTTGAGCGCCGGCCCTTCCTCCGCCTCCACCGTGCTGCAGCCGACGATGATCTTGGCCGGGGCAAAGGCCGAGCCGATGGCCCCGCCCGCCGTCTGCGCCGCCAGGATGATCAGCGGGCTGACGCCGATAAGGGCCGCTACGTTCTGCTGCAGGTTGGCAAAGACGGCGTTGGAGTTGGTGTTGGAGCCGGTCATAAAGGCCCCCAGCGCGCCGATGAAGGGGGACACGAACGGAAAGGCCCGACCTGCCACCTGTGCGATGCCGTTGGCCAGCAGGTGCGTCATCCCGGCGTGCTCCATCGTCACCGCCATACCCAACATCGCCGCGGTGGCCAGTCCGGAGCGCGCCGCCCGCCTCGCCGCTCCCTGCACAATACGGCGCGCAGCGCTGCGGCGCGCAGCGCCCGGGGTATAGCTCCCTTTCCAACGAAACCACAGGTAAGCGGCGACCGAGGCATACGTCAACAGCGCGCCCGCGTGCCCAAAGATGTTCACAGAAAGCTTCTTCGCGGGCAAGATGTTCCCCTGAGGCGTGACAAACTCGGGGAACTGCCATCCTGGGTCCACCAGCCCCAGGGAATCATCGACAGCCGGAATCTGGGCCACCAGCACGATAATGACCAAAACAGCGTAAGGCAACAGCGCGCGGCCAATGGGCATTCCAACGGATGGTTGCCCGGCATCCTCTGCCGCAACCCGCCTCCCCGCCCGCCAGCGCGCCCAGGCCACGCCGACCGCCAGCCCGGCCAACCCGGCCAGCGTCGCGCCCAGCGACCACAGGCCCCGGGTCACGACGAGATACTGCATCCCCGCCATGGTCAGGCCGATGACGAACACGGCCGCCAGGTTCGCGCGCAGGGCACGCCAGCCGCCGGCCGCCCACAGCGTCCCCGCCCCGCAGGCCAGGCAGGCCAGACCCAACATCACTGCCGACCAGGGGGCCAGCTCGCTCGCGCCGCGTCCCGTCACCTCCATCAGCGTGAAGAAGGAAGAGCCCTGAGAGCCAAAGGTCACCGCCCAGGGATGCCCCACCGAGGGTATGACGATCGCGGCCAGAGGTGGGAATCCCAGGCCGACCAACAGCGGCGCGACGACAGCCACCGGCACGCCAAAGCCCCCCACCCCCTGCAGGAAGGTGCTGAAAACCCACCCCAGGAGCAGCGCCTGCATCCCCCGGTCGGGCGTCAGCCGGGGCAGGCCCGCCCCGACAGCGGTCACCGCACCCGCCTCGTCGGTGACGCGGAAAAAGAGCAGCGCGCCCCACAGAATGTAGGTCACCGAAAGCGTCAGGATGACCCCCTTGAACTGCGCATTGGCCAACAGCTCCCATCCGACGCCAAAGCGCACCGCCGCCACCAACAGCGCGATCAACCAGCCTACCGCCCCGGCCTGCATACCACGCCATCGCAACCCCAGCATCAGGACGAGGATGGCGAGAATGGGCAAGAACGATAGAAGCCAGTCAAAAAGAATACAAGAGGCAGGAGGCAAGATCATCATTCTCCGATGGCGATAGTTTGTAGAGCGACGGCGTCCGTAGAGGCACCGACGACGGGGAGACGCGCGCCAGTCTCGGCGACGTACATCCCCACCTCCAATGAATGCGCGCCCGGCACGGCATCGGCGGCAATGGGAATCTCGTAGGCGTCCACGACGACCTCGCCCCGTAGCCACAGGTCGGTCGGGTAGCTGCCGCCGACGGGTGGGTTGTCCTTTTGGCCGGAGGTCGAGCCATCGGGAGCCACGACGTGGGTAAAGACGGTGTACGACTCGTCCATCTCCCGCAGCGCGCGCCAGTACAGGGTGAGTGTGAGTGTATCTCCCGGCGACGCAGTGTCCCGCGACAGGTCATACCCCAGGAGCTCGACTTGGCCACCCAGGTCAGCGTCTAGCGGATGAGGGATCGGCGGTGCATCAAAGACGCGCGACGTCGCCTGGACGGTGACGGCGCCGAGGTCGATGGACGTACCGTCGACCTCCAACGCCAACGTGTACTCCCCCGCGAGCACATCGCGGGGAAGGCGCAGGCCATAGCGATCCACGACGACCTCGCCGGCGGCCCAAGCGGAGGTGGGATAAGTGCCCTGAACGGGCGCGCCCTCGTAGAGCACCACGTCGCCCAACCTGAGCGCGACGCGGTAATCGGGCATAGGCTCCTCCTCCGCCCGCCAGAAGAGCGATAAGAAAAGGCATTCGCCGGGACGGGCAGCCAGCGTGTCCAGATTGGCCCCCAGCAACGTCAGCCCGTCGGCGTGAACGTCCAGCCGCTCGCGAATGCCCAGCTCATCCAGATCGACTGGCGCAACACCGCGCGCCACACGCACGGGCAGCTCAATAGTGGTGCCTCCGTAGCGCCCGCCCTCATCGAGCACGGCCAGCCGCTGATCCGCATTCGTGGAATAGAAACCAAAGCGGAGGAGGTACTCACCCGGCGGTGCCCCCGGTGCAACCGGGATCGAAAGGTGATCCACGACTATCTCGCCCGGCTCCCACTCCTTTGAAGGATAGTGGAAAGGCAGCGCCTCGCCCCAGGCATTTCCCCATTGATCGACAAGACGGACGATGGGACGGTAATCATCCAAAGGCGGCACGTTCAAGACGCGCCACCAAACGGCGAACTCGATGCTTTCACCCGAGCGCGCCCGCCCGATCACGTCGTAACCGAGAAACTGGACGACGTGGGAGAAATCGGCGTCCAGCGGACGGGTGGGCGACGGAGCAGAGCCTGAATTGACGCGATAGACATGAAAAGCGGGTTCGCCATCAGGGCCAAGGCCTACATCGACGCCAGCGCCATCCGGCAGCACAGACTCGATCCAAGGCAGAACCTCCGCAGCCGAACGGGGCAAGACCAACAACGCGTCTCCCTCCGCGGGAAAGACGACGGTACGCCCATCGGTGAGCCGATGGATGGCCCCATAATCCTCTGCCAGAAAAGCAAGCGCAGGATGCTCGTAATGAATGCTGGCGACGTAAGGCGTCACGCCTGTGAGATCGGTTTGGTTGAGATAGGCGGCCACATCGGCCAGGTCTCCATCGGCCGCATAGTAGAGCGCGGGAGAGACGGCCCAGTCGCCAAAATAGGCGGCGGCGGTGAGCGGCGTCAAAACAACGAGAACCAAAATGGCAAATGACAAATAGCAAATGACAAGAAACCGCTGACTTGCTGATTCGCTGATTCGCCGACTAATGAGATTGGAGATTAGAGATTGGAGCACGGATAATCCCAGGGCCGGGAACACGTAGACGAACGGTAAAAGGCCGGCGGCGCGCAGGTTGCTGGGGGTGATTTCTCCGGCGGCCAAGGCGCTGGGGAGGAGCATCGCTGGCAGGGACACGAGGAGGAAGACGCGGGACATCAGCCACAAATGATCTTGGGCCGTCTGAGGTTGGAGATTGGAGACCTGTCCTGAGCGCGAGCCAGGGGCTCGTCGTCGAAGGATTGGAGACTTGGGGAGCCAGATAAGGACGATGACACCTGCAAGGAACAGGAGTGCGGTGATTGGGTCAAAGATCGGGCGGAAGGGAATGTTGAAGCGAATGTAGGGGTCACCTTGGATAAAGAACATCTTCAAGCAGTCAAGAATGCCATCCCAGACCTTGGCCCAACTGGTGGCAGCCACCTGTCCGGTGCGGGTCATAAAGCTGCCCGGATGGGTCCGCCAGTAGCGAGCCAGCGGCGTCAGGGCCAAGGCGGCGACGAGGACGAAAAGAGCCACCTGCGCCAGGCGGGCGCGACGACATCCCTGGTCGGCAACGAGGAGGGTGAGCAGCGCCGCCGCCAGCGGGATGGGAAAGGCGCGGGCGGCCAGGTAGGTATAGGCGGTCAGGCCGCACAGGAGACCGGCGAGAACAAGCCAGGGAACGCCGCGTCCTTTCCCCAGCCGCAACCCGCGCCACAGCGCGGCGACGGTCAGCGCCTGCATCAGTGGCTGGGTCACGGCACGAAATCCATAGCGGCTGAGAATGAGATGCCAGAAGGATGTAGCCAGAAAAGCGGCAGCAAAAAGTGCGATCCACCCCGCGCCGCGATAGCTGTGCAGCAGCTCGCGAACCGCCCAATAGGTTGCGGCGACCGTCGCCAGCCCCACCAAAGCCGCGCTCAGCCGCAGGGCCAGCGGCGTCGCGCCCAGCAATTTCATCCACAAGGCCGTCCAATAGAAAAACAACACCTCTTTGCCCGTGTAAGAGGGAATAAACACCGGCAGCTTGGCCCCCCAGGCGATCTCACCGGCCAGGATGCCGTTGGCAGCCTCGTCGTAGTGGAGCCCCAGGGGCAGATCTGGGAGGCGATACAGGCGCAGCCCTGCCGCGACGAGCAGAATAAGCAGCAGCGTTGCGGCGAAAAGCCAGCGCAGGATGCAGGTCGTGTTTCCCATCGATGGACATTATAGCAGGGTGAAAGACAGGGAGCAAGAACGGAAAATGGGCCATCCACCGGCAAACGCGTGAGCTTGACAAAGTCGTGCTTTTCGATATCATATTTAGCTGTAGTACTTTTGTACGATGGGCCCCAATCGTCAAGAACGGCTATGTAGTTACACCGCCCAAGCTAGGGCGAGGGAAGTTGTTCCTTAACGAATCCTAACCTGCTAGATACCCGCATCTTGGGCGGGGATTTGGAAAAGGCGGCTTAGCTTCCCGTTTTGGTTTCAGCTTGATCAACTAGGAGAACATCGCTCCCCGATGCAACATAGATACCTAATTCTTACCGTCGTGCTCGCAGCGGCGGCGGTAATCGCATTCGCGTTCCCATATCCTTCTCTCGCAGAGGACGGAGAAATCTACGCCGGAGACGTTTCCGCCGAGTCGGTGCTTTCTCCCTACTGGCCCTATTCCGTCCGCCGCTGGGAGCCCATCATCGTCCAGTATGCCGAAGAGAGAGCCCTGGACCCCGACTTTATCGCGGCCGTGATCTGGAAAGAGTCCAAGGGTAATCCAGAGGCGCGTAGCATCGTCGGGGCCGTCGGGCTGATGCAACTGATGCCCAACGCCTGGCGCCCGAGCCCCGAAAAGCTGGCAGAGCCATCGACCAATCTCTCCTGGGGGGCGCGGGCGCTGGCCCACACCATTCGAGACGGTAATGGGGACCTGTACTACTCGCTGGCCGCGTACAACGGCGGCTGGAATCAAATCCATCTGCGCGTCACACGCCGCTACGCGACCGAGGTCCTGGACTGCTATACACGCGCCACCGCTGTAAAATACGGCCAGCCCGAGGACGGTCACTGGCTGGCCGTATTTGCCACCACCGGCGTCGCCGGCCCTCAAACCATCACCGTGCTGGGCCCACACCGCTCACTGGCCCGCTACACCAAGCGGCCCGGAATCCAGACCGACACCCCCATGGCGCCGATCGGGGCTCCCCCGCACACGACTGTCATCACCATTAAAGACGAATGGGGAACGCAAGTCCACGTCAAGATGTGGCTGATCACAGAAGACGGCTTGCCCCTGCCTCCCTCTACAGCAGGCCCGTAAAATCACGATTCACCCTTCCACTCGAAAAAACGCCCGCGCTTGCTTTCCGCAGCGATTTTGCACCGACAGGGCTTTGGTGTACAATACGATCACCTTATTCTCAGGAGGTTAATCATGTCTGGAAAAGCAGGACTAAAAGCGGGTCTGATCGGTGCAGGCATTGCATTTCTTTTGACACTCACAAACCTACTACCGACCCTGGTGCCGGTTCCGCTTCTAGGATGTGTCTGCTGCGCACTGCCATTGCTGGCGTACATCGGCGCCGGCGTGTTGGGCGGGTTCTTTTTGACCCCACCACGCAACACAGGCGCAGGGGCCGGGGCTGGGGCCATCGCCGGGCTCATCAGTGGCGTGGGCACCACCGTGGCGTGGGTGATCGACACGGGCATCGGGATGGCAGTCACAGGCACACAAGATATTACATCCACCTTAGATCCTCAGATGCTGGAGCAGCTTTCCGAGATTGGTATGAGCCCAGAGATGTTCGCGGCCCTATCCGGTGTAACCGGACTGTTTATCGGCGGGGGCATGTGCTGCTTGTTCAGCTTGGCTCTTGGTGCCGGCGTGGGTGCTCTCGGGGGGTTGATATTCGCTGCCGCAAAGCCAGACTAGGCAAGAGCTACCCAGCTAGGAGGTTACTCCGAAAACAGATCGCCGGATTGAACGTACGAATATGTCAAACAACAACCTGACCATCCACCCCGCACGCACCCTAGAGGAAAAGCGCGAGTTTGCCCACTTCCAATGGCAGGTCTACCGCGACGATCCCAACTGGGTGCCGCCGATCCTCTCCGAACGTATGGAGTTCCTCGACCAGGACCGCCATCCCTTCTTTGGTCACGCGGATGCCGAGTTCTTCTTGGCCCGCCGCGACGGCAAGCCGGTGGGCACCATCGCCGCCGTCATCAACCACCGGCACAACGAGGTCCACGAAGAGCAAGTGGGTTTCTTTGGCTTCTTCGAGGTGCTGCAAGACCGAGAGGCAGCCGAGGCACTGCTGGAGACCGCCTGCAATTGGGTGCGCGATCAGGGCATGACGGCCATCCGCGGCCCGGAGAACCTTTCTCAAAACGAGGAAGCGGGCCTGCTCGTGGACGGCTGGAACGGCCCGCCGGTGATCATGATGACCTACAACCCGCGCTATTACGTGGACTTTATCGAGGGCGCCGGCTTCTACAAGGCCATGGACCTGCTGGCCTACATGGTCGATCTCTACAAGTACGGCCCTCGTGGCGAAAACATGCCCCCAAAGCTGGTGCGGGTGGCCGAAAAGATTAAAAAGCGGGGGGGCTTTGCGGTGCGTCAAGTAGACTTGAGCCATTTTGAAGAAGAGGTGCGGCGCATCAAAAAGATCTATAACGCAGCGTGGGAAAAAAACTGGGGATTCGTGTCGATGACCGAGGCCGAGATCGACCACCTGGCCGCCAACCTGAGGCGGATGGTCGATCCCAAGCTGATCTGGGTCGCCGAGCAGGATGGCGAAACGATCGGCATGCTGCTCAACCTCCCCGACCTCAACCAACCGCTGCTCAAAGCCTACCCTCGCCCCGGCGTGCCAGAGTGGTGGACGATGCTCAAGTTTGCCTGGTATTGGAAGGTGCGCGGCTGCGTGGACACCCTGCGGGGCCTCGTCGGTGGTATAATGGAGGAACGCCGCGGGCTGGGCGTCATGGCCGTGCTGATGGTCGAAGCAGCCCGAGCCGCCCTGCCCAAGCACCGCCAGTGCGAGCTCTCGTGGATACTGGAGACCAACAAGCCGACGCGCCAGTTGTGCGAGATGCTGGGCGGGTACGTGTATCGCACGTACCGCATCTATGAGAAAATGCTATAGCTCTAGCCATCGCGGCCCCCTTGGTAACGAGCAGGCGCTGACTGTAACCAGCGCCTGTTTTCATATCCCGCCGCCCGATCCCGCTGGACTTGTCTCGATTTCCAGGTATACTTGCCAGACTCAGTAGATCCAAATTCTTGGTGTGCACATGTGCGTGTTGATGAAA
>CAZKDJ010000111.1:0-13838 GCA_964551295.1 uncultured Anaerolineales bacterium | reverse complement strand
ATGCCACGAGCTTTGATCACGGGCATCACCGGCCAAGATGGCTCCTACCTGGCCGAGTTTCTGCTGGAACAGGGGTACGAGGTTATCGGCATGGTGCGACGCACCAGCACGGTGAACTTTACCCGCATCCAACATATCCAGGACCGAGTCACCCTGGTCCAGGGAGATTTGTTGGACCAGGGGTCGCTGATCTGCCTTCTCCAGGAGTATCAACCGGAGGAGGTCTACAACCTGGCGGCCCAATCGTTCGTGCCCACGTCGTGGAACCAGCCGGTGTTCACCGGCGACGTGACAGCGCTGGGCGTCACGCGCATGCTGGAGGCGATCCGCACGGTCGATAGAAGCACCCGCTTTTACCAGGCTAGTTCGTCGGAGATGTTTGGCAAGGTGCGCGAGGTGCCGCAGAAGGAGACGACGCCTTTCTATCCCCGCAGCCCCTACGGCGTGGCCAAGGTGTACGGCCACTGGATCACGGTCAACTACCGCGAGTCCTACGACCTGCACGCCACGTCGGGGATACTGTTCAATCACGAGAGCCCTCGCCGGGGGCTGGAATTCGTCACGCGCAAGGTGACGCACGGCGTGGCCAAGATCAAGCTGGGACTGGCGGACGAGCTACGGCTGGGCAACCTCGAATCGCGCCGCGATTGGGGCTACGCCCTGGACTATGTGCGGGCGATGTGGCTGATGCTCCAGCAGCCGGAGCCGGACAACTATGTCATCGCCACGGGCGAGACCCACTCCATTCGCAAACTGTGCCAGGAGGCGTTCGGCTACGCGGACCTAGATTGGCAGGAATACGTGAAGCAGGATCCGCGTTTCATGCGCCCGGTGGAGGTCGACATGCTGGTGGGGGACGCCAGCAAGGCCGGACAGGTGTTGGGCTGGGAGCCGAACATCTCGTTCAGGGAGTTGATCCGCTTGATGGTCGATGCCGACCTGACATTGCTGAAAGAAGAACACGGATTATAGCAGGGGGAAGACATGGGAACCACGATTCGCTTTGGCACCGACGGTTGGCGAGCGCGCATCGCCGAGGACTATACGTTCGATAGCGTGCGCCGCTGCGCGCAGGGTTTCGTCACGTACCTGATCGATCAAGGCAAGGCAGGCGCCGACGTAGTGATCGGCCACGACAAGCGCTTTGCCGCCGAGCACTTTGCGGCCGCCGCCGCCGAGGTGATGGCCGCCAACGGCTTTCACGTCTGGCTGACCGATGGTTCCGCCCCCACCCCGGTGATCTCTTACTCGGTCGTGGAGCGGGACGCCGCCGGAGGCATCAACATCACCGCCAGCCACAACCCCCCCTGGGACTGCGGCTTCAAGGTGCGCGACGAAAAAGGCGCAGCGGTGGCACCGGACGGCCTGAGAGAGATCGAAGCTGCCATCCCAAACATCGCCGATGTCAAGCGAACGGCGCTAGAGGACGCCGAGGCGGAGGGCCAAATCGAGATTTGGGACCCGGCGCCCGCCTACCTGGACCACATCGGGCAGCTGATCGACGTCGAGCCGATCAAGGCGGCCGGGCTGAACATCCTGATCGAACCAATGTGGGGCAACGGCATCGGCTGGTTCCCCCACATCCTCGGCGGCGGCAAGACGCAGGTGACCGAGATCCACAACGTACGCAACCCTCTCTTCCCGGAGATGACGCGCCCGGAGCCGATCCCGCCCAACGTGGACGTCGGCCTGCAAAAGACGGTCGAGATGGGCGCCGATGTGTGCCTGATCATGGACGGCGACGCCGACCGCATGGGCATCGGCGACGAGAACGGCGTGTTCATCAACCAGTTGCAGGTATACGGCCTGCTGGCCTACTATCTGCTCGAGGTGCGCGGCATGCGCGGCCCCATCGTCAAGACCATCTCCACGACGTCGATGCTGGAGAAATTGGGCCGGATGTACGACGTGGAGGTCTATCGCACCGGTGTGGGCTTCAAGTACGTCGGCCCCAAGTTCAACGAGGTCGACGCCCTCATCGGCGGCGAGGAGAGCGGCGGGTACGCCTTCCGAGGCAGCGTCGCCGAGCGAGACGGCATCCTGGGCAACCTGTACTTTCTCGACCTGATGGTGCGCATGGGCAAGACGCCCTCCCAACTGCTCGCCCACCTGTACGAGAAGCTGGGGGCAACCTATTATTACGACCGCATCGACACGCGCTTCCCCGGCGAGAAACGGCCCCAGGCCAAGGCCCGCCTGGACGCAGCCAAACCCGAGACACTGGCAGGGATGAAAGTGGCAGAGATCGTGACTCTCGACGGCTACAAGTACGTCCTGCAAGGCGACAAGGGCTGGCTCCTGATCCGCTTCTCCGGCACCGAGCCCGTCATCCGCGTCTACTGCGAGACCACCGATGAGGATCTGGTCAAGCCGCTGCTGGAAGAGGGATTGGAACTGGCAGGGCTGGCATAGGAAGCAGGGAGGCAGGATTGATGACGCCGACGCCCATACCAGAAGTCGCTTCATCTCCCACAACGGAGCCGCCCTGGATCGTCCTCGTGGTGATAGGACTCGTTGCAGTGCTTTTCGTCATCGGCCTGATCACCGGCCAGGTACGTCTCACCCCTTCAAAGACACGTCAATCTGCCAGGCGGGGGATGCTGACGATGGACGCCGTGCTCTCCACGCCGGAGAAACAGGCAGCTATCGAATACATCCGCGACGAAGAGCACCTGATCGAGATCGATCAAGAGCGCAGCGGCGGTAACGGCGGCGACGATGAACCTGATTGACTCTCACGCCCACCTCGACTTTTCCCAGTTCGATGGCGACAGAGAAGCCGTCATCGCGCGCGCTCGCCAGGACGGGCTGGTCGCCATCGTGAACGCGGGCACCAGCCTGGAGTGCAGCCGGGCGTCGGTGGCGCTGGCGGACAGAGTCGACTTTATCTATGCCACCGTGGGCATCCATCCCCACGGCGCGAAAACGGCGACCCGGGCAGCGCTGGACGAACTGCGCGCACTGGCCAGCCATCCCAAGGTGGTCGCCATCGGCGAGATCGGCCTGGATTACTATCGCGACCTCTCGCCGCGCCCGGTGCAGCGCCGCGCCTTTGCCGACCAACTGGCGCTGGCGGCAAAGCTGGGGCTGCCGGTGGTGATTCACAGCAGAGATGCCCACGATGACGTGTTGGACATGCTGCGAGATTGGGCACAAGGCCCCCCCTCAGTCCCCCCCGCTGGCGGGGGGGATGTCCAGAAGGGACAGGGGGGGCGTATTGGCGTCCTCCACTCCTACGCCGCCGGCCCGGAACGGCTGGAGGAGGTGCTGGAGATGGGGTTCTACATCGGCATCTCTGGTCCGGTCACCTTTAAGAAAGCGGAGCGGCTGCGGGAGGTCGTGGCGAAAGTGCCATCGAACCGGCTGCTGATCGAGACCGACTGCCCCTATCTGACGCCGGAGCCACATCGCGGCAAGCGCAACCAGCCCGCCTACGTGCGCCACGTTGCCCAGACCATCGCCCACGTCCGGGGAGTGACGCATAGAAAGATCGCGCTGGCGACGACGGATAATGCCCGCTGTCTATTTGGAATCGATGGTTGATCTATCTATCGTCATCGTCAGTTGGAACGTCCGCGATCTGCTCAGGCAATGCCTGCATTCCATACTTGCAGAATTGCCCACCTGCAAACTTGAAGTCATCGTCGTGGACAACGTCTCCACCGACGGCAGCGCCGAGATGGTGCGGGCCGAGTTCCCCGACGTCCGCCTGATCGTCAACGCCAAGAATCGCGGCTTCCCGGCAGCCAACAACCAAGGGATCGCCCTCGCCGAGGGACGCTACACGCTCATCCTGAACCCGGATACGGAGGTCATCAGCGACGCGCTGGCGACGATGGTGGCCTACGCCGACGCGAATCCTGATGTGGGCGTGGTCGGGCCGCAGTTGCTGAACGAGGATAGAAGCATCCAGTCTTCCCGCCGCCGCTTTCCTACCCTGGCAACCGCCTTGTTCGAATCCACCTGGCTGCAACCCTGCGCTCCCCGCCGCCTGCTGGCGCGCTACTACGTCCAGGATCAGCCTGACGATGCCACACTCGACGTCGATTGGATCAAGGGCGCGGCGCTGATGGCCCGCCGGGAGGCCATCGAACAGGTGGGGCCGATGGACGAGGGGTACTTTATGTACTCGGAGGAACTGGACTGGTGCAGGCGGTTCAAGGACGCAGGCTGGCGTGTGATCTACCTGCCCACTGCCCAGGTCGTCCACTATGGCGGCAGGAGCAGCGACCAGGTGGTGACTTCGCGCCACATCCATTTCCAGACCAGCAAGGTGCGTTATTTCCACAAGCACCACGGACGCTTCGTGGGCGAACTGCTGAGGTGGTTTCTGCTGGGCAACTATGCCTGGCAGTTGGGGTTGGAGGGCGCCAAGTGGTTGATCGGCCACAAGCGGGCTCTACGGGCGGAGCGGATTGCCGCTTACCGGCAGGTGCTGCGGTCGGGATTGTTGCCTACAAAGGTTGCTCCCGCTGGGGACACAGAGATTCGCAGAGACTAGGAAGAGATTCACAGAGGATGAAAAAAAGCTCTGTGTTCTCTGTGGATTCTCCGAGAATCTCTGTGTAACTCAAGGTTACGGCTAGAGATTGTTCAATCGAGATTTGGAATGCGTATTGGGCTAATTACGGGCGAGTATCCACCGGATCAGGGAGGCGTGGGGGATTTTACCTGCGAGCTTGGAAAGGCGCTGGCGGCCCTGGGCCACGACGTCCACGCGATCACGTGCAAGTGGCAAGTGGCAAGTAGCAATCCGCCAATCTCCGATCTCCAATCTCCAATCCCCCTGCACCGGGAAATCGCGGGCTGGGGTTGGGGTTGCTGGAAGCAAGTGTTGCACTTGGCACAACAAGAACAGCTCGACGTGCTGAACGTCCAGTTCCAGACCGCCGCCTACGGGATGCATCCCGCGATCCACTTTGTCCCTCGGCGCAAGAGCAGGCCGCCGGTGGCGGTGACCTTTCACGATCTGAAGGTGCCCTACTTGTTCCCCAAGGCCGGCCCACTGCGGTGGAGAGCGGTAGAGATGCTGGCCCGACGCGCCGAAGGCGTCATCGTCACCAACGTCGAGGACGAGATCAAAATCTCCAATCTCCAACCTCCAATCTCCAGCCTAGTCCGCATTCCCATCGGCAGCAACATCGCTCCGCGCCTGCCCGCCGGCTACGACCGCGACGCCTGGCGCGCGCGGTGGGGGATCGGGCCGGGTGATCTGCTGCTGGGCTATTTTGGTTTCTTGAACGAGCGCAAGGGCGGAGAGGACCTAGTCGAGGTGCTGGCGATGCTGGCAGCGCGCGGATTTGGAGCGCACCTGCTCTTTATCGGTGGGCGAGTGGGCAGCTCCGACCCCACCAACGTGGCCTACGCCCAACGGGTGGGCCGCCTCATCGCCAAACGCGGGCTGACCGAGCGAGTGCACCAGACTGGGTTCGTTCCGCCGGAGGAGGTGTCGGCCAGCCTGGGAGCGGTGGACGTGTGCGTGCTGCCCTACCGGGATGGCGTGTCCCTGCGGCACGGGAGCATGCACGCCTGCCTGGCCCATGGGCGGCCCATCGTCACCACCCGGCCCGCCGTGGAGACGCCCGAGTTCCGCGACGGCGAGACTGTGCTGCTGGCACCCCCGGGAGACGTCGCCGCCCTGGCCGACGGCGTGGCAAAGCTGGCGAGCGACGCCGATCTGCGGGCGCGGCTGGAGGTGGGCGCCGCGGCGCTGGCACAGACGTTCACCTGGGACCGGATCGCTGCGCGGACGGCCGAGTTCCTGGCGGGGTTAGTAGGATGAGTCAGCGAGTGGAGCGCGCCCTCATCACGGCCATCGTGGCCGTGTTCGTCCTCCTGGGATTCACCTACAGCGTCGTCACCCCCACATTCGAGGCCTCCGACGAAAAGTGGCACTACCCGATGGTCAAGTACATCGCCGACAATTGGTCGCTGCCGGTGCAGGAGCCGGGCATCGAAACGCCTTGGCGGCAGGAGGGCAGCCAGGCGCCCCTCTACTATGCGATATCGGCAGCCGCCACCTTCTGGATCGACACGTCCGATATGGAAACGGTGCGCCACCTCAACCCGCACGTCGACGCCGGGGCCACCCCCGACGGCAACGTCAACCTGGTCGTCCACGACCCGGCGCGGGAGCAATTTCCTTGGCGTGGGACGGTGCTGGCAGTGCGCATCATTCGCTTCCTCTCCGTGTTGATGGGCGCGGCGGCAGTCGCGCTCACCTACCGCATCGCCCGCGAGGTGCTGCCCGGCCACCCAGATCTGGCGCTGGGCGCGGCGGCGATCCACGCCTTCACGCCGATGTTCGTGTTCATCTCGGCATCGGTCAACAACGACAACCTGGCCGTGCTGCTATCCAGCCTGGGCCTGTGGCTACTGATCAAAATCTCCAATCTCCAATCTCCAATCTCAATCCGGTCGCTGACTGGCCGTTATTTGCTTTTAGGCCTTGTGTTAGGACTGGCCGCCCTCACCAAATCCCAGACGCTGGCGCTGGCCCCCATCACGGCGCTGGTCGTCACTGTGCGGGCCGTGCAGCGACGGTCACTGAAAGAGTTCCTCGTCGGCGGGCTGGCGACGGCACTGCCACTGCTGCTGATCGCCGGTTGGTGGTACTGGCGCAATCTGCAGCTCTACGGCGACCTCTCCGGCGTCGGCATGTTCATCCAGATCCTGGGCCAGCGGGGCGTCCCCGCCGACCTGCCCCAACTGTGGCGCGAGCGCTTCAGCTTCTTCGCCGGGTACTGGGGCAACTTTGGCGGCATCAACGTGCCGATGGCAGCGTGGACGTACCCGATCCTGAACACTATCGTACCCATTGCCGCACTAGGTCTCATCGCAGCATTGGCAAAATCTCTAATCTCCAATCTCCAATCTCAAGATTCGCCCAGCAATCGCACGTCACTTGATATCCGCTATTTGCCCTTTGCCCTCTATCTCCTCTGGTCTCTCCTGGTTTTCGTTCCCTGGCTCCTGTGGGCGCGCGTCACCTGGTCATCGCAGGGGCGGCTGGTCTTTTACGCCATCTCTGTCTGGTCGCTGCTGCTGGCGCTGGGACTGGCGGGCTGGCTCCCGCGCCGCTGGGGGCGCTGGGCGGTGGCGGCCTTTGCGCTCTTTTTGCTGGGGCTGGCCATGGCGGCACCCTTTGCCTGGATCGCGCCAGCGTATGCGCCGCCCCAACCGCTGACCGACGCCCAGATCGCCGCCATCCCGCACCCGCTGGACGTCACTTTCGGTGATGCTATAAAGCTGCTAGGCTACGATCTGGAGACAGCATCGGTCGAGCCGGGCGGGCAGGTCGCGCTGACGCTCTATTGGCAGGCGCTGGCTCCGACCGAGCGGCCCTACTCCGTCTTTGTGCACCTGCTGGGCGAGGGAGATATCCCGATCGCGCAGCGGGATACCTATCCAGGAGTAGGCCTACTTTCGACGACGCGCCTGACGGCGTGGCTGGAGCCCGGCGACGTGTGGGCCGACCGGTACGTCATCCGCGTGCCCCGGACGGCCTACGCGCCTGACGTGGCACAAGTGGCAGTGGGGCTGTATAATTACGCCGACGGGACGCGCCTGCTTGCCAGCAATGGCGCAGCAAGCAGCGGCGCAGCAAGCAGCGGAGATCACGTCCGCTTTGGGGAGATTAGAGTAAAGGCGCTGCCCGGCGAGGTCCCCAACCCCATCTCTGTCAACTTTGGCGACCGGATGGCGCTGGTGGGCTACGATCTCGACCGGCGGATGGTAAAGCCCGGAGAGGATATCACGCTGACGCTTTACTGGCGCGGCCTGCAAAAGATGGAGCGCAATTACACCATCTCTGCCCAGCTCGTGAGTGAAGAACTGGTCAAGGCAGCCGAAGACAGCAGATGGCCGTTGGGAAACGACGCGCCGACGATGCTGTGGCAGCCCGGGAATCTGCTGGAGGACCCCAAGACACTGGCCGTGCGCGCCGACGCCCCGCCAGGCGTCTACGACGTGCGCGTCGCCGTGTTCAAGAAGCAGGACGAAGCGTTGGAGCACCTGCCGGTAATATCGGATCGCGGAGAGATGCTAGCCAATCACATCACCCTGACAAGTGTGCGCGTTCAACCGCCAGAGGGCGCCCCATGATAGATCGACATACACCACGCAAGCGATGGATAGATCTTGCCGTGTTGCTGATCTATTGCGTCGTGGCCGTGGGGATGACCTGGCCGTTGGTGGCCGAAATAGACGTCCGTCTCCCCGGCGACACCAAAGACACCCTGCTCCACTATTGGAACTGCTGGTGGGCCAAGCAGGCACTAAAGTCGGGACAGTCGCCTTTCTACACACGTTACCTGTATCACCCCGTGGGCCTAAGCCTGGTCTCCCAGAACTTTGCCTGGGGCAACATCGTCGCCTGGCTGCTGCTGGAGCCCCTGGTCGGCGGATTCGCCGCCTACAACCTATCTGTCCTCGCCAGCCTGGCCCTGTGCGGGTACGCGGCCTTTCTGCTGGCCCGCGAGCTGGCGGGAGACTGGCGCGCGGCCCTCATCGCCGGCCTGCTGTATCAATGCTGGCCCTTCCGTCTGTCTCAGTTGGACCACCCCAACCTGATCAGCACACAATGGATCCCCGTCTTCCTGCTGTTCTTGATCCACACGATACGCCTGGGCAAATGGTGGAACGGGGTGCTGACGGGCGTGTTCTTTGCGCTGGTCGGTTACACCCGCTGGCAGTTACTGGTACCGGCCTTTATCCTCGGAAGCATCTACGCGGCGTGCACGCTCCCCGGTCAGCGCGCCTCGTGGCGGCGCTGGGGGCCGGCCCTGCTGATCGCCGCCGTCGTCGCCGCCGCGATCCTCGCGCCGCCGGCGCTGATGCTGCTGACCCAACAGGAGGTGAGCTCTTCCGACTTGCTGCGAGAGGGCGAAGAGGCAGAAATGCAGACCGACCTGCTGGCTTACCTGACGCCCGGTCGCTCTCACACGATCCTCAACCCGCTGACGCGGCCGGCCTACGATCGCTACTACGCCGAGCGTTCCGAGCCGCGCCGCTTTGCCGCTTACGTGGGCATGTGTCCCCTGATCCTGGCCGTAGTGGGCGCTTTCAAAGCCCGCCGGTCTGGCATACCCTGGCTAGCGATGGCGCTGGCGATGATCCTGCTTGCCCTGGGGCCGGTGCTGCGCATCAACGGCCAGACCTACCCCAACGTGCCCATGCCCTACCGCCTGGCAGATCGGCTGTATGTGGGACGTGTGTTGCGCATCCCCGGTCGCTTCAACATGTTCCTGGCGTCGCCGATAGCCGTGTTGTCGGCCTATGGCGCCGCCAGTCTGCTGACGGCCATTGAACGCCGGGGCCAATGGCCGGCTGTGGCCGCATCGGGGGTGCTGGGAGGCATCATCCTGTTCGAGTACATCACCGTGCCCGTGCCCATGATGCGGCCCAAGACATCCGAGTTTCTCCACGAGATGTCCAGCGAGCCCGAGGCGTATGCCGTGCTCAATCTGCCCATCGACCTGGCCGCCTCCAAGGAATACATGTTCCAGCAGACGGTCCATCACCATCCCATCTTGCAGGGCAACGTATCGCGCCTCCCGCCGGGAACCTTCGATTACCTGGATAGCCATCCATGGCTGAAATCACTGCCGCAATCGGGCAAGATGCCTCCCCAGTCCACCGACGTGAGCCGTCAACTGAGAACCCTGGCACAGGATGATGTGCGGTACGTCGTTCTACACAAAAAGTCGGTGCGGTTAGAGCACTGGCAGCGCTATTTCTCCATTGATCCAAGTTTCGAGGACAAGCGCATAGCAGTCTACACTACTTCACCACGAGCCGGCAGCGACTTTGCGCTCGCAGAAGAGCTGGCTCCCGGCATCGGGCTGATCACCGCCACCGCCTCGTCCGGTTGTCTGCCCCCCGGCCAGCCGTTGAGCGTGGACGTTGGATGGGGAACGACGGCCCCTCCGGGAGAGGATTTGAACGTCAGGTTGGCCCTCGTCACGAGGGAAGGAGCTACGGCGGCGGAAACAATCTTCCCGCTCTGCGAAGGCTGGCCAACGGGAGAATGGCCGGCCAACGCCGTCGCGCGAGGGTGGTACCGGGTAGACACCGCTGAACTGCCCGAGGGCGACTATGACGTCGTGCTGGCCCTGGTAGAGCCGGCGGGCGCTGTCCGTGGCCAGTCGACGATCGTGGGGCAGACGGTGATGCGCAAAGAAAGCTGCGATCTGCCCCTGTCGCCGGAAGCCATCCCGATCAACGCACTCTTTGGAGATGGACTGCGCCTGTTGGGCTACCAACTCTCGCGCGATGGCGACCAGTTAACCCTCACGCTCCACTGGCGAGCGGATCAGCTCATCGCGCAGGACTATAAGGTCTTTGTCCACGTCATTGATCCGACGAACGATCTGCGGGTGGCGCAGGACGATTCCAAGCCTTTGCGATGGACCTATCCAACGCCCTTGTGGAACGCCGGTGAGGTGGTTGTCGACGCCATTCCGCTTTCTTTGAAAGACGCGCCGCCTGGCACTTACCTACCGATCGTCGGCGTCTACGTTTCGGATACCAAGGACCGAGCACCGGTGATCGACGGCTCTGGGCAACTGTTGCCTGACGCTCAGATCATATTGCCCGAAAAGATCGAGGTAGGGGACCTCGATTCATAGGCGGATACTACACGATGAGAGACAAGAAAAGGTCGCGCGCTTTCTGGTACAGCCTGGTTGTCATTTTTGTCCTGGCTCTCGTGCCTCGCGTGATCTATCCCGTCGCGCGGTTCATGGAATGGTACCCACGCTCCGTCCAGTTCTGGGAAGCGCTAGCCCAGGGAAACCTAGAGGATACCTACCAGCGCTACCACCCAGGCGTGACCACGATGTGGATCGCAGGATTCGGCCAACGGGTCTACGCGCTGGCGCGCGGTTGGTCCACACAAGAGCTACTCGATCCTCCCGATGGACCATTGGGCCCGCAGAGCCCGCCCGCCCAAGCGGCCGTCGCTACACTGAGCCTCGTCGTTTCAGGATGTATCGTCCTCACCTACATCCTGCTCCGTCGGCTGATAGGCCAGAGAGCCGCGTTCGCCGCCGGATGCCTCCTGGCACTAGATCCATTCTTCATCACCCACAGTAAAATCATCCATCTGGATGCGCTGATGAGTAGCTTCATGTTGCTCAGCGTGTTGCTCTTGGTCAGCTTTTTGAGAGATGACAAAACGATATACTTGATCGCCAGCGGGGTTTTCGCCGGCCTGGCGTTCCTGACCAAGAGTTCGTCGGGTTTTCTGGCCCCTTTTGCCGCGCTCTTAGTGGTGCTCGATTCGCTGTTGAAAGAACGCAGCGCCCGCCTCTCCTCGTGGCGCGGACAAGTCTGGCGGGTCATTCGGAGCTTGATCGTCTGGGGTCTCGTGGCTACCTGCGTGTTCTTCCTGGTATGGCCCGCGATGTGGGTCAAGCCGGGCGAAATGCTGGGCCGGATCGCCAAGAGCGCCCTGAAACACGCCGAGGAACCCCACGACCGCGCCGCTTTCTTCGCCAGACGATTGATCGATGACCCCGGCCCGCTGTACTACCCGGCAGTTCTGGCCTGGAAGACCACGCTGGTCACCTTGCCCAGCGTCTGTGCGGCCATCGTGTCGTTGGCAAAGCACTGGCGCGAAAAGAGCTCCAGGCCCTTGTGGTACATACTGATCTATGCGCTTGGGTTCTTGTTGGCAATGACGCTCGGCGCCAAAAAGCTGGCCCGCTACATGATCCCCGTCCTGGCCGCCCTGGACGTTCTGGCAGGCTGGGGATTGAGCCGGGCAGCGGATGCCGCACAAAGGCTCAAGTGGCCGAAAAAGCCAATCTGGATGCCGCCAGCGCTGATCGCCGTTGCACTGGTTGGCCAAGGGGTGCTGGTGCTGCGGCATCACCCCTACTATGGCACACATCACAACCTACTGCTGGGCGGCTCCCGGGTCGCCCAACACGTCCTCCACATGGGCGATCAGGGCGAAGGGCTTGACCTGGCAGCACAGTTCCTCAACACCTATCCCAGTGCGGAGCGGATGGAAGTAGGCGTCCAGAACATGGCCAATCTCATGTTCGGGAGCAACTTTTCCGGGCGCACGCGTCCCATCGATCGCCCGGTGGACTACCGCGTGTTCTTTATCAACAGCGTGCAGCGCGAGTTTCTCATCGGCCTGTGGGAGGATTCCTGGGAGGAATGCCAGCGGAGGGAACCTCTATGGTCTGCCTCTTTCGACGGGGTGCCCTACGTCTGGATCTGTCCGAACTACCCGTACGATCCGCAGGCATTTGACATCGAGCACCGGTTGGGTGTACAGTTAGGCGATCACGTGGAACTGCTGGGTTATGAGTCGAGTTCGGATCAGGTAACAGCGGGCGACACGTTCACAGTGACCCTGTTCTGGCAGTCGGATGGCCGGCTGGTTGAGGACTATCACGTCTTTGTGCATCTTCTAAGCATGGATGGCGACATGGTGGCCCAGCAGGACAGCGTGCCGGTAAGCGGCGCGCGGCCAACCTGGAGCTGGCGAGACGCGGAGGTGCTTCGGGACGAGCACACGCTCGTCACAGACGCCGACCTACCCCCTGGCACGTACACACTCTCCATTGGGATGTACGATTATGCCACCAGCGTTCGTCTGCCGGCGGTCACGCCCGATGGCAAGCACCTGCCAGAAGACCGCGTCGTGCTGCAAGAAATCCGGGTGATATCGCCCTGAGACACTAGACGAGACGTACCGATGGAAATATCCGACCATATCCGCTCCCAAGTCGAGACCATGCCCCACAAGGTGGGCGCCTACATCATGCGTGACGCCAACGACACCGTCATCTACGTGGGCAAGGCGTTGGACCTGCGCAACCGCGTGCGCTCCTACTTTCAGCCCTCTTCTTGGGAGAACGAAAAGGTGCGTTCCATCGCCTCAGACGTCGCCGAGTTGGAGTTCATCGTCACCGAGTCGGAACTGGAGGCGCTGATCCTGGAGGCGAACCTGATCAAGCAGCACCGCCCACGCTACAACGTGCGCCTCAAGGACGACAAGCGCTACCCCTACATCAAGATCACGTGGGCCGATCCGTACCCCAAGGTGTTCATCACCCGCCGCATGGAGCAGGATGGCAGCCGCTACTTTGGGCCCTTCACCTCCTCCGCCGCCGTCCACCAGACGCTCGATCTGCTGCGCAAGTCGTTCCCGTACCTGACCTGCAACCGCGAGATCACAGGGCAGGACGAGCGTCCCTGTCTGTACTATGACATCAAGCTGTGCCTGGGGCCGTGCATCGGCGCGGTGACCCAGGAAGAGTACCGGGCGATGATCCGGGGCCTGGCCCGCTTCCTCGAGGGCCGTAGCGAGGAGGTGCTGGCCGAGCTGCAGGAACGGATGCAAACCGCGGCCGAGAAGCTGGACTTTGAGCGAGCGGCCACCCTGCGCGACCAACTCCAATCCGCGCAGCACATCGTCGAGCGGCAAAAGGTCTTTTCATCGATCACGACCGATCAGGACGTGGTCGCTTTCGCCCGCGAGGAGGGCGACGCCTGCGTGCAGGTGTTCTTTATCCGTGGGGGCAAGCTGCTGGGGCGGGAGTATTTTCTGCTGGAAGGCACCCAGGACGAGGACGAGCGGGAGATCATGGCCGCATTCCTGAAACAGTTCTACGAGGAGGCCGCCTACGTGCCATCCGAGGTGTTGCTGCCAGCACGGATCGAGGAGGTGCTCATCATCGAGCAGTGGCTGAAGAACAAGCGCGGGGCCAAGGTGACGCTGCGCGTCCCCCGCCGGGGGCAGAAGCGAGAGCTGGTGGCGATGGCCGCCGAGAACGCCGCCGAGACGCTGGCCGCCCTGCGCGCCCAGTGGCAGGCCGACG
>CAZKDJ010000110.1:0-13851 GCA_964551295.1 uncultured Anaerolineales bacterium | reverse complement strand
ACTAGATCGCTTGTAGCACCCTCAAGAATCATGAACCGGCAAAAGAAGTCATCAACCTCCAAGTCCAAAGCTTGCCGTATGCTTCTGGCATGTTCCTGCAATCGCCCATAGAGAACCGATGCTTCAGTTTCCTGCGACCGCGCCGCCCGCCACCCAGGTGGCACAGCCTTTCCCACATAAATCGGCTGTATACACTCCCGCTTGTTGGCACAGGAAACCTCGGCATACAACTCATGATCACCAACGTAGTATAGCCCGTAGACCCCTGTACCAGCAAAGATATCAGGTGGCGGCAATCTGTGCACAGGCGTGTTGTCAAAAAACTCAACTGCCTCAGCTACGACGCTCCGAAACTGAGGTGAGCGAAAAACGTGTAATCGGTAATCGAAGCCCATCAGTCACTCCTGCGATTTGTAATGTACCTCCGGCAGCGCGCGCAGCTGCTCAGCGGCCTGCTCCGCCGTCAGGTCGCGCTGCGCCTCGGCCAGCATCTCGTAGCCGACCATGAACTTTTTCACCGTGGCAGAGCGCAGCAGCGGTGGGTAAAAGTGGGCGTGGAGTTGCCAATGCGGATATTCCCCGTCATCGGTAGGCGCGCCGTGCCAGCCCATCGAGTAGGGGAAGGAAGTCTCGAAAAGATTGTCGTAGCGGGTCAGCAACCGCTTGAGGATACTCGCCAGCGCATCCCGCTCGACGTCACCCAGATCGGGCAGGCGCAGCACGTGGCGCCGGGGCAGCAGCAATAGCTCAAAAGGCCACACCGCCCAGTAGGGCACCACGGTCATCCAGTGTGCGTTCTCCACGACGAGGCGCTCCTGCCGCTCGGTCTCCAACGCGGCGTAGGCCACCAGCAAAGGCTCGCGCGGATGGGTACATCCGTCACGCTCCTCAAAATAGGCCCGCTGCTGGCGCTCCTCCTTGGCCGGCTCGTTGGGCAGCGCGCTCCCGGCCCAAATCTGGCCGTGGGGATGCGGGTTGGAGCAACCCATCACCGCGCCCTTGTTCTCGAATATCTGCACCCAAGCGTACCGTCGGCCCAGTTCTGCCGTCTGCTCGGCCCACACATCCACCACGCAGCGGATGTCCTCGACCGCCATCTCCGGCAGGGTCAGGTCGTGGCGCGGCGAGAAGCAGATGACGCGACAGGTGCCCTGCTGGCCCTCGGCGCGCAGGAGAGGGTCAGGCGAAACAGACGTATCAGGCGTATCGGGCAGCAACGCGGCAAAGTCGTTGGTAAAGACGTAGGTGCTTTCGTACTGCGGGTTGCGCTCGCCGCCGGCCCGCACGTTGCCCGGGCAGAGGTAGCACGTGGGATCGTACTGTGGACGGACCTCCGGCGGCGGCTTTTCCACCTGCCCCTTCCAGGGACGCTTGGTACGATGGGGCGACACGAGGATCCAACCGCCCGTCAAAGGATTGTAACGACGATGAGGGTGCTCGATGGGGTCGAATTGCATAGACGCAGTCTCCTTATATCTGCTTCGTTTCATCATACACCAGTTTCCCCATTATACCAAACGAACAGCAGATCTGCCACTTGCATACCTGCACACTTGCCACGTCCGCCAACTGTGCTAGACTCAGTAGATCCAATTTTCGTCACTCCGAGCGGAGCGAGGAGTCTCCCAATGCAGGGCGGAGATTCTTCGCTACGCTCAGAATGACGGTTTCGCAGGTGATTTTCATCAACACGCACATGTGCACACCAAGAATTTGGATCTACTGAGACTCTGTGGTGATGTCCACATTCACCATGGGTCTGCTCTCCGACACCCACATCCCCCATCGCTTGAAGCGCCTGCCTCAAGCAGCGCTCGACGCACTGGCCGGCGTGGACGTCATCCTGCACGCCGGCGACGTAGATGATCCGGCGGCACTAGAGCCATTGCGGGAAATCGCACCGGTACATGCAGTGAGCGGGAACTTTCACATCCTGGACCTTTCTGATGGCGGCGCATCACTGCCCAAAGTAGTCGAACTGGAACTGGCCAACAGGCGCGTCGTGCTCGTCCACGGCCACCGGCCTGGACCGATCGGCTTTCTTTTCAAGGGTCTGCACGTGTTTGCAGAGAATTTGCGCCTGACGGATAACGGCGCGCTCAACCGGCGCAGCGCTCGCCGATTGGCGCGGGCCTATCCAGAGGCGGATATCATCGTCTTTGGCCACTCCCACCGGGCGCACGTCGAGTGGATAGGAGATATCCTGCTGGTCAACCCCGGCGCGGTGCTTAAATCGGGGAACAGGGAACACCCATCAGTAGCACGAATCAGTATCGGAAAAGGGAAACCAAAAGTAGAGATCATACCATTGCCAGGGAGGTGAAATATGTCCGAGGGAAAATCCCCACTAGATGCTCAAGACGAAGTGGAACAGATTATCAAAACGGCCCAGAGCCTAGGGGTCGAGGTGGACGAGACCGACGTCGCCCAGTGGTTGGCGGCGATGGCGGCCTCCGGCACGATGGAGTGGGACGTGGACGAGGAGGCCGGCATCTATGGCCACGAGATCACGCTGCTCGATTTCGACAAGGCCACCCTCGACCGCTACCGCCGCATCGCCGACATCGTCCAACTACCCGACCTGCCCAACATCGAGACCGCCGTCAGCCTGGCCGGCAGCGCGGCCCAGGGCATGATCCAGCGCTATCCGGGCGACTGCGACTACTTTGAGCGGGTCAACATCAAGGCCAAGACGCGGGATGAGGCCTGCCACATGCTGGCCCAACTGATGCGCGACAAGGCACTGGACAAGTTTGAGGGCCCCGGGCACGAGTTGATCGAGGTCAAGTTCGGTACCTGGAAGACCGACGTGGTCAAGGACGGCGAGCGGATCACCACGGGCTCCCCCGTCTCCTGGGACCCAGACGAGGTCAAAGCAGGCGCGATGCAGGTTTTCCGCCCATCGGGTGAACCGTGGGAGGTACCCTGGGAGTACGGGCGCCTCGATCCCGGCTGGTGCAAGATGGACTGGGTCATCGCGGAACCGGAAAAGGGGCGCGTGGTCAACGCCAGCAACATGCTCGACGTGACGTGGGAAGCGCCGGACGGCTCGATCACTCCGCTGGATGGCTTTATCGACCCCTACTTCCAGGAGGTCTACCTGGAGGCCGAGTCGGTGCCCCTGTTCACCAAGCTGTCGCAGCAGATCTCGCCCCAGTCGCTGGACGAATACGTGCAGGCGATCACGGACCAGGTCTACAGGTACACACACAAACACGTCAACTATGGCAAAGCGGCCAAGCGCATGTACAACATCTTTCGGCTGACCGGGCGCCACCAAGCCGCCGCGCTGATCCGCGAGCTGTTCGACGAGCCGGCGGCGCTGTTGTACCAGGTGTGGTCGCTGCTGGACACCATCGACGATGCCGGTCAGGACGACTCGACCATCGACCGCGAGACGCTGGTGCAACAGGTGGACAAGCTAATGCGCGACGTGATGGATACTACCGAGGGGCCGTTGGAATCAGAGATCGTGATGGCGCTGGTTCGGCTGCGGGACGACCTCACCGGACGGATGGATCTGGGCGACGGCTGGAGCGAGTTGATCGCAGATTCGCGGACCAAGGTGGAGAGCCTGGTCAACGAGTTCTTCAAGGCCAAGCTGCTGGGCATCCCACAAGCAAAGGATTTCCTAGAGTCGTTGGAAGAGCAAACCGCTTAGGCGAGCCAGCAAGTATGAGACAGGAAGTGGTTGGGGCAGGTTGGCCACCAGTTTTTCCAGGACTTAGTGAAGGGGGGCCTAGATCACCTGAAAATCGTCCAGGACCAGCAAAAACCGCTCATTCAGCTAATCGTTGGGATCTAGACAAATGAACGGTACAAGTAGCCAACACAGGCGTGGGAGAAACCAACGGTTTCCCCACCGGGAGGTGCGACGAGGGTGTGTTTCAGCAAAAAGAACCTTATTCGTACTTGAGCGCCTGGATGGGATTGAGCGCAGCAGCACGAATGGCCGGGTATATCCCCGAGCCAATCCCAATCAGCGTAGCAAAGGTGATGGCAAAGACCGGCAGCCAGAGAGGCGTATAGGCCAGGGAAAATGATTCTCCCTGTTGCGGACCGCCAAAGATACCACCGCCCTGCGGAAGCAGCATCTGGGCGAGCAGATTGATCGCCGCGTTCAGCCCCAGCGCCAATAGCACGCCGCCCAAGCCTCCCAGAAAACCAATGCCGCCCGCCTCAGCCAGGAAAACGGACATCACATCCTGATTCGTCGCTCCGATGGCCTTCATCAGCCCGATCTCACGAGTGCGCTCATAGATCGCCATGGTCATTGTATTAGCGATGCCAAATGCGGCTACCAGCAATGCGACCGCACCGATCCCCCCCAAGATGGCCTGGACCACCACAAAGAACTGGTTGATTTCCCCCAACATGGCCCGGTCGGATTCGACACTGAACCCTTGATCTTTGAGCGCTTGCTCCACGGCCGGTCCTAGGTTAGGATGCGCAACCTTGATCATGATCTGGCTGTAGCGCCCCCTACCTTGAGAACCGGGTGTCATGGGAGAACCCCCATCGCCCATTTGCTGGTTCAGCTTTTGGGCCTCTTTCAGGGGCATAAAGATGCCATAGTCGTACCTGTATCCGTGCCGCTTGAGGATGCCGACGACCTGAAGCCGGCCCACCGTCGTCTCGGCGGGAAACATGCTCTTCTCGTCAAAGTCGTACTTGACCAACTGCAGTGTCTTGTCCATCATGTCCGGCGGCACGGGCGGCGTCTCGCTCTGCTCGCGCTCTTCCCAGGGGATAAAGTTCTCCGGAACGCTGGCTCCAATGACGACCTGACCCCGGTACAGATCCAATGTCCCCTGCTCGACCTCGACGATCTTGACGAAGGCGTCCATGTCCACGCCATAGATCTGCCCCCAGCCCTCCTGCCGGTCCAACTTGAGCGGGCCCTGCATCATCACCTCGACAAAGGGCGTCGCCGCGATCACACCCTCCATCTGCCGGATCTCGGCCAGTTTTTCATCGTCGAGCTTTACGCCAGCCTGGCGCTCCTGCTCCCGCCCAACCTCTGTGATCATGCCTCCTCTGTACGAATCATCTCGCACGACGAGCTCGTCCAAGCCGCCCATGCTGAAAAGGCTCTCCGTCGCCTGCTTTTGCAATCCTGCGCCTAACGAGACCAAAACGACGACGGCCGCCGTACCAATGACGACACCAATGGCCGTCATGCCCACACGCGCCTTGATGCGCCGCAGGTTGCTCAGCACCAGCGCAAGCAAGTCACGAACGGTCATCTCAGCTCCCCAACCCCAGTAATCCCTTGACAAAACGCAGGGTCAGACTCCAAAAACTCGGCGGCTCAACGGGCTGCTGGTTGGGAAATCCATTCCCGCCTTCTTCATCCTCCATCATGCCCGGTATCTCCATGACATCGACGGTGAGTACCTGACTGAAAACCCGGGTCTGATTAAGGTCGTCCACGTAATACACGTTGACGATCACGTCGACCGGGCCCGGTTCCATCGCCAGTGCCATCGTGTCCAGGGTCCACGACCCCCCGGACTCGAGCGCCCCCACGTAGACACTGGATTCCTCCAGAAACTCCAGGCGGTCTCCGGTGGCCTCCAGTTCCGAGACGACAAAGCGCGCACTGCTGGCATTGATCAGCTCGATAGGAAGCTGGAACGGTTGTTCGGCCATGGCCATCCCTTCGACCGGTCGGTAAAAAGCGACCCTGAACTCGGGCCGGCGACGCACCATCAAGCTTACTTGCTGAGTGTCCTTCTCCCGCGTACCAGCTGCGGTATCATACGCCAAAGCGACGGGCAAGTTGTGCGCCTTTGTCTCCGCATCTCCAGAGATCAAAAGCGCCAACGCGACCGTCATCGTTTCGCCTGCACCTACACTGGACACAAAGGTGACGTTGCTGCCTTCGACGGGAACAAACACACCCAACTTGTCTCCTTCCTCGCCGCCCAGCGCCAACGTGATTCGCTGCGCGTCTCCTCCGCCCACATTGGCCAGACCCAGTGTCAGCGTGAACCGGTCGCCTGGAGAGACCTCATCTGGAATCGTGTGATAGGAATCAATGAGCAACTGCGGCTGGTTCGCCAAGCTGGAATCTATGGCCACGCCCACCATCTGCTGATCGGAATAGCTACCCCCATCATAATCCTCATACTCGACCGTGATCGCCAGGCCCTGGCGACCCCCCTCCTTGCCGGGCTTGAGCAGCAGCGGTAAGGTCATTGTGATAGTCTCGTCTATGCGAACGGTGCCGATAGCGGCAACCCCACCCCCCTGTGCCGGTATGATGACCTCAGTATCGGCCTCGGCCAGAACATTGACCGCCGAACGATTGCCGTGATTTGTCAGACGTAGGGTCATGGTGAACGGCATGCCCGGAACGATTACCGGCGGATCGGTCGAGACCGCCTCGATCAACATCTGCGGCTTGCCACTGTACGTGCCCGTGCCGCCGCTCCCGCCCACTACCTCGACCGCGATCGACTGGGGAAACTCGTAATGGTTCCCCTCATAGTCGTTGGCAGAAAGGTTCACCTCAAGATTCTGGACACCACTAGACATTCCGGAGGGAACGCGCATGCGCTGGACGACAAAAAAAGTATGGTTGATGTGAACCTGCCCAAACATGTGACCGTTATCCCCAACCGGCAAGAACGTGCCGCCTGGAATGACAGCCATGGTGTTCTCTCCTGCGCGACTGCCGTTGTTGTACACCTCTATGGTAACAGTAAACTCCTGGCCCGGTCGCACCTGTACAGGGGTCACGCTGTAATTGCGGATGGTGAGAATCGGCTGCCCGGGCGGCGGTGGGGATTTGGGCTTGGGCGTCTTTGTCGGCGAGGGAGGGGCGACCAGCCTGATGCTGCCCGTGCCTATCACATCCCCCTGATCATCCTGCACGTGCAACGTGTACGTTCCGGCGTCCAACCCGGCAGGCACCTCGGCTTGGAGCACGGTACCGTTCACATAGGTGGTGGGCAAGACCCCGTGCCCTACAAGGCGCACCACGTCCGTCGGCGTAAAGGTCAGCGCCCCCGTGACGTAAAGACTCACAGTGCCACCCCGGTCGGCGCGCAGCCTGTTAGGCTCGACGGTAAGCACCGGTGCTTGGGCACTCACAGCTGCTATCAGAATCATCCACGTGACGGCGATCACCACGCTCAAAAGAAACCACTTGGCCTTTTTTGCCATATACAGTATCCCCCTCATCAAATACTGTGATCGACGACCCTGCCGTCCAACAAGTAGACAGCTTGTGTCGCATAGTCCATTACTCGCGAATCGTGCGAAACGATGACGACCGTGCGCTCTTCTTCTTCATTGAGCTGCCTGAGTAACTCCAAAACCTCGGCGCCGGTCTGGGTGTCCAGATTGCCCGTCGGCTCGTCCGCCAGGATGATCTGGGGATCGTTGGCCAGGGCTCGAGCGATGGCCACTCGCTGTTGCTGCCCGCCAGAAAGCTCGATGGGCTTGTGGGTCATTCGGTCTCCCAGACCTACGCGCTCCAACAGATCTTGGGCACGCCCGCGCCGCAAGGCTGGCGGGACCCGTTCAAAGATCATTGGAAATTCGACGTTTTGCAGAGCGGACATCGTCGGGATGAGATAGAAGGCCTGAAATACAAAGCCGACCTTTTGCCCGCGATAATTCGCCAGGTCGTTCTCATCCAATTGGGTGATCTCGCGCTGGTTGACCCAGATCTCGCCCGCGGTAGGACGATCCAGCCCGCCCAGCAAGTGAAGGAGCGTGGACTTGCCAGAGCCCGAAGGCCCCAGGACGGCCATGAAACCCCCGTCTTGGATGGCAATGTCCACACCATCCAGGGCGCGAACGGTCTGGCTGCCCATCACAAAATCGCGGTGCAGATTGCGCGTGCGAATGATGGGTTCGTGAGTACGCATCACACCCCGCTGTTATATGCCGCCCAACTGGCCAAAGACACCGCCGAGCACCGCAGGGATGACGCCCAGCAGCGTCAATACGCTCCAAATGACCAACACGGCAAGCAGCGCCTTCTTGCGTGGCAAATTGGTAAAAGCCATCAGCCCAACCGCGAACAGGGCCAGATTCCAGAAAAGATAGATATCGACGTGCCCCAGCGCACTGGCCAGGGCCAGTTGACCTGGGCCAACCGGCATCAAGGATGGAGAGCGCTTGTCGACCACAAATCCGGCCAATCCAGGGTTCACGATCTGCTCGCCGGTCGTGAGAATATAGACCGTTTGGACCAGCCCACGCACAGCATAGGGCATCCACGCCCAGACGGCCAAACGGAACATTTGCCAAAAGCTGCTCGAGCGCCCCAAGAAAACACTAGCCGAATAAAGCGCGACGCCCCAGATCAACCAAGCGATGATCGTGCCCGGGATCGCCCCCACGATCCGGAAAATTCCCGGGCCCATAGCTGACGGAGAGACCGGCGGCTGTGGCAGTCCCTTCATATCCGAATCCAAATCACCCTCAACAATGATGGGTTGCTCCGCATAGATTGGAGTCTCGTTTCCCATCATCATTGAACCGACGGCCTGTCGGCTCGCCACGACACTGCCGGCGATCAAAGGCGCGACTGCCAGGATGAGAATCAGGATCGCCGGGATCCACCACGCTCTTTTTCGATAATCCTTGAGGTAAGCAAAGGTTTCTCGAGGCTTGAAAAGTCCGCCCCACAAAAGTTTGAACAGGGACCGTTTACCCTCTTCCTGCAATTGATCACTCGACATACATCCTCCCTCTCACGCCTGATTTGATGTTGCACTACTGTGGCCGGGCCAGCAGACCGGCTGACAACACACAAACATCTAAACCAATCGTCCCAGATGCACACTATGACATCTGGGGGTATGATTGGGATAGAAAACCTTGCTCGATAGATCCGGGAACTCGTTTCTCCAGAATCTCAACGTCTGGATCAGGATTACCGCGTCGAACGCGAACCAGACCATGTTGGTATACCGGTATGGCACGGGGTGCTGCCACACAAACCCAAAGATGAACTCCCAGGAGATATTCGCGCAGAGCGCAACGAGTGGCATTCCGAACGTCTTTTCCTGGAATCCACGCTTGATGATCAGGGCATACGTCGCCACCCAGAACACGCCAGACACGAGCAGCAGCCCCATGTGCGTATCCATTGCTAGTTACCCTTCTGTTGGTTGTTGAATTCCCTGCAAAGGGCGATTATTTCGTGGAATTCCGTAGAGTCATCGATTGCAGCCAGGGCTGAGCAGACCTGCCTTGCTTCTTCATCCTCCTGGTCAATTGGGCGGTCCGAGAGCGTTTTCTTCCAATCGATGACGGCGATGGCCGTTTGTTATAGGTGGAGACGGGTAGAGCCAGATCAGAAGAAAAAATCTCCCAGCACCCGTCCGGATCCATCGTGCACACGCTCCATGCCTACGCCAGTCGGCTGGATCGAGATTTTGGTCAGCTCTCGCGATATGGTCTGTAAAAGATCCTTTTGAGCATTGCGGAGAAAGAAATGATCGCCTGGGAACATGTGCAGCGCGAACGGCCCTCTCGTCTGCTCCTGCCACGCAGACAGACCTTTCCAATCGACCAACTCATCTTCATACCCGCCCAAGGCAAAGACAGGGCATTCAAGCGGCTCGCCAGCAACGTACTCGTACGTCTCGTGCACGGCCAAATCGGCTCGCAGAAGAGGTAATAACAGTTGAAGCAACTCTGCATGCCGCAGCACCGCGTCTGGCGTACCATTAAAGCGCCGGAGTCCTGCTATGAATTCTTCCTCTGGCAGGTGATGAATCGGCGAACTCAGGTCCGGTAAATGTGGCGCCCGGCTACCCGAAACGATCAGACACAGCGGTGTTGGCCCGTCTTGCTCGCGCAATCGGCGCGCAAGTTCAAAGGCAACCGTCGCCCCCATACTGTGCCCGAAAAAGGCGAACGGTTTATCCAAATGAGGTCGAATAGCAAGCGCCAAAGTCTGCGCCAGAGGCAACAACCGGGTAAACGGCGGCTCACTCAACCGACTCTCTCGGCCCGGTAACTGAATCGGGCACAACTCCACTTTGGAAGGCAAACCCTCCGCCCAAGAATAGAACACAGAAGCCCCTCCGCCCGCGTACGGGAAGCAGAACAGCCGCAGAGGGGCATCCGGGTTTGGCCGGGGATACGTCACCCACTCTTTCATCGCTCTGCTTGCTGGGTCTTCTGCCGCTCCATTTCCTCCATCGTTTTCCGCAGGCTCAGTGGCCGCATATCGGTCCACACCTCTTCGATGTAGGCCAGACACTCATCCTTCAGCCCTTCTTTCCCGACCCCACGCCAACCAAGCGGCAGTTCCCGATGCGCGGGCCAAATGGAGTACTGTTCCTCGTGATTCACGACGACCTTGTAGATCGTTGTGTCTTCTTGTTCATCTCTGTACATACCGCCCTACTCCTCCAAGATTTCAAGATGTCCCTTGCCCTGCAAAGTCGCCAGGTCGATATCGGCCACGCAGCGCACTTTGACATAGTTGAGCGTTAGATTACCGGCGAGGTGAACACTGCCATCGCCCTGCTCGAAATCCGCGCCACTCAAATCAGTAAGCGCATCATCGAGCCTGACACCTAGTTCTGTCCCGCCGCGCGTATCTGTGAACGTGACCAGGACGTAACCTCGGTCGATGCTCTGCTTCAATTCCTCGACCGACTCTGCCCGGCGTGTGACCACGGGATGATCTCCCTCAGCCAGCCGCTGCACCAGTTCATCCATCAGATTTCCCTCCGTCATCCAGTCTGTTCGCCCTTAGCTTCAACGGGATCGAGTTCATTACGCGCGTACTCGGGAATCTCGAACGCTAGCTCCTCCTGGCAATACGCGATCCACTCTGGCGTCACGTCATCGAAGAGAATATTCTCATCCTTGAAAATGCCATCGGTGACCACATAGTTTTCCTGCACGTAGACGATGGCATCATCGGTAAGTTCTCGAACGACTTCAACCTCTTTGCCATCCTCCGTCTCTGTCTCCCGCCTGGCATTCTCCGCCTTCTCGCTCCAACCACTGAACGCGCGCAGCGCTTTTAAATGGTAGGCCTTGCAGTATTTGCCCATCGTACTCACAACCCAACCTCCTTGATAACGTAATGCGCCTCAACTCTTTTTCTTTCGCCGTGTTCCATACTTCCTCAGACCGGCTCTATTCTTTTGCAGAAAAAGCCCAACGACCATCGCCATTGAGAGATAGCTGAGGTCCACCATACCCACCTTTGCCAAGGGATTCCCAGACCCTTCTGCTGCCGCCATCGAATTGGGCCAGCCAACTGTAGCGCCTTCCCCACGAGAAGGATTCATGGTCGTGTCGGGCGCGATGATAATTCGCCTCGCGGCGATGCAACAGTTGACCTCTGCGCGAGAGAACACATGAACCCTCGCATACGGCGCGACGATGGCACCTCGGAACGTCACGTCGGTACCGATCCTCAACGTCCTCCTGCTGTTGGTATAGAACGTGACAGGTCCATCTCCTTCTGTGCTGATCAGAGAGCGATCCCCAAACTCGAGCTGCCTGTCGACGTTCACGACGACCTCGCCACCAGTCGTGTCCAGGATCAACTCCGCGTTCGGCTCGATCTCGAGCCTGCGAAAGTTATACGTGCCTGCTGTGAGCACCACGGAGCCTCGTGCGCGCACCTTACCATCCCTATAGTCTCCGGGTGCCCAGGTCTCGTGCTGCCCATTCTTCACAGTCACACTGTGCGACCCATAAGACACATCCTTCACGGGAATATCCGGCAAGGTGACTGTAGCCCCCTCTTCAAGGGTCCCATCAATCACCACGTCTGTTTGTTCTCGCAAGCTACCCGCCAGCGTCACGTCTCCCGTCACCCGCGCCCGCGAGCGCAGAAAGGCGTTGCCATCAACGATGACATCCCCCTCGATCCGCGCGTCGGCGCTCAACTTTAGGTACCTGCCGCCGCAGACATCCGCCATAACGACGGCCCGATCCCGTACGTCGATGTACTCGGAGGCATGGAGACAGGCCAGCGAGGCAGCGGTCGGACTCACGATCACATTCACCGTCGCCGTGTCGGTCAACACTCCGTCCGTCACGACATAGGCAAAGTTATCCACGCCGCTATAATCCGCATCTGGTGTGTAAGTCACATCCGTCCCATTGTTCACCACGGAGCCGTGCGAACCTTGCACCACTGAGTCAACGCTCAAGCTATCACCATCCACGTCGCCATCGTTCGCCAGCACATCGATCGTTACCGCCGTATCCACTGCCGTCGTCACGGCGTCGTCCTCCGCCTCCGGCGCGTCATTGACGCAGGTAACCGTCACGACCACGGTGGCCGTGTCCGTCAGCACGCCGTCCGTGACGACGTAGTCGAAGCTATCCCCGCCGCAGTAGTCCACACTCGGCGTGTACGTCACATCCGTCCCGTTGTTCACCGCGCTGCCGTGCGCACCCTGCGTCACCGAGTCGACGGAGAGTGTATCGCCGTCCACGTCGCTGTCGTTGCCCAGCACGTCGATCGTTACCGCCGTGCCCTCTTCCGTCATCGCGCTGTCGTCGTCCGCCTCTGGCACACCGCTCCCCAAATCCGAACCGCAGACACTATTCACGTAGGCTTGTTGCAACGCATTGACCAACTCTAGTGTATCCCAGGCTGTAAAGAACTCCCCATCACCATGAGCGGCGACGTACTGCAAAATATCGTCATTAAAGATCCCCCCATACTCTGCCTGCACGGCTATCGTATGCACCACTGCATCCGGCATCTCGACCTTTAGATGTTCAATGCCCAACATCGCGTCGGCCAGGGGCTCCCCAGCTCTCTCTCCATACGCCCCATAGTACCATCCGCTACTGCGCACCGCATCCGGCGTGCGAAACTCTCCATAGAAATCGTACAGGCTGATCATCTGCACATACTGATCCGCGAACCCATGCAGATCCAGATCCACCGTCGGCACGCCGTCAGAGATCAGAATGACGACCACCTGGTGATCAGCATCCACAGCACCCGGTAACCAATCGGCTACCTCCTCCAGCGCCGCAGCCGTCGGCGTGCTACCCGACGCATCTATCCCCGTAACGATGGCCTCGAATGCCACGGTGTCCGTCGTGAATTCCGAAACCAGTTGGATATCTGTGGGATAAATGGGCGGATAACCATGTCCCTGCCCATCTCCTTGGAACGTCAGCAAGGCCACACGGCTGCCGTTATCCTGCAATCCTACCCATTTGCTCAATGTCAGAATCGCCTGCTTGGCTGCCCCCAGCTTGGTCCCCATCCCGTGATAGGACCCGTCCATGCTTCCAGAGACGTCGAGCACGTACAAGAGATCGACAGGGAGGGCATCCTCGCACTGCTCGCCACAAGCCCTGTATCCCAAAAAGATCGCCGAGATGCGGTCACGACCTGAAAGCTGGTAGCTAGTGATCTGAATGTCAGCAAATCCGGCTATGTGATACTTCAAATTGCCACCTTGAGCATCCGCCAAGCCCCAAACCGGCACGGTGATGACATAGTCTTTCAGCGTATCCAATGCATCACGCACCGGCTTGCTGTTGCTAACACCGGGCTTACCATACACCCAGTCCCCTACCGAGAGCGTGTTGTCGGCAGGGTTGTAGGGATTCACGTACGTGTAACTATCGCCAGGAGGTGTGAGGCTCTGCACCAAAGTGGGCACACTCGGATTGCCCGTCCAGCTTAGCCAGCCAAAGTTTCCAGGACCACCGCCGTTGTAGATGTCCTCTATCTCCCCGCCCACCTGCACACCGTCGAGCGTCTCTATGTTCAGAGCGATCGGATAAAGTTCACACGCGGTCACGACCGGCGTCACCGTCACTGTCACCATCGCCGTATCGGTGAGTACCCCGTCCGTCACCACGTAACTGAAGTTGTCCGCTCCA
>CAZKDJ010000109.1:0-13888 GCA_964551295.1 uncultured Anaerolineales bacterium | reverse complement strand
TCTCCTCCAGAAAAACCCTTCCCGCGAACCCACCCCGGTTACCCAGTTTTTGCCGTCGCATGTCCTCAATTTGGGATCGCCCCACGCCCTGCTCCGCCGCCAAAGCATACACAACTTCGAGGACGTCGACCAGTTCTGCTACTTCACCGGACTCGACGAACTCTGCGACCTCCTCCCCGAGCTTGTCTCTCAATGCACGCCCATACGCCTCGGTGTCCAAGATACGAGTGACTGGCTCGTCCCCCCTGCTCAAGATGATCTCAGGGATT
This sequence comes from uncultured Anaerolineales bacterium, assembly GCA_964551295.1. Taxonomy (GTDB): domain Bacteria; phylum Chloroflexota; class Anaerolineae; order B4-G1; family B4-G1; genus JAFGED01. The sequence goes on along the minus strand of CAZKDJ010000109.1, from coordinate 13,619 downwards.
CGGTCTCTGACCAACTTGTGATATTTCATACTGGCTCCGGGCGCCACGTCCGACCGAGGTTCCGCTTCATCTTGCGTATGTACGCTTCCTGCAGGTCCACGCCGCCATAGTTCGCCAACTTGAGGATGTACGCCAGGCAGTCGGCCAACTCCTCGCCGAGATGCTCTCGCGCTTTCTCGGATGCAGCCGAACTCTCAGCCTTCTCAAGCTCACGAATTGCGTGCACCACCTCGCCGATCTCCTCAGAGAGATAGGCCACGTTTCTGAGCTTGTCGAGATCAAACCCTTTCTCACGGTCCAGTGACTCGTGAAAAGCCTGTAAATCTTGCAGACAAAGATCATCCTTGGCAAGGAGTTCTTTCATTTGTCTCCTGCCTCTTGTCACTTTCTCAGTCCATCTCCGCCCACTGCTGGTACATCTTGAACCGCTCGGTCACGTCCTTGTGGGCGACGGTCGCCACGCCGGTGTTGCCGTCGATGGTTACTTTTTCACGTGTCATTGCTCGCTCCTCAACGTTCCAGATATTCAAACCACGCGCTCTTTTCCAGCCTACTCGCGTGCGTAGACTTCTAGCAGAGGGACGCCTTGATGATTCAAGCCATAAACCAGCTTCATCGTGGGCCCGTGATTGGACAACCAATTCACGACGGACTGGTTAAAGCCTGTCTGGCGATATTGGAGCACGACGTAATCGGCGTCCCAGATTGTCCCCAGGCGCCCTTGCACGCCCTCTTGCGCAAATGGGGTCCATCCATTTTCAGGCCAGATGATCTGCAGATCGGGCCGGAGGTCGCCGTGCACCTGGTAGTAGAACATCACGTCGTGGCTCCAATTCTGCACCCAGACCTTGTCTCCGGGTTGGGCATTGGCATTCAGATATGGAAATGCCTCAAAGTACGTCTCACACCAATAGGTATATGTTCCAACCCCAATCGGGCTGCACCAGGCAACCCGCCAACAGCTTCCGAGTAATAAGAGAGAAGGTGCGGGTATACACTGAGAGCAGACGTGACATGGGGGACGAAGGCTGCGATCAGGACAACCAAGGCAAACACACGTGCCCAGGCAGGCGCCATCACGCGCGCCGCCACTTTTTGCAAACCACGCCGCGCCCAATCGAAACCAATCCCTGCCAAGGCAGCCAGGTATGGGAATGACGGCACAAAAAGCCGGTCGTTATCGTACACCATGCTCTGCCCGACGGCAAGGACAAGCATAGGCACCAGGGCACCGATGATAAGCAGCACCCCAAGCGTGCGCTCTCGCTTTTCTACGATCGCGCGCGCGATGCCCACGACATAGAGTACCGTCAGCACAAGCGGCACGACGGCGAAAACCATCACAAAAGTAAAGTGCCAAGGTGGCGGCATATAGAAGCGCCCCAGGTACCACTGGCCGATCTCCCAATGATCGACCGTCACAAAGCGTACATACTCCACCAACCGCTCCACGGACTCGCGATAGAGCCAAGGCCAAACAAGCAAGGAGCATGGAACGCCTACCAGTCCCATCAGCAAGAGGCGGTTAAACAGATAGGACTCGCGCTGGCAGACGAGCACCCACAGGAAAAGCACAAAGGGCACGAAAACGGCATTGATCTTGGTAGCCAAGGCAAGCCCCCAAATCACTCCCAGTCCAATGCTCCATCTCAGATCGGGTCGATCCTTGGTACGCCAAAAGAAAAATACGGTGACAAATACGACAAAAGCCGCCGGCACGTCCAACGCCGCCAGATGCGCGTGGAAAAAGAGACGGGGCATAGTGAGCAGCGCGCCCACAGCCACCAGACCAGCCGCGCGACCATAGGATGGCGCCAGCAAAAGATAGACCAACGAGACCAGGATTCCGACGAGCAACATATTGCCGAGCCGGTGCGCCGTTAGATCGTCCAGGACAAAACGAGCCACACTCCAAACTAATCCGGACCAGATCTTGTCCAATGGTGGATGCTCGTGATTGGCGGTCCAATAGGTCAAGATACCCTTTGCACTCAAGGCATAACCCGGGCGCGTCACCAGTTCCTCCATCCAAGCAACACAGCTCTCAGAAGCCACGATATATGCCGGCTCGTCCCACGTCAAACCGATGGCAGGAGCCGTCGCCACAAGCAGCACGACGGTGACCAAAGCCAGTAAAAGGGCGATTGTCCCGTGACCCAATCGCCCGGCCCATCGCCCTGTCTGTACCTTAGACTCTTGCATAGACTCCCCTTTCAAGAAGCAGGATAAGGAGCAGAGGCTCCTTCCTTGATCACGCGCGTCATCCAAAGGCCTTCTGTGGCAAAGACCATTATTTCGACACATCGGGTAGTGGGGCCAAAGCCCTCTCCTTGATGACGCGCAGCATCTCGTCGTGGATCAAGCCGTTGGAGGCCAGGAAGAACTCACCGGAGAGATAGTTGGCGCCGCCGTCAAAGTCGGTCACCCACCCGCCAGCCTCCTGCACAATCAGCGCCGCCGCCGCCACGTCCCATGGGTGCAAGCCCTTCTCCCAGAAGCCATCCAGCCGACCACAGGCGACGTAGGATAGATCGAGCACGGCCGCCCCTGCTCGGCGCACACCGTGGCTGCGCCGCAAGAAATGATCTAGCCGCTCGGTGTTGTTGTCGACGGCAGTGCGGCGGTCGTAGGGAAAGCCGGTCGCCAGGAAGGCGTCCGCCAGCCGCTTGACCGGTGAGACGTAGATGGGCTGCCCGTTGCGCGTCGTCCCGCCGCCAGCACTGGCTGCAAAAGTCTCGTCCCGCAGCGGATCGTAGACCACGCCGACGACGGGCTTACCTTCCACCAGCAGCGCTAGGGAGACGCCGACGTAGGGGAAACCATGGGCAAAGTTGACCGTGCCGTCCAATGGATCGATCAGCCACATAGGCGGGCCGGGCGCGTCCCACGCGCGCCAGTCGTCGCCGTGGCTCTCCTCGGCTAGGACGCGGTGATCTGGAAAAGCCTCCCGCAAACGCTTGATGATGAGCGCCTCGGCAGCCGTGTCGGTCTCGGTGACCGGATTGACCGCTCCCTTCAACGTAACCTGCAGCAGCGCAGCCTGGGGAAAGGTCTGGCGCACGAGTGCGCCAGCCTCGTGTGCGATGGCGATGGCAACCTGGGCTATCTCTTGGGGCAACGTTATCTCCGTATGCCCAGTGAAACAGTGAACCGTCCCGCGAGAGTCCGCATATACGAGCTGACGAGATCAGTCAAATTCTGATCAGGATCGGCCAGCGCCCTATCCCACAATTCAGCGACAATCCGATTGAGCCTGGTTTCAAACATCCCCCACTTGGAAACTACCGGAAAGGTGCGCCCGGTCTCTATCGCCTGGCCCACCACCTCATAACGCCAATTACTGGCGTAGGATGGTTCCGCCCACATATCCAAACGCGCCGGGAAAAAGTCAAGGTCACGGGGACAAGCCTGCCAAAATGGCTTGCCGGTCAACGTTCGAACCAAAGCCAGAGCATCTTGCATTCGGTGCGCATGTTGCCAGACGATGAGGTTAGCCCCTCCCACAAAGGCCGGTCCAGGTGGGAGGGCCATGCCCAAACGATCGGCTGCACCATGTATCTCAGCCCGATGGAGAAAAGAAGGGAACCACCCACAAAGCCCCATCAACACGGCGACCCGGCGCTGTGCAAACGCCTCCTCAGCATCGAAACGCGTCGTGTCTATGGATTCAACGCCCGGAGGCAGGTAGCGGCAAAGTTTAAGGTGAGAGACGAACCCCTCGATTGCCTCAGGTTGGTCGAAAAGCAGTTGTCTTCCATCCGCAGTCAAAAAGCCACCGCCGGCCTGCCACACCCAACTGGCTGCATTTTGCAGGGCGACGCCGCCCCCGACGGCCCAAACCCCACAAGGCGTCTCGATCCCACTTCCTCGCAACCGGATCATTGTCTCTTCTACATCATCAGGCGTCGAAAACGCGGTCTGTTCGTCAATGCCAGCCTGCTCCAACATATCGCGCCAGTAGAAAACAAGACGGGTATCCGCGAGCCACGGTATAGCCCACACCCTTCTATTCCTGCCCCCCGGCAAAAGCACCGTTTGCCATGCAGCAGGAAAGAAGGCCGTCTCTCCCCCCATCGAATCGACCTCTGCATCGGTAAAAGGACGCACACCACCTGTGGCCACGAGGCCCTCAAGCCAAGTCGTCCCTATCTGCGACACATCTGGGCCATATCGATACAGACCTATCTCGGCTAGTTCCGCCCAGGCCTTTCCCCACGTCATTTTGTCTATCTCGCAAGGAAAACCGGACTGCACCAAAACGTCGCGCAAGGTCTTCGGAGCTGCACCGATCAATGAAAGCCCCAACTTGTTCATGCGAACACCCCCCAAGAATTTCCCATCATACCCCTATACCCAGCATGATAGTCAGTCGCTGTGCGGTGGCCTCGATGTACGGCTTGACGAGAGCCGGCGAATCCATACCAGGATTGGCCAGGAGTGTATTCCACAGCCAGACAAGGCCTTTGCCGAGTTCCTCCTCAACATCCCCCCACTTGGGGATCATCGGAAAAGCACGCCCCGTCTTGAGCGCCTCGACGATCACCTGGTAATGCACATCCGTGGCGTACGGCGACTCCGACAGCACATCCAGGCGAGCGGGAAGAAAGCTGCCCGCTCGACAGAAATCCAACTGCGTCTGCTTGCTGATTAAAAAACGAACCAACGCCATGGCTTCCTGGACACGCCGCGCGTGCTGCCACACAATCAGATTCGAGCCGCCTACGAATGCCGGCCCAGGCGGCAGGGCCAAGCCTATTCTAGCTACAACATCCGATGTCTTGCCATAGGCACTCAATATACCGTCGAGCCAACTGCAGGCCCCCATCATAACCGCCAGCCGACGGGTAGCAAACAGGTTTAGAATTTGGGAGCTCTCCAGAACGCGATCGAGATCGGGAGGCATGTAGCGATGCAGACGAAAATAAGCCAGGAAACCCTGCATCGCCTCTGGATGATCGAAAAGAATCTGTTGCCCATTGGCACTGATGATATCGCCGCCGGCGCTCCAGATCCAACTGGCGACGTTCTGCAGCATCACGTTCTTTTTATCACCCCAGCCCCCCCACGGGGCATCGATTCCACTGGCCTGCAGACGCTCCATCGTCTTTTCCACCCGCTCGGGTGTCTGAAACGCGGTCTCCGCATCGACGCCAGCCTCCTCCAGCATGTCACGCCAGTAAAAGATGACGCGCACGTCCGCCAGCCAGGGAATCGCCCATACCCTGGACTGTTCTGAAGGCAAGCTCACCATCTGCCACGAGACAGGGAAGAAAAGCTCTGTTCCCCCCAGCATTTCGACTTGCTCATCGGTGAAAGGTCGCACGGCGCCCGTAGTCACCAAACTGTCAAGCCACGTCGTCCCAATCTGCGACACGTCGGGACCGAATTGGTAGGCGGCTATCTTTGACAGCCTTTCCCATCCCCCGTCCCACGTCATTTCCTCCACCTGGCAACCGGGGTCAAAACGCTCCAGTACAACAGACAGAGAACCGTGTGGTTCTATGACAGAGAATTTCAATGCTGCCATCACGATCACTACCGCCTGATGCCCAGCGTGACGGCCAGCCGGCGCGCAGTGGCTTCGATATGTGGCCTGACCAGACCCTCCAAGTCCTGATCAGGATCAGCCAGCAGACTGTTCCACAACCACGTAAATGCGCGATCAAGCACCCCTTCAACGTCCCGCCACTTGTAGAATGATGGATGCGCCTGGCCTGTTTTAAACACATCCACCATAACCTGGCGGCAGGGATCAGCCGTGTAAGTCGAATCCCCCAGGGCTTCCAGAAGTACAGGAAGGTCTCCCACAGCTAGGCAATGATCTAGCTGAGCCCGCTTACCGGTCAAAAATCGAATCAGAGCCAAAGCCTCCTCCACCTGACGCGTGTGCTGCCAGATGACGAGATACGAACCTCCAACAAAGGCCGGACCGGGTGGGGCAGCAACTCCCAGCAGATCTTGATCGTCCGGTCCGACCGCGCTTCTGAAGGTCGTCAACCCAAGAGAGGGCGCCATCACAACGGCAGCCCGGCGATTAGCAAACACCTGGAGAGAAGCAGGGGTCTCTGGGCGAAGGCAATCGATCTCCGGGGGTGAGTAGCGACACAAGCGAAAGTACTTTAAGAGCCCCTCCAGGGCCTCCGGCTTGTCGAGCAGCACCCACTTGCCATCCGCACTGACGATGTCGCCGCCAGCAGCCCAGATCCACGTGGATGCGTTGTGCAAAATCACGTAAGGCACTTCGGCCCAGACTCCCCAGGGTGCTTCGATACCGCTATCCTGCAGGCGCTCCATCGTCTGCTCCACCCGCTCTGGAGACTCGAACGCCGTTTCGCCATCGATGCCGGCCTGTTCCAGCATGTCGCGCCAGTAAAAAATCAGCCTGACGTCCGCTAACCAGGGAACAGCCCACGTCCTCTTCTGCCAACCCCAGGACAACTGGGCATGATCCCACAGAACAGGAATGAAAGACGAGTCGCCACCCAAAGTCTTGATTTCTTCAGCCCGGAAGTAGCGCACGGCGGCCTCGCGCACAAAACCATCCAGCCAGGTCGTTCCGATCTCGGAGACGTCGAACCCCGTCCCATGCAGCGTCATCCTCCGCAGGTCATCCCACGCCCGATCCCAGTTCATAGTGCTCAAATCACAGGGGAAAGAGAACTGATCGAGCAAGGAAGATAAATCTGGATGGAATCCAATGGTGGAAAGTTTTACAGCAGCCAAGCCCACCCCTCATTCAACAACTCGATGAGCGAATCATCTTTGGACCACCTTTAGTATAGCGTGTTTCCAAAAAGCGGTCAATAGAAACTCAATTCAGAGCAGCACAAGAGGCAACGACACCACACCTGCTACAACATCACTTCTCGATCACCTCGACCCGATACGCTTCAGGTCGACGATCATCATAGACGGGGAGGTAGCGGCGGGCGGCCTCCACCTCGTGAAAGTCGAGTTGGGCAACCAACAACTGCTCTTGATCGTCGCCCTCCGCCAGCACCTGCCCCAACGGCCCCACGACGCAGGAGCGGCCGGGAAAGACAGCGTCGCCCTCCACTCCCACCCGGTTGCAGGCAGCGACGAACAGTTCGTTCTCAATCGCGCGGGCGCGGGCCAGCGTGAGCCACGCCGCTAGGCGCGTCACCGGCCACTGAGCGGGCACCAGGAAGAGCTTTGCCCCCGCCAACGCCATCGCACGTAGAGGCTCCGGGAAGCGCAGATCGTAGCAGATGGGAATGCCCATCGGCCCCCAGGGCGTGGGGAAGAGCACGGCGCGGTCGCCGGGAGCCAGATAATGGTGCTCCTGCATCAAGCGGAAGAGATGAATCTTGCGATAGGAGCCCACGAGCGCGCCGCCCGGTTCGTAGAGAACAGCGGTATTAGAAACGCCCCCCTCGTGCTGCTCCAACAACGTCCCCGCCAGATACAGCCCAAACTCTCGGGCCAGCGCGGACATGTGGGCAAAGCCCCCCTCTCCTAGTGGCGCGGCCCACTCTTCAGCGCGCGCCAGATCGTAGCCATGGAGCCATAGCTCGGGCAGCAGGAGCAGCTCCACGCCAGACTCACGAGCTCGAGCGGCCAAGTCGCGCGCCCGCGTCAGGTTGGCCTCGGGTTGCCCTCTATGCACATTCATCTGAGCCAAGGCAATCGTCAGCGTCATCGACCTGGGTCAGGTATAAGCCGATCGAGGAAGAAAATCAAATCGAGAATCGCCCCTCATTCTAGGGAGGGCTTGACTTTTCCCGCGCCCGGCATACAATGCTTAGCGCCACAAGCACCGTACGTCGTCACCAGTTGGAACCTGTTATGAACCAGACAGCGGGCTTTGACCACAAACTGCTCGAGATCTATGGCGAACTGAGCCGCGACCGGCTGATGGAGTTGGTCGTGATGTATGCCCGCGACCGGCTCAGCGCCGACGGCTCCTCCATCTTCCTACGCGACGACATCACCGGGCGCTACGTCCTGCGCAGCACCACCGGCCTGCAGGAAAGCACAGGTATGCCGGACGAGCGCATCGAGTACGAACCGGGGGAGGGATTGACCGGCTGGATCGCCAAGCATGGCCGTCCGCTGTGCATCGCCAACGTCCAGGATCGCAAAGCGCTGCGCCGCATCGCCAAGGACCTGGTGTGGAGCAAAAAGTATACCGAGATCAGCCCGGAACCAGACAAGGCCTACCTGGGTGTGCCCATCCTCTGCCGGGACGCCAAAACCGTGCTCGGCGTGCTGCGGGTCTCTGGCCAAGAGTGCTTTGACGCCAACGCCGAAGCCCTGCTCAAACAGGTCGCCGCATTGGTGAGCATCGCCATCGAAAACTCGCAGCGCTACGAGCAGGAAAAACGCCGCGCCCGTTACTTTGAGCTGCTGCTAGGTATCAGCAGCGAGCTGAACCCACGACGTCCCATCGCCGAGATGCTGCAAGCGGTGGTTGATCGGGTAAGGGATGGTTTCCGCACCGAGGCCTGCCAGATTTACCTGCGGACCGACGAAGACATCCATCGCGTGGCGCTACGAGCCGCCAGCGGCCTTCCCGACGAATTGGTCGGTCAACTGACGTACGCGGCAGGAGAAGGAATGACCGGCCACATCGTCGAAAGCGGAGCGGCGATCCAGATACGCGAGCCGGGAGAACTGAAGGACTGGAACGATCCATACGTTGAGCAAGTCGCCTCGCATCTTCCCTCCGACACGTACCGCTCCTTCGTGGGTGTCCCCCTGCAACTGGGCGAGGAAATCCTGGGCACCCTCGAGTTGGTCAACAAGATACCCAGCTCACCCGGCCACCGCGACTGGTTCACCGATGCCGATGAAAGCTATCTACGCCTGCTCTCGACCGCCATCGGGGGTGTGCTGGAAGGAGCACGCTATCTCAAGACGTTGAACGACGTGGGCATCACCGCGATGCGCATGCAGCAGGTCGCCTCCCTGGGCACCCTGGCGCAGCGGATACTCCACGAGACGGCGAATCCGTTGGCCGCGGCCCGTCTGGCGACGGCCAATCTGCGCGCCACGATGGGAGGAGCAACCACTTCCGCCACACACGAGGCGGTCATCGGACGGCTGGACAAGATCGAGGACAGCCTGAACAAAGTCAGCGACAAGCTGTTCAATCTGCTCACGTTCTCCCAACACATCGGCTTTGTGCGTACGACCACCGACTGGAACGCCGTGGTGCGCGGCGCCCTCCTCTGGCTGGTCGCAGAGCGACAGTGGCGCAGCGTGGAGGTACACACGACCTACGCCGAAGACCTGCCGCCGGTTTCCATTGAGCCCAACGAGACGTTCGGCGTCGTGGCGACCATGCTGCGCCTGGCTCTGGAGGCCTTTGAGAAGCCCGGCGGACTGATCGAGGTCAGCACCTCCCTGGTTTCTGGAGGCGAACGCGTTCGCACAGAGATACGTGCAATCAAGCCCCAGTTACGAGAAAAAGTCGTGTCGGTCCTCGAGCCCACGGTCGGTGAGCCGGAGGAACTATCCCCCCTTCGCTTCGAGTGGGCGCTGGCCGAGGAGACGGTGGAGACGCGTTACAAAAGCTCCCTTACCTGGCATACCCGCAAAGGCGACCTGTACTTTATCCTCGAACTACCTTTAAGAGAGGAAATCTAGCGTGACCACAGAACGGGAAACGATCCTAGTAGTGGACGACGAACCTTTCTTTCGCGAGGAGGTCGTCGCATTTCTGAACAGCCCCAGCTTTGCAGCACGCGGCTGGACGGCGGATGCAGCGGAGGGTGGAGAGGAAGCGCTGGCCAAACTGGTGCAATCCCCGCGAGACGTCATGCTGCTGGACATCAACATGCCAGAGATGGACGGGATGGCCGTGTTGGAGGCGATGCGCGAGAAGCACCTGCTAAACCAGACCTATGTGATCATGCTCAGTGCCTACGGTGTGTACGAGAACGTCGTCGCCTCTATGCGCGGAGGGGCGAAGGACTTTGTCAACAAGTCGGAGCCGTTGGAGCAGTGGGTCATGCGCATCGAACGCGGTTTCGAGTGGCAGAAAATGCACCACCGCAGCCAGAAGATCGAGGAGGAGCTGCGCATGCTGGCCCGCGAGGTGGGACACGACATCGGCGGCACCACCTACTTTGTGCTCACGCAGCGCGTGGAGGCGTTGAGCAAGCTGGTCGCGGGCGATCCAGACGGCGAGCGTTCCATCGAGGTGATCGAGCAAATCCTGGGCCGGATCAAGCGGCTGGCCGACGATCTGGGCCAGGTGGCCGTGGCCCTCGACAACGGCGAGGTGTGGCGCTGGGAATCCCTCAATCTGCAATATATGCTGGAGCGGTTGATACAAGAGTTCAGCTTTGGCAATCCAGACGTGACGATTGTGCGCGAGTGGGATGAGGATGTCCCCCCGATACAAGGTAGCCGCGCACAGCTAGAGCGCGTCTTTTACAACCTGTTGAACAACGCTGGGGAGGCCATGCCGGACGGCGGGACGCTCACCCTGCGCACGCGGAAAGAGGGTGACTCCGGGGTCGCCGTGGACATCGAGGATACTGGCGTCGGTATCCTCCCGGAGGCACAAGAGAGAATCTTTCGCATTGGATACTCTGAATGGAAAAGCGGACACAAGGGCAGTGGGCTGGGACTCTACGTCGCTCGCAGGAACGTCGAGAACCACGGTGGTCGCATCGAAGTAACCAGCACCGTGGGACAGGGAACGACCGTCACCACCCACCTGCCCATTGGTTCCGAAGGCGCCAGCCCTAACGCAACCTAGGTTCAGCAGTCATAGATTTATAGGAGGACAAGATAATGTCAGCAACAATATTGGTGGTAGACGACGATCTACTCGTGCTCGAAAGCCTGGAAGACTACCTGAAGCAGGCTGACTACCGAGTCGTGACGGCCAGCAGCGCCCGCGAGGCGATCGGGAAGGGGCGCGAGATCCCCTTCGACATCGGCCTGCTGGACATGAAGATGCCCGAAATGGACGGGTTCCAGGTAGCCGCCATGCTGCGCCAGTTGCAGCCCGGTCTGCGGATCATCATCTTCACCGGCTATGCCTCGTTGGAGAGCGAAGCCCGCGCCGCCCAGTTGGACTTTTACGAGTATCTGCCCAAGTCGAACTGGCACGACCTGCTGCTGCCGACCATCGAGCTCGTCTTGGAGGAACCAGAGCGCCGGCTGCCCAAGCAGCGTCCGGCCACCCTGGAGCGAGCGGCCAGCCAGTACATCGAAGAGGGCAAGTGGGAGCTGGCGGCCATCGCATACGAGGAAGCCGCCCGCATCGCCGAGTTCATCCACGAGTGGGAGAACGCAGCTTGGCTCTACACCCAGGCCGCCGAGAATATGGAACGCGCCCGCGGCGACTCTGTGGAGACCCAAAGGCTCCAGGAATTGGCCGAGTGCGCGCAACGCATCGCCGAAGAGGGTACCTTGGTCTGAATGGGACGGTAGATCGGCAAACTGGTAGTAGATTGGTAGTTGGCAGACTGGTGTGCTGTTGACCAATTTACCAACTGCCCGTCTACCAGTGTATCGACGCACCATGTACCAGCCTATCAATTTACCAATCTACCTCCTATGCCTGCTCCTGGTGTCGGGGTGCGCCTTTTTCCAACCACCCCCGACGCCCACGCCATCCCCCACCCCGACGCCGACTCCGCTGCCTACCCCCGTTCGCTGGCCCACCGTCACGCCCGTATCGCCCGACACCGGCTGGCAACTGCTGCAACGGGGCATTGAGCTGCGCCGGTTGCTCGTGGAGGGCGAAGCGACCTCATCGGAAACGGAGCGAGCGGAATACCTGGCCATCGTGCGCCTCGATCCCTCGGCCGTGCGCTTCCGCGTCCACTACAACCCCGACCAACCCTTGAAGGTAAGCACGTGGGCAGAGCAACTCCAGTCACTGCTGGTCGTCAACGGCGGCTACTTTACCCCAGAGTACGCAGCCACCGGCCTGCTCATCAGCGACGGGCAAACGTGGGGCGCAGTCTACGAGGACTATGCAGGATTATTCGCCGTTTCCCTCTCCCCCAACCCCTCCCCCCCGGGGGGAGGGGAAGAGGTGAGCGTGCGCTGGCTGCGCGACCGGCCCTACAATCCCGACGAGCCCTTGACGCAAGGGGTGATGTCGTTCCCGGTGTTGGTCAAACCCGGCGGCGTGATGGGCTTCCCCGCCGATACCCCCGGTGGCAGCGTACCTGCCCGCCGCACCGTCGTAGCCCAGGATTTCGAAGGACGCATCCTCTTCATCGCCGCTCCCCGCGGCCGCCTCAGCCTCCACGAGATGGCCATCTTTCTCACCGAGTCCGACCTGGATGTCGACGTGGCGCTCAACCTGGACGGCGGCCCCTCCACAGGGATGTGGCTCAGAGCAGACGAGCACCCCGTAGGCATCGACTCTGGCGTCGCAGTACCCTCTGTCATCTCCATAGAAACTCGCTAACAAAAACCAAACCTTTTTCCCCCTTTTCGCGTACAAGTATTGTTTGTTAGTAACTGCTCACAGCCTCTTGGACAAAACGGGGGGGGTGGGGGTGTGGGGGGGGGGGGGGGGGGGGGGCCCCCCCCCCCCCCCCCCCCCACACCCCCAAAATCTCCTCCGTATCCGGCGTGGCCTGAGTAGTAACGTTTGTTGGATGACTGGAGGCCAAAGACCATATACAAGGAGACGATGCATCATGCGAGAACGTTCCGACGCCTTCTCACCTTGGGGCAAAGCCTCGTTGGCTATTCTTCCTGGAATATTCGCCCTGGATGTTGAAATCGGATTGTGGCAAAGATTGTTTCACGTTGGTATTGAGTCAGTGTGGATGTCTGGTCACCTTGCGCTGTTTTTCCTATGCACCTCACTGTGCTTGATTGGCTTTCTCTGCGAACGTCAGTTCCCAACGTGGAGTTTCCCGGCATTGGGCATCGTTTTGGCTCATTTGTCTATGGGGGCAACCACTTCCCTTCTGCTGCTCGTTGTATGGATTGGAATCGTGGCAGTGGCCATAAGACAGTGGCATTGGCATCGGTTGCCCGGCGTGCACTGGGAAGCGTGGCTTCTTGGTTTGATACTGGTGGGTAGTCTGCTGTACCCGCTGACCATACCCCATCATGACCCGGGACCACCCTATCAACAAGTTCTAGCAACCTTAACGATGCCTGTAGCTGTGTCAGCCATACTCGGTATCCTGCCTGCCATGATTGGGCTGTTGCTCGCTCGACGGGCGAGTGTACTGGCAGGCCTAGTGTTTGTCGGCTCGGCCTTCGTGGTGTGGGAAGGCGTTCTCGATCCGGAATATGCATTGTTGCTGTGGACAGACAACACGACAGTCGAAACGCTAGTTTCGATACATCCTCAATCGTTCTTCTTAATGATCGTGCCTGTTTGGGTGATGTGTGTGCGATCTGATCGGGCGCGCATCGTTGGCTTCTTACTGCCGGTTTTTACAGCGCTCATCAGCACCGCCGCGATCGGAAGCGTGGTGAGACCTTATGACACCTTTGCTCACAGCGTAGTTTTCGACTTTCTTCTCATCCTGATGCCGTTAACAGTTGTCATCATCATCTATGGGAGAAAAGCTCTGCACACCCGGCCTAGTCTGACTGACATAGTTGCATAGAGCTATCTATTACCCATAAGTCTACACAAGATGGTTCAGGCGAGCGGATTCCTT
>CAZKDJ010000108.1:0-13952 GCA_964551295.1 uncultured Anaerolineales bacterium | reverse complement strand
AGGTCGATGCCCTGATCCTTCTTGAACTCGTCGGCGATATAGTCGGTGATGCGCTGATCCCAGTCGTCGCCACCCAGGAAGGTGTCGCCACTGGTGGACTGCACCTCGACCACGCCCTCGCCCACATCCAATACGGAGACGTCGAGGGTGCCGCCACCCAGGTCAAAGACCAGGATCGTCTCGGCCTCTTTCTTGTCCAGCCCGTAGGCCAGGCTGGCCGCCGTCGGCTCGTTGATGATGCGCAGCACCTCCAGTCCGGCAATCTGGCCGGCGTCCTTGGTGGCCTGCCGCTGGCTATCGTTAAAGTAAGCGGGCACGGTGATGACAGCCTGTTTGACCTCCTCGCCCAGGTAGGCCTCTGCGTCCCGCTTGAGCTTGGCCAGCACCATCGCCGAAATCTCTTGCGGCGTGTACTCCTTGCCGGTCTGCGGGATGTGGATGCGCGCGTCGCCCGTCGACCCTTCCACGATCTTGTAGGGCAGAATCTCGCGCGCTTTGGTGACATTGGGATCGTCGTAGCGACGGCCCATCAGTCGCTTGACGGAGAACACGGTGTTCTCCGAGTTGACCACGGCCTGCCGGCGGGCGGTCTGTCCCACGGGGCGTTCTTTGTTTTTCGTAAACGCGACAACCGAAGGACACAGACGGCCCCCCTCGGCGGTCGGGATCACGACGGGGTCACCACCCTCCATGACGGCAACTACAGAGTTTGTCGTTCCCAAGTCGATACCGATTATTTTGCTCATACCATTTCCTCCTAGTAACTGATCCGTGAAGAGTGATGCGTGATTTACTAACGAAATGTGGATGGTCAAAATCACGCATTACGGATCACGCATCTTGATCAGATTCTTACACTTCTTTACCAATATACCCCACATACATCAGAAAAGTATAAGAGGAACATCAGTGTTTCATTAGATTATGCCCGTCGCCGTCCATGCTTTGACTTCTACTCAGACTGGGCTATACTGAATTTGCTAAAATGCACAAATCGTCGCCAACTACCTGCCAAGCGAGAGCCATTCGCCTAGGAGGCGTGCGATGAAAGACGAGCGCAAAACCAAACAGCAACTCGTAGCCGAATTGGTGGAGCTACGCCAACGGCTGTCAGAGACGAGCCGCAGGGTTGCGACATTGGAAGTGTTGGCAGCGGAGCACACGCGTGCGGAGGAACGTAATCGCGCGCTTTACAAGTTTTCTCCAGACGGTATTGTGACTGTGGGATTGGATGGTTGCATCATAGAGTGCAACCGGGCTTATGCCGAGATGTTGGGATACAGTCACGAGGAGCTTGAGGGGATGGTCTATCAGGATACCATACCCTCCAGTTGGCACGATTTATATGAAAAGGTTCGTCAAGAAGCTATGTCGCGCGGTTACTCGTACGAATTTGAAACAGCGTGCATCGGGAAGGATGGGGTCGAGTTCCCTGCCTCGATGCGCGTTTGGAGGATCGACGACGAGTCCGGCAATCCCGTCGGCATATGGGCGGTTGTCAGAGATATCACCCAGCGCAAAAAAGCGGAAGAGGAGCTCAGGCGCTACTCCGAAAAACTGGAGGAACTGGTCGAGGACAAAACGAGGACGCTAAAGGAAAGCGGGGAGAACTTTAGATCCCTGGCCGAAAACGCCAGCGATGGCATCCTGATCAGTATCACGGCCGAAGGGACCCACGTCTATGCAAACAAGCGGGCCGCCGAGATAACGGGGTACAGTGTCGCCGAATTGCTCAAGACCTGCATCAAGGAACTGACACACCCAGGCGAGTTCAAGAAGGTATTGAGCAGATACAGACAAAGGCTGGCCGGGGAGGGCGTTCCGGGACAGTACGAAACCATCTTCATCCGGAAAGATGGGAAGAACGTGCCGGTAGAATTAACGGCTGCGCAGACGACGTGGCATGGGCAATCTGCTGTCATGATCATTATTCGCGACATTACCGAGCGCAAGCAGGTGGAGGGGGCGCTGCGGGAAAGCGAGCGGGAAAAAGCGGCTATTTTGGGCAACATGCGTGAACACGTGATCTACCAGAACCTAGATATGCGGATACTGTGGGCCAACAGGGTCGCTGGCGAATCGGTAGGGCTGTCCTCCGAGCAACTGGTTGGAAGATATTGCTATGAGGTGTGGAACCAACAGGACGAACCGTGTGTTGGTTGTCCGGTAATTCATGCCCGCAAAAGCGGCCGGTCGTGTGAGGCGGAAATGGCCACCCCCGATGGGCGGGTGTGGCTCGTACGCGGCAACCCTATTCAAGACGCAGATGGCAAAGTCACCGCCGTCGTTGAGGTCACCCTGGATATCACGGAGCGCAAACGGGCTGAGGAGGCGCTGCGGGCAGCCGCCGACCGCCTGAGCATCCTGAGCCAGATTGACCGCGCCATTCTTGAGGCCCGGTCACCAGAGGAGATATCCAAAGCGGCCCTCAATTACGTCCAGAGGTTGATCCCCTGCCAGGTGGCCAACGTCGCGGTGTTCGATCCACAGGTGCACGAGGCCACGATCCTGGCGCACATTCCCCCTGGGAATACCGAACTAGAGCCTGAAACGCGCATCTCCCTGGCACCGTTTGGAAATATAATCGAGACGCTGCAACGCGGCGAGACCTACTTGATAGACGATCTCTTGAACTTCTCGCAGCCACCTCCAATCGTCCAAGCGCGACGGGCTGCGTGGGGGCGTGCTTTTGCGTGCGTGCCCTTGATCGTACAAGGTGAGTTGATCGGTGCCCTTAATCTGAGCGCGGATACCCCAGGATGCTTTGGCGAAGAACAGGTCGAGATCGCCCACGAACTGGCCAATCACCTGGCAATCGTCATCCGACAAGCCCGTCTGCACGAGCAGGTACGGCACGATGCCGAAAAATTGGAGCAGCGCGTGGCCCAGCGCACACGCGACCTGGAACGCCGTACCGCACAACTCCAAGTGGCCGCCGAGGTGGCCCGCGACGCCGCCACCGCGCACAACCTCGACGAACTGTTGAGTAGCGCCGTCGATCTGATCCGAGCGCGGTTCGGATTCTATCACGCCGGCATATTTCTGCTCGACACGCTGGGTGAATACGCCGTCCTGCGAGCAGCCACGGGTGAGGCGGGCCTCCAGATGTTGGAAGCTGGGCACAAGCTAAAAGTGGTTGAGGAGGGCATCGTGGGCCATGTCACCGGCAGCGGCCAACCGCGCATCGCCCTCGCCGTGGATGCCGACACGGCGCATTTTGATAATCCCTTCCTGCCGGAAACGCGTTCGGAATTGACCTTGCCGCTAAAGGCCGGAGATCGGGTCATCGGTGCCCTCGACGTACAAAGCACCCACGAGGCCGCCTTCGATGAAGACGATCTGGCTACTCTGCAGATCATGGCCGACCAACTGGCGGTGGCCATCGAGAGAACGCGTCTCTGCGAACAGACCCAGGCCACTCTTGAGCAGCGCCTGCGCACCGTTATCTCCAACGCCCCGATCATCCTGTTCGCCCTGGACCGAGAGGGCGTGTTCACACTTTCCGAGGGTAAAGGATTGGAAGCCCTGGGGTTCGAACCCGGCGAACACGTGGGGCAGTCGATCGCGGACGTGTATCATGACGTGCCAGAGATTCTCGATAGCATGCAACACGCATTAACCGGCGAGGCAGTTCCCCCAACTATAGCTGTGCGAGATGCCATACTAGATGTCTGGACCTCGCCGACGTATGACGAGAGCGGCGAGATCACCGGCCTCATCGGCGTGGCCACCGACGTCACCGAACGCAAGCGAGCGGAGCAGGCTCTGCGCGAGAGCGAGGAGAAATACCGGCTGGTGAGTGAAAACATCCCGGTGACCGTTTATTCGGCGCTGCCGGACGAATACTCCTCCAACCTCTTTCTCTCGGGAAGAATGGAGGAACTCACAGGCTATCCCCCTGGGCAATTCCTGCAGGACCCACAGCTTTGGTCGGCGGTTGTTCACCCTGATGATAGAGCATACGTATGGGAAAAAGTCGAGGAGCATCGCAAAAACAAGTGCCCTCTCGACGTGGAGTATCGCATCGTGACCAAGGACGGCACGGTCAAATGGGTCAGGGATCGGGCTACGCCCATGGTCGACGAGAACGGAGAGATACTCAGAATCAATGGCTTTATGGAGGATATCACCGAGTGCAAGCATCTCGAGGAGCAGGTGCGCCTGCAGGAACGGTTGGCGGCCGTCGGGCAATTGGCCGGCGGCATCGCCCACGATTTTAACAACTTTTTGACCACCATCATGCTTTACGCCCAGATTCTCCTGCGCAAATCCAGCCTGCCGCAGGAGCTGGCGCCGGTTGCAGAGACCATCCTCGAGGAGTCTCGCCGGGCAGCGGAACTGGTGCGCCGCATCCTGGACTTTAGCCGCCGCTCGCTCATAGAAACCCGTCCGGTTGATCTTTTGCCCTACGTAGAGGAAACTGCCGGTATCCTGCGGCGCACTTTGCCGGAGAACATCCAGCTCCTCGTGGACGTAGGCGCGGAGGCACACACCGTCAACGCCGATCCGGCGCGCATCCAGCAGGTGATGATGAACCTGACGCTCAATGCGCGAGACGCTATGCCAGACGGAGGAGAGTTGCGTATCGGTCTCTCCCGCATCGAGGTAAAGACGGGGGACGAGCCGCCCGTCGCAGAAATGACGTGCGGAGAGTGGGTGTGTCTGTCCGTCTCTGACACGGGTACGGGTATGACCGAGGAGGTGCAATCCCACCTGTTCGAGCCCTTCTTTACGACCAAAGGGCCAAAAGGGACAGGGTTAGGACTGGCGCAGGTGTACGGCGTCGTCAAGCGGCACGATGGACACATTGGGGTAGAGACCCAGGCGGGACAGGGAACGACGTTTCGCGTTTATCTCGCCCCTCACGAGGCGACGGAATTGGTGGAAAGTCAGAAACCGCCTTCGGCCCTGCCACAAGGGCAAGGTGAGATCGTCCTGTTGGTCGAAGATGAGGACAGGGTGCGCGAGGCTGGCCGTGAGATACTTGAATCGCTGGGGTATCGGGTGTTGGTCGCAGCCGATGGACAGGTGGCGATGCAAGTGTACCAGTCGGCAGAAAGAGTGGATCTGGTACTCACAGATCTGGTCATGCCGGAGATGGGAGGTAAGGAGTTAGCGCAAGAGTTGAAAAAGACAGATCCTCGCGTCAAAGTGCTGGCGATCACGGGTTACACGCTGGTAGAGAACGTGGAGGAATTGAAGCAGGCGGGGATCTTGGACATCGTCCAAAAGCCCTTTGAAGTGAAAACCCTGGCAGAGGTCGTCCGGCGAACCCTGGATGCAGGCTGAGAAGAGCTACTCTCCGGCTTTACAGGCCCTTGAGCATGTCTGCAACATCCCCCTCTGCTAGAACCTCTAGGCCGTGCCGGCGCAGGAACGCCGTCGTCACGCCCTGGCCCCCTCTCAACGTCCCACTGTGCGTTCCATCGTAGATGCATGCGCTGCCGCACGATGGGCTGCGCTGTTTGAGGATCGCTACGGAGATGCCGTGCCGTCGCACGACCGCCAACGCGCGCTCCGCCCCGCGCAGAAAGGAGTCGGTCACGTCGGCGCCCGCTGCCGTCACCACGCGGGCGCGGCCATCCCACACGTCGCCACCATCCCCGCCGACGATCTCGGCCGTCGGGCGAGGGATAGGCAGCCCGCCTGCCACCTCCGGACAGACCGGCACCACCGAAACGCGGGAAGCCAACGCCGAAAGCTCGGGCACCAGCCTCCCCCGTCCATCATAGGCACAGGGTACTCCCAGAAGGCACGCGCTAACGAGGTAGATGGTTGGCCGCTCCATCTGTGCAGTGGTGTGGCGACCAGCACTGGCAAGGTAACTTTCCCAATCAGCCATTGCAGCTCTTTGATGAGGTTCAGTAGATCCAAATTCTTGGTGTGCACATCCATGTGTTGACAAAAATCACTCGCGAAACCGTCATTCTGAGCAGAGCGAGGAATCTCCGTCCCACGTTGGGAGACTCCTCGCTCCGCTCGGAGTGACGGAAATTGGATCTCCTGAGACTGAAAAGCATTGTACTATTATGCAAACTGCCCGTCAACCACTGTTGGCACATTCGTCCCGGTGGTATAATACGGGGCACGCCCATGAACCGATTCTTGGCCCGAACCAAGCACCTGCGCCCGTTCCTGTGGCTGATCCTGCTGCTCGTCGTCGCGCTGGCCGCCCAGGCCACCATCGCGGCCCATCGGACCCGCGCCCGCGGCAGCCCCGGCGGCTTTCCCGCGCCCGTGGGTGGGGCCGATGTGCCCATCCTGGGCGTCAACGTGGCGCTGGAGCAGTACGATGACCAGGCGCTGGAGGCCGCCCTGGCGCGCATCGAAGCGGGTGGCTTTACCTGGGTGCGCCAGTCCTTCTGCTGGAGCCGGGTTGAGCCACAGCCCGGTCAGTTTGACTGGCGCGTGTCAGATCGCGTCCTGGCCGCGCTGGCGCGCCATCCCCACCTGCGGCTGGTGGCCGTCCTCGACGACGATCCGCCGGTTCCGCCCGATGATCCTGACTGCTTTGCCGCATTCGCCGCCGCGTTCGCCGCCCGCTATGGGGCGCAGGTGGACACCTACCAGGTTTGGAACGAGCCGAACCTGGCCGCCCATTGGGGCGGGGGGCCGGTCAGTCCGCTTGGCTACGCCGACTTGCTGGCTCGTACCTCGTGCGCCATCCGCGCCTCCGATCCCCATGCCCGCGTCATCCTGGCCGGACTGGCCCCCACCGTCGAAACCGGACCGCAGAATTTGAGCGACGCGCGCTACCTGGAACAGCTCTACCAGGCCGGCGCCGCTCCTTACTTTGACGTCGTCGCCGGCAAGCCCTACGGCTTTTACACCGGGCCCGAAGACCGGCGCGCCGACGAATCGGTGCTGAACTTCTCGCGGCTGATCCTGCTGCGGGAGGTGATGGTCCAGTACGGCGACGCAGACAAGGCGGTCTGGGCCAGTCACTGGGGGTGGAACGCACTGCCGCCAGATTGGATGGGCGCGCCCTCGCCATGGGGACAGACCGACGCGGCGACACAGGCGGCTTACACTGTGGCCGCGCTGGAGCGGGCGCGCGCCGAGTGGCCGTGGGCCGGCGCGATGATCCTGGAGCACTTTCAACCCGACGCCGCTTCTGACAATCCACACTGGGGCTTTGCGCTGGTGGGGCCGGACGGTGCCCCGCGTCCGGTTTACGACGCGGTGGCTGAGTGGTCCGCCGCGCTCCCCGGTGCCGCCCCAGTCGGCGGGTACCCGGCGCGCAATCCGTGGGCGAGCTACACCGGAGATTGGCGATTGGGGGATTTGGGAGCGGACGTGGGCTCCGGTGGCGACCGGGCGACCTTTCGCTTCGATGGGCCGTCCGTCGCGCTGACGGTGAGCCGAGGGCCGTACCGCGCCTTTCTCTACGTCACGGTCGATGGCGCGCCGGCCAACGCGCTGCCCAAGGACAGAGCCGGGCGCACTTACGTCGTGCTCTACGACGACTGGCCCACCGTCGCGATGGTGCCTCTGGCGACCGGACTTTCGCCGGGCCCGCACACCGTCGAGATCGTGGCCGAGGGCGGGCAGGGCCAATGGGCACTGGTGGATTGGCGCGTGGGACCCGAGCCGCTCCCTGATAGCGACGGCTTCGTCTGGAAGGTCGCGGGTCTCTCTACGGCAGCCCTGATCCTGACCGCGCTTCTGGTACGCGACCTGCGGCGGCTGGATTGGGCCGAGCTGAAGCACGTTTTCCTCGGTTGGCCCCAGTGGATGCAGGTGCTGCTGATGGTGGGACTGGTCGCCCTGCTGTGGATCGCCGCGGCTGCAAGCTGGGGTAGAGATTGGAGCAGCCCGTGGTTCGTCGTCAGCCTGGCGACGCTGCCGGTGTTGGCCGTGCTGTTTGCCCTGCGGCTCGATCTCGGATTGGCGCTGGTGGCCCTCGCCGCGCCGTTCTACACCCAGACCACAGGGATGCTCTATTGTGCGTTGAGCCTGCCGGAGGTGCTGATCGTGCTGTGTGGGATAGGGGCATTTTGGCGGAGGCGCAAAGGGGGAAAACCCGTCCCTCTCGACTGGGCCGTGCTATCGTTGATGGTGGCGGCGATCTTGACCGGGCTGGCCGCCGAGGACAAGCTGGTCGCACTATTCGAGTTGCGGGCGATTTTCCTGTTGCCGGCTCTGTACTATGCGCTCCTGCGACTGCACCTTGATACCCAGGCCAGGTGGCGGGTCATGGACGGCTTTATCCTGGGCGCCGTGGGGATGGCGGTGGTGGGCCTCGTGCAGTACGCACTGGGGCGCAACGTCGTCGTCGCCGAGGGAGGACTGCCGCGCATGCTGAGCGTCTATCCCTCGCCCAACAACGTGGGACTGTACCTGGGGCGAGTGTGGCCGCTGTTGATCGCCATCGCCCTGTGGGGCCGGGGGCGGCGCCGGATGCTCTACACGCTGGCGCTGCTGCCGGTGACGCTGGCGCTGGTGCTCAGCTTCTCGCGCGGCGCGCTGCTCTTGGCTGTGCCGGCGGCGATGCTCGCCATGGGCTGGCGGGCCGGGGGCCGCTGGCGCTGGGCGGCGCTGGCCCTCGTCGCGATTGGCGCGCTCGTGCTGATTCCGCTGCTGCGCGTGCCGCGCTTCGCCTCGCTACTTGACCTCGATCAGGGAGGCACCTTCTTCCGGCTGGAGTTGTGGCAAAGCAGTCTCACGCTGATCCGCGATCATCCCTGGTTTGGCGTCGGGCCGGGCAACTTTTTGGAGGCCTATCGCACCCGCTACGTGCTTCCCTTGGCCTGGCAGGAGTTTGACCTGGAACATCCGCACAACGTGTACCTGGATCACTGGACGCGGCTGGGCGTGCTGGGGGTGTTGGCAGGGGTAGTCTTACAAATCGCTTTCTGGCGAGCGATGCGCCGGCGGCCGAGGCGCCCCGCGCTGTCAAAGCGCCTCGTGCTGTCAAAGCACGCTGCGCTGTTAAAGCGCGCACTCGCCCTGGGACTTACGGGTAGCATGGCGGCGCTGCTGGCTCACGGCCTGGTGGATAACGCGCTGTTCTTTCCCGATCTGGCGCTGGCCTTTTTCCTGACCTTGGCGCTGGCGCAGTGTGACGCGGAAGTTGCGGCTATAGGTATGGCCGCAGCAGGTTCAGAATCTTGAGCAAGGGCGCGACGTCGTCCTCGTCGAACTGGGCCGACTTGTGGGAGTCGACGTCCAGCACGGCAACCACCCGATTCTCTTTCATCACCGGCAGGACGATCTCGCTCTTGGAGCGCGAGTCGCAGGCGATGTGACCGGGGAACTGCGCTACATCCGGCACGATTACCGGCTGCCCGGTGCGAACACAGTGCAGGCAGACGCCGCGATCCCTCAACACCTGGCAGGCAACGGGGCCCTGATAGGGCCCCACGTGCAATTCACTGTCGGAGGCAAAATAAAAGCCCGTCCACGAGTGGTAACTCATCTTGGCGTGCAGCACAGCACACAGCCTCGCCATCGCCGCCACCAAGCTGGGTGACTTGTCCTCGATCAAATCCTGCAACTGAGCGTAGATACGCTTATACCGCCCCGCTCTTTTTGGATCGACCAAGGCGACCTACCCGCTCTCACACTGAGACCACGAGCATTCGCGCGCGTCCAGTACCTCCAAGTCCAGCTTTTTCATCGCCGCGACCAGTTGACCCTGTGGCACGTCGGCGACCTTGATCGTGAGCCGGTAATGCGCCGGATCGTCGCCGTGCACCGTGCCCAAAGCCACGATGTTGCCTCCCATCCCTGCAATCTCACCCGCGATCTTGGCCAGGACGCCCTTCTCGTGTGGAACCTGGACGTTCAGGCGAATCCCGTCATCACGTCCGCCCAGCATCTCGAGAAAGACCTTAAAGATGTCGGTCTCGGTGATGATACCCACCAACTGATCGTCGCGCATCACGGGCACACCGCTGATGTTGTTGTCGGACATGATGCGAGCGGCTTCCTCCAGGGGCGTATCCTCCGACACGGTGATCACGTCGCGCGTCATCACATCGCCCACCTTGATCTTGGCGAGCAGGGTGTGGATCTCAAAGATGCTCAACGTGGTGGCTGGCGAGGGCGCAGCGTATATCAGGTCTCTTTCCAAGACGATACCCTCCAACTTGCCGTGTTTGTCAACCACCGGGAAACGGCGCACTTTTTCGCGCTTCATCAACTCTAGTGCCCGGCTAACGGGGGTATTCTCCGTTACGGTCACAGGACGTTTGGTCATTCTCTCGCCTACCAGCATTGCTGTGCCTCCTTAGGATTGGTGATAGAACCTCGACAGGGACAAACCCATTGTACTCCAAATCGACCTTAGCTGTCAATCGCGCCTTCACCCGTTCATCCATTCATCCGTTGACCCGCTCCCAAACTCGTGCAGCCAGCTCCCGCGACCGGGCGGTGATGGCCTCCTCATCCAGAGTGAGCAGCGCGCGGTCACGCATCAGCACGCGCCCCCCGCAGACGGTGGCGGTGATCGTCGACGCCTCGATGCCAAAGAGCAGGTGCCAGGGCAGGTTCCCCGCCGTCAGCGGCGTCGTGGGATGATAATCCAAGAATACCAGATCGGCCGCTGCATCCCGGCGCAATTCGCCCAACACCAACTCTGGCCAAAAGACGCGCGCCAGCCGGGCGTTGTTGGCATAGGCCAAGCGCATCACCACATCGCCGGGCATCGCGCGGGGATCGCGTTGGGCCAGCTTGTGCACCAGATAGGCGGCCTTCATCTCGGCGAACATGTGGTTGGAGAATCCGTCGTTGCCCAGGCCGACGTTCACCCCGGCCCGCAGCATTGACTCCACCGGCGCCACCCCCACGCCGTTGTTCATGTTCGAGCGTGGCTGGTGGGTGACCCACGTGCCGGTCTGGGCCAGCACCTCGATTTCCCCCTCGTCCACGTGGACGCAGTGGACGGCGATGGTGCGCGGGCCTAAAATGCCCGCATCGTGCAGGCGGTGGATGACGCGCTTGTCGGATCTGCGCAGCGAGTCCTTCTGGTCGGCCACGTCCTCCGCCGCGTGGACGTGGAAACCCAGTCCCAACTCTTTTGCGGCGGCGACGCAGTCGGCCAGCGTCTCTTCGGAGAGCGTGAGCGAGGCGTGCAGGCCGAACGAGGCCGCGATTTGAGATTGGGGATTGGAGAGTAGAGATTGCGCGAAGCTTCGCGCGAAGCGCGCGTTTTCCGCGATGCCGGCCTGCGCCCGCTCTGGTCCATCCCGGTCGGTGACCTCGTAACACAGGCACGTCCGCAGCCCGGCCTCCTGCACCGCCTCGGCGATTGTAGCCAGGGAGCCCTCGATGGCGTTTGGGCTGGCGTGGTGGTCGATCAGCGTCGTCGTGCCGTGGCGGATCGCATCTACCAGGCAGACCAGCGCCGAGTAGCGCACGTCCTCCAGCGTGAGCGCCTTATCCAGCCGCCACCACAGGGATTCCAGGATCTGGGGAAAATCGGAGGGCGCTTTGCCGGACACGGCCATCCCGCGGGCAAAGGCGCCGTAGAAGTGGGTGTGGGCGCAGATGGAGGCCGGTAGCACCAGCTGCCCTGCCGCGTCCCAACGCTCAGTTTCTGGGTAGTGGCTCAAGAGTTCAGCGCTGGTGCCCAGGTCAACAATGCGCTCACCGGCGACGAGCAATGCACCGTCCTCGATTAAACGGGGCTCGTCGCCCAGTGTGGCCAAGCGTGCATGTGTGATCAGCATTGACTGAGTCATTGTATTGGAAAACCGGAGGAAGGGCAAGTTCAATAAGAGTTTTTGGATTTCTCACTTTGGGGTATAATACAGGGCGTTTCAAGTGCCAGTAGCACCTCTTCTGTACAACGGCGAGGCTGCAAGCCGCATACACAATCTGGTGGAGATGACATGGAGCGGACGATTCTACTAATCGAAGATGATCCTCTCAGCGCCCGCTTGGTGGATCTGATACTCAAATCCGAAGGACACCGGGTCATCATGGCTCAGGATGGACTCCAAGGTCTTGAGATTGCCCAGAGGGTTCGTCTCGACCTGGTTCTGCTTGATCTGATGCTGCCCGGTATAGATGGCTTTGAGGTTCTCAGACGATTGCGAGCGGACCCCAAGACGGCTGATGTAAAAGTTGTGGTCGTGTCGGCCAAGTCGCAGCCGGCCGACAAAGAGAGGGCCGCCGAACTCGGCATCGATTACTATCTGACAAAACCTTATCGAAAGGTCGAGCTGCTGGAGGTGGTGCGCTCGCTATTGAGCGAACCGTAAAACACGCGCAATCTGACAAAAAAGGCCGACAGCGTGTGCTGTCGGCCTTAAATGTGGAGAGCCGGTTTATACCCGGCTCTCACTAAAAGGAGGAGAAGAAGATAGAAACCACCGCTAGCCCCAACTATATGCTACACTACTTTACCCCTCCAGACTTGACGCTAACCCTACACTAACCCTACGGAAACCCTACGCTGCTGGCGACCACAGATCACCAGATGCAAACAAAGGCGCTCTCATTGGAGCGCCTTGTGACATGTGAATTTGTTCTTGCACGAACGTGTTCGCGCGTAAGCGTTGGCTATGATTCATCAGGCGGTAGTGTGGGTAGCACGAAGTAAAAAACGCTCCCCTCTCCTGGCTTGCTCTCGACCCATGCCCGTCCCTTGTGTTTCTCGATGGCGGTTTTGACGATGGCTAACCCCAGCCCGGTGCCCAAGATGCCCGCCGTCTTTTCCGACTCGACGCGATAGAACCTATCAAAGATATATGGCTGGTCGGCCGGCGGAATGCCGATGCCGTTATCCGCCACGCGCACCACGACGTATTCGTCCTCCACGTCGGCGCTGACGGCGATCCACCCGCCTTCCTGGGTGTACTTTATCGCGTTACTGATCAGGTTATCCATCACCTGTCCCAGCACGCGGGCGTTGCCGTTGACCAGCGGAAGTGCTTGAGGAGGCTTCCAGCGCAGTTCCTGTCTCTTCTCTCTTACCCGCGTTCGGAAGCCCTTGACCGACGCCGTGATCACGTGCACTAAGTTGCAGGGCGCCATATCCAAATCGAAACCGGCTTCGATGCGCCCGATGTCGAGTAGGTCGCCGACCAACTCTGTGATTGAGGCCATGCTTTCCCGGACACACAGGATGAATTCCTGCTGCTGCTCGTTCAGCGGACCGGCCCGCGGCAGCAGTTCGACGTAGCCCAGGATATTGGTCAACGGGGTGCGCAGGTCGTGAGAGACAGTGGCTACAAACTCGGACCTGATGCGGTCCAACTCCTTCAGGTGCGTGATGTCCTGCATCACCAGCGCATAGCCAACGCCTTCGATGGGAGTGAGCTGCGCGTTAAATGTCCGCCCATTCTCCAGGGGCACCTCTCTACGCACGGCCTGGTTCTTTTCGTGTGTCTCGGTAAACATCTCGCGTAGCACCGGATGGGGCAGAACCATGCTGGCAGGTTGTCCGGAGAGGGTGACATCGCCAAGGCCCAATACAGAGTGGGATGCCACATTGCACAGCAGGATCCTGTCCAACTCATCGGTGACGACGACCGCCTCCCGCGCCTCCCGCAGGACGGCTTCCAGCTTGGCTCTTTCGATCTCGACGGTCTCGTAGAGGCCCGCGTTCTGGATGGCGATGGCAGCATAGTCTGCCAGGGCCGAGAGCAAGAACACATCGTGCTCCGAGAACGCGCGTCCAGGCTCGCGGTTGGCGACTCCCAGCACGCCGATAGCCCCGCGGCCGGGTACCCGCAGCGGCAGGTAAAGCAGCGCCTCGACCAGATACCCCGTGGCGATCTTGGTACGTTCACCGACGATGCGCACAGGGCGGTCGGACTGGACGGCGCGGCCGGCGATACTGTCATCCACACGCAGGCGCAGGTTCCGAGCCACCTTTTCATCCACGTTCTTGGCCGCCCGCAGGTAGAGCTCTCTGGTCTTGCGATCTAGCAACAGGAGCAAGCCCTCCTCAGCATTGGTCACATAGACCGCTGCCTCGACCACGCGGTTGAGCACCTTGTCCA
>CAZKDJ010000107.1:0-14143 GCA_964551295.1 uncultured Anaerolineales bacterium | reverse complement strand
GCGTCGTCCACCGCGCTGACGTCGACCGTCTGCGCCACGTCCCAGTTCGTGTCGTCGAACGTGATCGGAGCGATCGCATTGACCTGCGTCCCCGTCGCGAACGTGATCGTCACCACCCCCGTCGGCTGGCTATTCAGCACCACGTCGTACGTGTCCCCAGCCCCGCCCTCCGTCACACTCACCGTCGTCGGGCTCACGCTCACCCCGGCGGTATCATCGTCCGTGATGTTCACCGTCACGTCCGCAATGGTGATCCCGTCATAGTTCCCGTCCCCGCTCGTCGCACTGTGCGTGATCGTCCCCACGTGCGCTCCCTCCACCAGCGCGTCGTTCACCGCGCTGACGTCGACCGTCTGCGCCACGTCCCAGTTCGTGTCATCGAACGTGATCGCCGCGATCGCATTGACCTGCGTCCCCGTCGCGAACGTGATCGTCACCACCCCCGTCGGCTGGCTATTCAGCACCACGTCGTACGTGTCCCCAGCCCCGCCCTCCGTCACGTTCACCGTCGTCGGGCTGACGCTCACCCCCGCCGTGTCGTCGTCCACGATCGTCAGCGTCGCCGGATTTGTGCCCCCGATGGTCGCGTTCACCGCCCCGCTCAGCGTCAGGTTCACCGTCTCGTCAAGCTCATCGATAGCATCATCGTTGATCGTCACGTCAAAGGTTCGGATAGCAGTGCCAGGTGTAAACGTCAACGTCCCACTGGCTGCGACGTAATCCGATCCAGCCGCAGCCGTCCCATCCGACGTGGCATAGTCCACTGTGGCCATCACGACCGGCACAGCATTGAGGGTCACCGTGATCGTCGCCGTGCCATCCCCTTCCCCCACGGTATAGGAAGCATCGCTGAAACTCACTTCCGGATAAGCTGTGATCGTCTTGGATACCACGTCCACAAATCCACAGGTATCGGTCACCGTCAAGGTGACGACAAAGTCACCAGAGCTGGCGTACGCGTGACTCACGGTCGGACCGCTCGCCGTATCGCTATCGCCGAAATCCCAACCCCAGGCCACGACAGGCCCTCCGTCGGTCGTACTGGTACTTGTAAAGGAGACGGTGCTCCCCACCGTGGCCATCGGCGGGCTGTGAATGAACTGGGCTTCCAATGTGGGCGGCCTGAGCACCGTCAGGAGAGGCGTTCCATGGGAGCTACTGATGCCCTGCATGCTGGTGACCGCGCGGTAGGATTCGTTGATGATGCTCGACTGGCACGTACTGACGACAAAGGTGACCGACTCGGCCTCAGCAGCCGTAATGCTTGGAATCACCCAACTCACCGTATTGATGCTGGGATTGTACGAACCGCCGGAGACGTAGTCGGCGCCACTTGGCACCACATCGGTTACCACGACGCCAGAGATCTGGGCCAGGCCAGTGTTAGTGATGATAACAGTATAGGTAAACGGGGCCCCTATAACCCCAAAGCCAATTGTCGCCAGAGTATCCTCTTGGCTACCATATGTGATGAAACTATCCGTCATCGAAGCATACTGGGCAGCGACCCAATCGGCCGGGCGAGCCGTCGCGGCGACACGGGCCTCGTCGATCCGTCCGTCAAAATAAAAAACACTGCCATCCTCTCCACTCCCCAGGGCGGCGCTGGCAGAATTCGTATCAGATGTCGCTGGATCGTTGAAGCTTGGAACGCCTGAAAGTGGCAGTGGGAGCCCATCGACGTAAATCGTGACAACGCTGCCGGCATAGTCGATAACGGCGACGATATAATGCCAGTTGGAAGAAAGGGGATTAGACGACGTATCAATCACGCTAGCCGCCTCGCTATCTCGCGACCGGGCGACCACCCCAGCATCATTCCACCAATGGAAAATCGATGCCCGAGAAGAACTGGTGGGGCCGCTGCCGCCGATTGAGACGCCAATGATATCCCGACGAGTCCCCAAAACATCCGGCCTGACCCAGGCCGACAGCGTGGCCTGGCCTACCCCGTTAAGAACAGCCAGATCTGAACCCAGGTCGATGTAGTCGCCAGTCCCGTTAAAATCCCGGGCCCCGGCGATGAAACCGCTGCCGTACGCCGCGCTGCCCTGATTCGTGCCGTCAAAGCTATTGACAGTCGAGTCCCGGATCGGCATGCCGGGGGGGCCAGGACCATCTGCCAGGTGATAGACCATGCGGTAATTGCTGGCCCAGACTCCCTCCGAATCCTGGCCGTCCGGCGCATTGGGGTTGCTATAGTACATCCATATAAAGTCCTCATCCGAACCACCGTCGATCCGCGGCACGTTCACCCACACATAAGAGGTCCCCGTCTCATCCCACGCCTCGATCTCGTGGGCCAGCAGCGTCCCGTCCGGATCGACGAAGCGAATGTCCTGACCGGCATCCTGGGTCTGTGTGTAATGAACGCGACTGGCATCCAAGGTCACCAACACGGGAAAGTCCATCAAGTCCTCGGTCTGCGCCGTGTTGGTAAAAGTCAGCTTGATCCGCCGCGTCCAATTGCCATCGACCGTCTTGACCACCGTCAGGCCGAGATCGACCGCCTCGTCGTGCTCCTCCTTCAGTTCTTCCCTGGCCCCGAGCTCGGTGGTGTCGTTTTTAGCACAGATGCCAAAAGCCAACTGCGCCGTCTGACCAGAGGTCAGATCGGGGACATCGGCCACGATCCAGGAGACATCGTTGTCGCCATTGGTAATCGTATTGGCAGGGGTGTTCATCTCAGCCTGGAATTGGCCGTCCGAAACAGGGTAGGTGTTCCCATTGATCCCATATCCTCTCCAATCCCCCTTCAACAGCGAGATGCCCATCGCATAACCAGGAAGAGGAAGGATGATGGGCGTAGTATTCCAGTCTGATTGACCGACCAGACGCCGGACGGGATCGTAGAACCCCAAATCGGTACCGGCCTCCCACCCAGCGTCAATATCCACCATGTAGAGCAGCTTGCCGCCGGTGAGCGCTGCACCGCCGGTGTTCTGAACGTCCAGCTCCATGATCACGCAGTTATTCGTGGCCGTGGCCAGTGTTCGTTGCGCGATCTGGTACGGGAGCACCGCACTGGCATATATCACAGAGGTGTCCTCGCTGTAGTTGGGATAGTTATTGTCCGGAGATGTATAGCGGGTGATGGGCGTCGTCGGGACAAACTCACCTTGAGCACCGACGTCGACGTCATTGGGCGTCGCAGCGTGCTGGTCGAACATGACGGCGATGGTTGTGGCATCAGGACTATCGCTGTCTTGATCAATTTGATTTCGTAGATCGCCGAACCAATAGCCATCATACGTGTAAAATCGATTGCTGATGCGTCCATCGGCAAAGACCCTCATCCTGTGAGTAGTAGCAGACGTGTGGGCGACGGAGGTCGTCCCCGGCGTGATGGCCGTTGGCGGTCGAGGCAAGGGAGCAGCCTGCACATCTGAAGCCGTCAGGAGCAGCAAAAGCACGACGGGAATCGAGCCTCCGACAAGAGCAAGCACCAGTCGAAGCAGGTCTCGGTGAATCTTTTCCGATAATCCGAACATGACACCCCCAGTTGGGGATCAGGACTGGAACAGCTTGGCAACCCGGCAAGCTGAGGACGACGAATGTCGTCTAACCCCCTAATATCCTAGCACCCCAACCTTACGATTTACATTAAGCACCCAACCACTCTACTACCTTTTCAGGATGATTTTGATAACACGTCATTCTGAGGAGCGCAGCGACGAAGAATCTCGCCCTTGCTGTCCAAAGGAGCTTTTGCCGGGCAACGACGAGATTCTTCGCTACGCTCAGAATGACAGTGCATCATTTTTACTTTGAAAAGATACTACACCCGTCAGAAAGCCTGACAAAAGACCGGGTCATTCTACGCTGAACCGCCTATTCTCGCAAGAATGACAAGGCCCTACCTCTGTTTGACCTTGCGCCCACACTGGTGTACAATGTTCACACTTTGCAAAGACGCTGTAGAGCCACCTTGGGACGGGGGTGTGCTGGTCGCGGAACAGGCACACCGAGCGCTGGCTTGACCCAGATACAACCGGAGCGTAAGTAGGTGACAGAACAACCAAAGAAACAGCCCGCAGCCCAAGGCAATCCTACACGGCAAATTGACCCCCAGAAACCGGCAGGGATCGACCCTTCCTCTACAACCCTCGACGAGACGACGAGGCGCCTGGCAGAGCGAACGCGCGCGCTGGAGGAAGCCCTGGGCCGTATGGAGGCGATCCTCGCCAGCATCGGCGACGGCGTGGTGCTGGAGGATTTGGAGCACAACTTTATCCCCCTGAACGACGCAGCCAAAATCATGCTGCAGGACATGGCCGATCACTTCCTGGGCGGCGACCTCGAAGAGTTGGTCACAGAGAACCCAGACGAGGAAGCGTCGACATCCGACCCATGGCTCATAGAGCGCCGACGTTTCGAGATGGGCGGAAAAGTGATCGGCGCCCACTCTGCCGCCGTTCGATCGAAGGACGACGAGCGGCTGGGCACAGTAGTCGTGCTGCGGGACGTGACCGCCGAGGCCGAGGCGGACCGGCTCAAAGACGCTTTCGTCGCCCACGTCTCGCACGAGCTGCGTACCCCCTTGACGGCGATCAAGGGCTACAGTGAACTCATGCTCATCGGCGCGACGGGGGCCCTAGAAGATGAGCAGCGCCACTTTGTAAAGAGGATCCACCATCACACCAAGTCGCTGGTGAACATGATCAACACCCTCCTGGATTTCTCCGAGATGGAAGCGCGGGGAGAATTGGCCCTGAACAGACATCCCATACAGCTATCCACCCTCGTCGAAGAGATCACAGAACCCTGGTATCTCCAGATGGACGACATGCAGCTGGCATTCAGTGTGGAGATCGCTGACGGCCTGCCACAGGTCAGCGTGGACGAAAAACGCCTGCAGTGGGTGATCGAGAACCTGGTGCGCAATGCCTGGCAGAACACGTCGGAAGGCGGCAGCGTGTCCGTGCGGTTGTACGAACAGAGCGGCAACGTGGTTCTCGACGTCACGGACACAGGAATCGGCATCTCGGCGCACGCTCAGCAACAGCTCTTTACCCGTTTCTACCGCGTCGAGAGAACGGCGAACATCAGAGGGATCGGCCTGGGGTTGTACGTGTCCAAGGCCGTCCTCGATGCACACGGGGGCAAGATTCGCGTCTCCAGCGAGCGGGGCGTCGGCAGCACGTTTAGCCTGATCCTGCCGGCGTTGCAGAAATAAGAACTAGAGAAACCCGGTTTTTGATCCTCAAGGGGTGGGCGTCGGAACGACAGTGGGAAGTGGCGTCACCGTGGGGGGCATCTCTTCGGGCTGCCAACGGCGGTGTGCCGAAACGCAAGGGTCGTAATCGGCGCCCAGTATGACCCGGAAATCCACCGCGCGCTCCTCCGCCGGCTCGTAGACAACATCGCCAGCGGATCGCCAGTAGAGATTCATCAAGCGCGGAAGAGGCGAGCCCTTGGACGTGGTGGTGAAATCCCAAATCTGCGTGCGCTCGTACACCGAGCCGGCCCGATCGACATGCGTGACCTCAAAACCCTCCCAGCGCAGCCGCCCGGCCGCCACGTACCCCAGGCCGTCATGGGAAGTAGCGTTCCACACCTCGACGCGGAAAGCGGGCCGTGACGCGCGCGCTGTGGCCGGCGGCTCCAGTGCCTCCGCGATCATCGGCCCCAGCGCTTCGTAGTAAGGCACCAGCACCCAGGCACCATTCGGCGCCGTCCACGACTGCAAAACGTCCTTGCCCACGAAACTGCTCTTCACGTCCACCAAGTCCAGCTCCGAGCCTAGGCTGGCCAAATAGACCAACTCCTCCAATCCCAAATCTGTGGCCACCGTCTCGTTCAGCGCGCCCCACAACTGGGGAATCTTGGGAACGATGTCCAGGGCCAGAACCTGTTGGTATAATCCCCGCAGCACCTGCTGTTGACGGCGGTTGCGGTCGAAATCACTGGTGCTCCAGCGGGAACGCGAATACCAGAGCGCGTGCTTGCCGTCGAGGTGGTAGATGCCCGGCTCCCAGTCCACGTCCGTCTGGCCGGTGGGCGAATCGGGGTCGGGGAACGTGTCGGACAGGGCGCACTCCACGGCCACGTCCACGCCCCCCAGCGTGTCCACGATCTTGACAAAGCCATCGAACCCGACCAGTGTGTAGTAGTGGATGCGTATCCCCAGGTTGTACTCGATGGTGGCCTTGACCAATTCAGGGCCGCCTCCGGGGTAGCGGTCGAGCTCCCCGCGCCGGTAAGCCGTGTTGATCTTGTTGAACCCGTGGCTGGGAATCCAGGCGTAGAAATCGCGGGGGACGGAAATGAGCGAAACCGAGGGGATGGCCGGATCGA
The DNA here is from genome assembly GCA_964551295.1 of uncultured Anaerolineales bacterium. GTDB lineage: Bacteria > Chloroflexota > Anaerolineae > B4-G1 > B4-G1 > JAFGED01. The sequence goes on along the minus strand of CAZKDJ010000107.1, from coordinate 7,846 downwards.
TGCTGGCGATGATGATCACGTCGGTGCGCCCGGGGTTGTCCTTATCGACCTGGTCGGAACCAAGCAAGGCGATGTTGATCACCCCTTCGGGCTGCTCGATCAACGGGATCGCCCCGGGGACGGGCAGCGGCTGAGGCGTGACGACGGTGCTCGTCACGACGTGCGGCGCTCCGGGCAGCTCGTCAGGTGGATGGGGCGTCGCGCTGGGCGTAAGCGTATGGGTCGGCGTAGATGTCGGGCCGGGCGTGGGCGTGGGGCCAATTGTGGGCACGGGCGTGTAGGTCCACGTAGGTGCAGGAATGGGCGTGTAAGTGGGCGTGATCGATGCAGGGAAAATCTCAGACGTGCCGACAGATGTTGCAGTACTGACTGCCGAAGCAATGTCCAAATCACCGGCCACGACCCAGCGGCTGGCCACAGTGATTAGTGTCAAGATAACTACTACGATTAAGCCCTCCGCCAAGTAGCGCAGGGGACGCTTCCCACCGTCCGTGTTATTTCCTCCAATCCGTCCCAGGGGTGGCGCACATTATACCATAAAAGCCCAGCGCTACCAGCGTCGAGCCGCGGGGAAAGATGTTCAGGGAGTCGGCGTCTCCGTTAGCACAGGGGTTTCCGTCGGGGCAGGGGTTTCCGTCGGAGCAGGTGTGAAGGTGGCCGTAGCGGGCTCAGGGGTGAGCGTAGGCCCAGGCGTAAAAGTGGCCGTCGATGCTGCCGGCGTCTCCGTGGGAGTCGGCGTTGAGGGGATAGGCGTCTCCGTGAAAACGGACGTCGGGACCGGCGTGAAAGTCACGGTAGGCGTCACAGGCGTGGTGGGTATCACGGTCGGGCCGGGTGTAAAAGTCAGCGTGGGCACGCTGGTTTCTATGGGGGTGGAAGTCAGCGTGGGTGTTGCCGTCAGAGTTGGCACGAGGGTGGGTGTAGGTGTAGGCGTAAACGTGGCGGTGGGCTTGGGAGTAGCCGTGTACAGCGGCGGCGGCGGTGGTGGCATATAGAGCACCTGCCCGATGTTTATCTGGTAGCCACTCAGGCAATTGGCCCGTCGGATCGCCTCGATCCCCACGCGAAAGCGGCGTGAGAGGCCGTAGAGTGTATCGCCCGCCTGCACGCGATATAAATACGTCCAGCCCATCGGCGGGCCGCATCGATAGGGCCTTGGGGTAGCGGTGGCGCAAAAAGTGGGCGGCACATACAGCTTCTGACCGGGAGAGATGACCTGGGAGCTCAGGCAGTTGGTCCGCATGAGGGCGTACGTCGTCATACCAGACCGCCAGGCCAGCGCAGGGAGCGTGTCCCCCCGTTGTACGGTGTAGACAGACCAACCCGCAGGCTGCGGACACCGGGGCAGTAAATAGTCCGCGGAAGTAGCGGTAGCGGCAGGAGTAGCGGCAGGTGTGGGCGTCGTCGGCGAGACGGTTTCCTCCGCTGGCAGTGGTGTGGGGATGAAAGTAGAAGTGGGCGAAGGTGAAACGAGCGTCGGCAGGAACGACGTGGCCGTGGGGCGAGATGCCGCTCCCACGAGCGTCGGCGTCGCCAGCGCGCTCGAAACGCCGACCTGACTCAGCAAAAAAGCACCCAGCAGCATTCCCAGGCTGATGAGCGTGATAGCGAGTCCACCGATCAATTGCCCCAGGCCGACGGATCGCTCTGTCCCAGCGCCCAGATTTTCGCTCACCACTATCCCTCTGATTCTCCCATAATCGGATACGACCCAAGGGTGGGAAACTCTTCTAGCTCGGTATCTTCCTCAGGGGAAAGCGGGAGGATAAAGCTGAACGTACTGCCCACACCGGCTTCGCTCTCTACCCAAATGCGTCCGCCGTGTGCCTCCACCAACGCTTTAGCAATGGATAGCCCCACCCCCGTCTCACCCAGCCCAGAGATCAGGGGATTATCGGCCCGGTACAGACGCTGAAAGACCCGACGCTGATCCTCTGGCGCTATTCCTCCGCCCGTATCGCTCACAGATACCAGCAGGTAGTCGGGCAACCCCTGGATTTGATTGTCGTGCTCCTCCAGTTCTGCGTGGACGACAACGTCAGAGCCCTGCCTCGAGCACTGACCGGCGTTGGCCAAAAGATGCTGCACGACCTGAAAAATACTGTCTCGATCGGCATACACGGGCGGCAACTCGTCCGGCATCTCCAACTGCACCGACAACTCGCGTTCGCTGAACTGAGCGGACAGTGACATGATGGCGCTTTCCATGACGTTACCAAAGTTGACCGGCTCAGGAGATAAACGCCCTTCCTCACCGGCATCTATGGAGACAACTTTGACCAAGTCATCCAGCAGCCCACCCATGCGCTCGATATTGGCCTTGACCCGCAGCAGGAATTGGCGCTGAGTCTCGCCGAGGATACCCACTGCCTCGCCAACCAGCAGATCTGTGTAGCCATTGATCGACGTCATCGGTGTGCGCAACTCGTGAATCAGCGACGTCAGCATCTCGGTCTGCAGCGTCGTCCCTTTCTCCAGGTAAAGCATGGCGGACAAACCGCCGGGCCAACCGGAGGAATCGGGGAGACGCGCCAACTCGGCCCGTATCGTCCGCTCATCCAACTCGAGGGTCACTGAAGCGGCATCTCCAGGCTGCGCGCCGTCACCCGAGAGCCGCTGAACAGTCTGAACCCACATCGGCTCATCGAACACATCCTGAAGAGGCATACCCATGATATTTGCACGCGACTGGCCCACCAGATACTGCGCCCCTTGACTGACCATGATGACGTTGCCATGCTCGTCGCCTACCAGGATACCACCCGGCCCGCTATCGGCGGTTCGCTCCACCGGGGCCGGCGCCGCCTCCCGATTCTGAACCACTTGAAGTTCGGCTCGCGTTTGAGCCAGTTGCATCTGCAGATCAGCCTTCGCGTGGGCGATTTGCTCTGCTTTCTCCTTCCACTCAGCCAACTCGTTCTTCAGTGCATCGCGCGTATCAGCCAACTCGCGCAGCTCCTCCTCCCAGATCGCAACCTCGGCCGCCGACTTGTCGTCTGCACCCACCACTTCCTCCTGCAGGCGCAGCATCGTGTCTAGCTCGTCGGCGCGCTGGTGCTGCTGCTCCAGCTCACTCTCCAGTTCGACCGTCTCCTGGGTCAAGCGTTGCACCTCAGCGAGGGCGTTCTTCAGCTCCTCACCACCGCCACCAGGAGCGCCTCCCCGCCGTCGCAGGTTGGCCAGGGATGCCGTCACGGCTGCCGCCACAGCCTGCAAGATCTGCTCCTCACGCGACGTAAACCGCCGCCGAGATACCGGATTTCCGGCCACCACGACCCCCATCAGGTTGTTCCCCTCAACAAGAGGTTGCAGGATCAAAGGGCCCGTCCGTTGAAAACCCAGGGTATAATAGATACCCGAGACGGTAGACTCCCGGCGCCGACCATACGCCCGCTCCATACGGCCAGTTTGGAGGACGGATGCCAACAGGGGGTGATCGGGCGCCAACAGCGTCAGATCCTGTCGCGCCAGCTTGGCGCCGGTGGGAGGGAACATGCCAGCGATGCGCACGCCCTTGGATGGCCCGATAATGGGCAGGCCGACAGCGATCACGTCGGTTCCCAGGGTGCGGGCGATGGACGCAGAGGCCAATTCGAGGGCCGCCTCGATATCACCCGCTTCCTCGATGCGGCGAACGGCCTGCAAAATCCCGACCACCTCCAGCATGTCGTCGCCCACATCCTCGCCCATGGATGGGGCCGCGCTCAGCGCACGGCGATACACCAGGGCTGCCAACAGCGGCAGCGCGACCACGTTGGCCAACCTCACCCATCCAGCGATATCCGAATCGAGATTGGGGCTGATGAGCTGCACGGTGTGGCCACTCAGCCAGACGGCGAACAGGAAAAAGGCCAATCCCCAATCAGCCCCCCGCCACACCAGGGTGGCGATCACAGAGACGGCCAGCAGGACAATGGTGGCAACCTGCCATACCGCCGCCTGCACGTGCGCATTGTAGGCCACACCCAGGCCGCCATCTCTGATCCAAAAGTAGGCCGAGACTGCACAGCCGCCGCCCGCCACCAGCAGGACGACGAGCAGCAAGGACACCCCCAGGCCCGCCCGCTTATCCAGGATCGATAGAAACGTCCAGGCGGCCAGCGCCGCCGTCGCCAGTTCGAAAAAACGCTCCAAAGGGGGCAAGAGGGCTACCGCCGACGACCCGAGCACGCCAACGCGATCCAGCACGGCGAGAAGCATCAGCGATGCACGCGCAAGCGTAAAGCCCAATCCAGTCAGCAGCAACCGCACCGCGCTCTGCTCACGGCGATGACGGATCCAATGCCCAAACGCCATCCCCAGTATCAGCTGGATAGCAAATAGCGTCACCAGATGGTAAGCCAAATCACCGGGCTGGGTAGCGACAAAGTTCCTCAAGTCCAATACAAATTGAAAAAAGCTCTGAGATTCCATTGGCTTTAGCCCCTCACCGATTTACTCTATCTCGATTGTACACCAGAGTAAATCGAGAGTCAATTCGTCAGGTCAAACCCCCATCGGCTGCGCACGCTTGGTCGGCAAAAGCACCGTGAACTTGCTTCCCTCGCCCGGAGTGCTCTCCAGCCACACCCGCCCGTTGTGCGCTTCTACCAGCGACTTGACGATGGAAAGCCCCACCCCCAACCCGCTGGCCTCCATGGCCAAAGGATTCACCGGCCGGTAAAAGCGCTCCCAGATATGCTCCCGCTCTTCTGGAGAAATGCCGATACCAGTATCCTCGACCCAGATAGCGCAGTGCATCTGGGGTTGCTCCCCTTCGTCACGTAGCAGAGTAGCGCCAATCGTAATGCGCCCGCCGGGATAGGTGAACTTGACGGCATTGCTGACCAAGTTACCCACGATCTGTCGCACGCGTGCCGGATCGGCCTCAATGAGGGGCAGCTCTTCGAGCGCCAAAACGAGTTCCTGTTCACGGGCTTCGAGCTCGCTGCGGAAACCCCGCACGACATCGCCAATGGCTAAATGAACGTCCGTCTCCGCGTACTCCAGCTTGAGGCCGTCCTTTTCCAGTTCAGAGATGGAGATGAGATTCTCGGTCAGGGTGCCCATGCGCAGCGCGTTATCGCGGATGATGCCCAGAAAATGCGCCTGCGCCTCGCTCATCGGGCCAACCATGCCGCCGTCGAGCGCCTCCGCGTACCCCCGTATGGCCGTGAGGGGCGTTCGAAGCTCGTGAGAGATAGCGGTGATAAACTCGTTTTTCGCCCGCTCGCCCTCGGTCTCCCAGGTGATGTCGCGCAGAACGGCTACCACACCCAGATGATTCCCAGACGGCGTGAGGACGGGCGCTGCATTGACGTAAACGACCTTCCCCTCCAACTCGAACACCGTCTGCAGCGGTGTGTCGGATTCGGCGACCGTCCCCCAGTCGGTGTTGGGGTCCAAGGCCATACGCCCCGTCAACCCCTTGAGTGGACGTCCCAGGATGCGCTTGCGTGAGGTGCCCAGGATGCGCTCGGTTGCGGCGTTGACGATGATGATGCGGCCTTCTCCATCGCTGACGACCACGCCCTCGGCAATGCTTTCCAGGATAGACATCCTGCGGCGGCCTTCGTCCTCCTGAGACTGCAGCAGTTCGGCCAGTTGACTGGCCTGCGCCTGTAGATCGCCGTAGAGGCGCGCGTTCTCGATGGCCGCTGTCACCTGCACGGCGATGGACTGACACAAGCGGCCCGCATTCGAGTCAAACGGGCGGCGGCTGTGATCGTTGCCCACGACCAGGGCCCCCAGAATGGCGCGCTGGCGCAGCAGTGGCTGCACGATGGTCGGGCCGGCCTCCGGGCTGCCCAGCAAGCTGTAGAGGGTTCTCAAGCGCGGGTTATCGGTCTCCTCGTTGAGCGTCAACTGCTTGCGCCGCTGCAACGCATAGTCCAACGTGGGCTGGTCGGTCAGAGTAAAAGCGGGATGTCGTGTCGCCACCTCTGCACGTTGGAGCGTGGTGTATTGCGCGGCCAGCGTCACAGTTTGGGAATCATCAGGATCGATCAGAAAGATGGCCGCACGATCCGCATCCAGGGCCATGGTGGTGCTTTCGACCACGCGCTGAAGGATCGTGCCCAGGTCCAGAGACTCGCCGATCGATCGGCTGGCCTCCACCAGGAAAAACAGCTCCTTTGCCTGGCGCAGCGCCTCCTCGCTCATCGTCTGCAGTTCCTGGCGGTAGACCCACATATCCTGCATCGCCATGCGGTAGACGGCGACGGCGAAAAGGGAATAGCCAATCAAATCGACCAGCCGCCCCCAGCCGATCCAGTTGCTGTGCCCCGCGCTCCCCACTTGGCCGACCACGCGCAGCGCCGAACCGAAAAACAGAACCAAAAAGCCACAGGCCAGAATGGCAAATCCAGCCAGCGCTATCCAATGCTCCTCCCGCTGCCGACGGATCAAGAGAAGGAGAGCGGGGGCAGCAGCCAGAGCCGCGCTCACCGCCAGCCAGAAAAGCAACAGCCAAGACGCATCGTACAGATCCCGCCACATCTCAGCTCGCATCGAGGGGACAATGGGAGCCAGACTGGTGGACCAGACAGCCAAGGAGGCCAATGCGCTCAAAAACAGGATGCCGATGCCGACATACAGCGACCATATGCGCACTCGGCGACCCAAGATAGGGGCCAGGAAAGCCCACCCCAAGAGCATGAGGCTGGCAGCCTCCAGGCTGGTGAGGAGTGGCGCGACGACGGCCCAACCGGACAATTCACCGACGACCAAAGGGATACGCAGCCCCAGCAGGGCAGCGAAGGTGATCAGGATACGGCGGTGATCTGGGTTGCGCGTGTGGTGCCACTCGATGAGGGCGATGAGAGCCATCGCCCCCAACGCCAGAATGACCAGCAGGTGATAGACAGAGGCACCGGCACCAGTACCGATGAGTTCAGGAAGATGCACGCGTACGCCTCCAAAAGAATCGTGCAGGATATAGCAGCCGGATTTGTCAATCCAGGGCGTGACCTGCACCCAGGTACAACAAGATTATACCACAGCGGGGAGAGAAAGCGCAACACGGATAACGCGCAGAGGCAGTGTCCGGCGACTCGACGCTCACACTGGCCCCGGCGAAAGTTGCACGACCGCCAGGTCGTGCGGCGACACAAAGAACAACTGACCACAGAATCCGGAGTGGCTTACCGCGACGTAGACGTCTTCCCCCTGCTGGCCAACGATGTTGAAGGAGCCGTGCTGCGCATTGACGACGTAACCAAGCATGCACACCTCGAAGAGACAATGCGCCAGTCGGCCAAGATGGCCAGCGTAGGCAGGCTGGCAGCCGGGATAGCCCACGAGATCAACAACCCCCTGAGCGCGATGATGCAAAGCGCGCAGATCCTGCAAATGACCTTTGATACACAACGTCCCCGCACTCGCGAACGGCTGCAAGCCTGCGGCATAGATCCCGATAGACTGGATCGCTACCTGCAGGAACGCGACACCTGCGAGTACCTGAAGGACATTCGCTCCACCGGCGAGCGGGCGGCCACGATCGTCTCCAATCTGCTCAGCTTTTCGCGCAAGAGCTCCCAACCCGCGCTGCACGACCTGAACCTTTTGGTGCAAAAGACGCTCGATCTGGCGGCAACTGAATACGACCTGAAGAAAAAAAAGGTATCATCTCAATATCTTGGGGGAATGTAGGTCGGATTGGCAATCCGACTTACTCTTGCCCCTACTTTTTGAGAAGATACAAAAAAAGCGACTTTCGAGCGATCAAAATCGTGCGCGAATTGGCTCCCGCTCTGCCTAAGGTGCTGTGTGCCGGGCAACAGATCCAACAGGTCGTGCTCAACCTGTTACGCAATCAGCAATTCCCGTTTTGTAGCCGCGATTTCCAAATCGCGCGCATCTTGCCACG
>CAZKDJ010000106.1:0-14328 GCA_964551295.1 uncultured Anaerolineales bacterium | reverse complement strand
TGCACGGCTCCGCGCCCAAGTACGCCGGGAAGAACAAGGTCAACCCCACGGCCACGATCCTCAGCGGCGTGCTGATGCTGCGCCACCTGGGCGAGAAGCAGGCCGCGGACAGGGTGCAGGACGCCGTCGCCGCCGTCATCGCTGAGGGCGAGAACGTGACCTACGACATGAAGCCCTCGCGCGACGACCCGACCGCCGTCGGCACACAGGAGATGGCCGACGCGATCATTGACAAGATGGGCTCTGTGTAGTAAACCGATGTATCGATTCACGCTGGGTTCGTTTGAGCCACACCGCCCGGAGCTAAACCTCCGGGCTAAGGTCTGCCTTTCAGGCAGGGTACAAAGCCTTCAGGCTTGATTTGACCTCGGTTCGGTTTGATTTAGCCCTGAAAGGGCTTGGCTATTTCAGCGCGGGGACTTTAGCCCCGCGCACTCAGCGACGAAGGGCATTATGAAGATCGACTTGCACGTACATACAAAAGAGCGCTCGCCTTGCGGCAGGTCGGGCGAGGAGGAGATGATTCAGGCCGCCATCGCCTTTGGGCTCGACGGGCTCGCCTTTACTGACCATCACCGCCTCGTGCCCCTTGACCGGTTGGAGGCGTTGAACCGCAAGTACGTCCCCTTTCGCATCTTTGACGGGATCGAGATCTCTGTGACCGAGGGGGAGGACGTGCTCGTTTTGGGCGTCCGTGACTCGGTGCTTGAGACGCGGAGTTGGTCGTACCCCGAACTCTTTGCCTTCGTGCGCGAGTGGGGAGGGTTCCTCGTCCTGGCCCATCCCTTCCGCTACCACGACCAGATCGACATCGATATTGAGCGGTATCCCCCCGATGCCATTGAGTTGCACTCGAAAAACATCGGCGCGTGCGATGAGTCGCAGATTCGCGCCGTTCTGACGTGCCAGGGTTTGCGCCCTCTCTACAACTCGGACGCCCACCAGGCCGAGCACGTTGGCTTGTACTACAATCGGCTGGCCCGCGTGCCTCGGGATGAAGGGGAGCTGGTCGAGATCCTGCGGGCGGGCGACTATACGTGCCACGGTGCGCGTGAGCGCATCGCCCGGCTCAACTGCGAAATCGAGGAGCGCGAGGACCTGATCCGCCGTATGATCGCCCAGGGGCAGAATCGAGACGACTACCGCCGGGTGACCGGTCACTGGGCGGGGCATTATGATCGCGTGGCTGCGGGCAAGTCGTACCAGATTTGAGCGGGTGGAGAAATTGAGGGCGGTCAAGCGTTTCCTCTGGCACTGGCTTCCACCCCTGGCCTGGATGGGATTGATCTTTCTCCTGTCCGCCCAGAACGATTTGCCCCACGCGCCTGAACCTTGGTTTGATACGCTGCTCAAGAAAGCGGGGCACGCCCTTGCTTTTGGCATACTGGCAAGGCTATATCTCCGGGCGTTGAGAGGACGCTTTACCGCCGCGACTCTGCGCCTGGTGAGCGCCGGGCTGGCGATACTGTACGGGGCGAGCGACGAGTATCACCAGACGTTTGTGCCGGGACGTAAAGGCCGGTTGTTTGACGTAGGGGTGGATACGGCCGGTGTGTGCGGCGCTATGCTGCTGGACTGGTGGCTGGCGCGTCGGAGGTGGCTTCGCTCGACTGAAAGTCGTCCGACTGAAAGTCGGCCTCCTGCTCGATAAAGATCTCCCCAAAGAGATCTTCCTGGCGCACACGCGCGCGTTTCTGTTTGACCAGTTCGAGCACTGCCCACAGCGTGACGATGATCTCGACGCGACTGGTGGCTTGTGAGAGGAACTCACGGAATCGGACCTGGCGCCGGTGGACCAACTGGCCCTCGATTCGAGTAATTTGCTCGCTGACGGTCACCGTAACGGGCGTGACTACCTCCCCGACCGGTGGGGCGGGCAGGGCGTCCAGGGCCTCTTGCACGTAGATCAGCAGATCGTTGAGCGAGACGTTGCCTGTGTCGATTTGCGGCTCCAGACGTGGCACGGGAGCGACCCGCACGTAGCTGTGCAGCCCGTCCCGCTCCCGTTTGTGCAGCAGTTTGGCGATCTCTTTGAAGCGCTTGTAGGCTTGCAGCTGGCGCACCAAATCCTCTCCTACATCTTCCTCTTCCGGGGAAAGGGCCGGAGGACGCGGAAGCAGCGCGCGCGATTTGATCAGCAGCAGTTTCGCCGCGACGACGAGAAACTCGGCCAACTCTCCCACACGGCGGCGTTCGAGTTCCGCCAGGTAAGCCAGATACTGGTCGGTCACCTGGGCCAATGCAATTGTGGTGATATCCAGCTCCTCTCGCTCGACCAAGTGGAGGAGCAGGTCTAGAGGGCCTTCGAAGACGGGTAATTGAATCTGATAGGTAGACATAGGTGCACGTCGAATTATAGCACAAATGGGCGGCTTTCCAACATTTCCCCCTATTCTGATTTGTGGTATAATTTCGCCTGCCCCGGTGTTAGACATGGTCCCGGGGCGGTCATTTGCAGTGGGAGACACGTGGGGAGTATCATCTCAATAAGTAGGGGAAGATGGGGGGTGTGAGGGCGGCTACGCCGCCCTCACACCCCCCGCCCCCCAGATTATTGAGATGATACCGTGGGGAGACATTTGTGTTCAATCCTATTGATGCTTTTCTGGGGCTTTTTTCCCTGGATGTGGGCATTGACCTAGGCACGGCAAACACCCTTGTCTACGTACGCGGGAGGGGTATCGTCATCAACGAGCCGTCCTGGGTAGCCATAGAACGCGATAGCAGAAAAGTCCTTGCCATCGGCGCTGAAGCCAAGGAGATGGTGGGGCGCACGCCGGCCAACATCGTCGCCATCCGCCCCTTGCGGGATGGCGTCATCTCCGAGTTTGAGGTGACGGAGGCGATGTTGGACTATTTCATCAAAAAGGCACACAGCAAGTTGTTGCTCCCCTTTCCCCGTCCGCGCGTCGTCGTTGGCATCCCCAGCGGTGTGACGGAGGTGGAAAGGCGTGCGGTAAAGGACGCGGCGCTCTCCGCCGGCGCGCGGGAGGCCTACTTGATCGAGGAACCGATGGCGGCGGCTATCGGGGCCGGATTGCCCGTCACCGAGGCGCGCGGTGCCATGGTCGTCGATATCGGCGGCGGCACGACGGAGGTAGGCGTCTTTTGCCTGGGCGGTTTCGTCGTCAGCCGTTCCCTGCGCATCGCCGGCGACGAGATGGACGAGGACATCATCCAGTATGCGCGCCAGAAGTACAACCTGTACATCGGCGAGCGCATGGCCGAGCGGGTCAAGATAGCCATTGGGTCGGCTTACCCGCTGCCCGAAGAGATGACGATGACGCTGCGCGGTCGCAATTTGGTCACCGGCCTGCCCGAGGCCATCGAGGTCAGCAGCGTTGAAATTCGTGAGGCGTTGAGCGGATCCGTCAGTATCATCGTTGACCTGATCAAGGACACGTTGGACGATACGCCGCCAGAATTGATCGCCGACCTGATGGACACGGGCATCTGTCTGGCCGGTGGAAGTTCTCAGTTGAAGGGCCTTGCCGAACGGGTTAGCGAGGAGACGAACATGCGCGCCTACGTGGCCGATGACTCGATGACGTGTGTGGCCCGGGGCGCTGGCAAGGTCTTGGAGGAGCTGGACACGCTTCGCGATGTATTGTCCTCCACTGACGAACGACGTCCCAGATCCCCCGATTTCTAGCTCCAGGTGCGTTTAGCCTTTTGTGGCGGGCACAAGGCCCTATGCTACTTGATTGGTTGTAAACTGCTCTAATGGCTCCAGTCAGTGAGTTGAAATCATGAAGCAGTCCCCGCGTCGTCCCTGGCTTCCCTTGATGTTAGTCATCATTGGATTGTTCCTCCTGGTGCTCCGCGAGACCGGCTATCTTTCGCCTGTGGAGAGCGTGTTCGGCTACGTGCTTGACCCGCTACAGCGCCTGTTCGCGGGCGTGACCGCGGATGTGGGCAACATGTTCCAATCAGTGCGCGAGGCGCGCGAACTGCGTGCTCAAATCGAGGAGTTGCAGTCACGGGCAGACACGCTGATGGTCGGGAATATTCGCCTCAGAGAGTACAAGGCGGAGGTGGAGCAGCTTCGGGTCATGCTGAACTTTGTCAGCGAGTATCCAATTTCGGCCTACGTGGGCGCCGACGTGATTGGCCGGGAGGCGTGTGACGCGTTTCCCTGCGGAGAGGTAATCGGCGCCGATCCGAATCCCTATTTGCATTACATCACCATCAACGTGGGGGCAAAGCACGGGGTGGAGGTAGGGGACCCGGTCGTTGGCGCTGGGGCCGGCCTGGTGGGACGTGTTGCGGAGGTCGGCCCGCGGACATCTAAAGCGCAGTTGATCACCGATAGCGACAGCAGCGTTGCTGTTCTGTTACAAACGTCTCGTGCGACCGGTCTGGTGGTGGGGCAGTTGGATGGCACGGTGCGCATGAAATACATCCCTCAGGGCGAGGAAATCGAGGTCGGCGACGTCGTGCTGACCTCTGGCCTGGGGGGCGTGATGCCCAAGGGCTTGGTCGTCGGAGAGGTCAAGGCGGTCGAGGGAATGGATTACGAATTGCACCAGGAGGCGGTCGTACAGCCGGCGGTAGAGCTCGATCGGCTGGAGTTGGTGCTCGTGATTACGGGGTTTGAGCCGGTTCCCCGCGATGAGGAGACACCGCCGTCCGAGGCGACGCCCGAGGCTACCCCGGAACCGACCCCCGAGGGATCCCTGGAGGAATGAGTTGAATCTCTACGTGGGTCTTCCGCTCCTGACAGTCGTCGCTCTGGTTCAGAGCGTCCTGCTGTCGCGGGTCGATCTGTTGGGCGCGCGCCCCGATCTGATGTTCCTGGTCGTGTTGACGTGGGCCGTCGCGCGCAGCGTGGACGAGGGGTTGGTGTGGGGGTTTATCGGCGGTCTGATCATCGACCTGCGCTCTGGCGGGCCGCTGGGGGCGACGGCGTTGGCATTGGTCGTCGTCACATTCCTGGCCGGGCAGTCCTGGGGCCAGGGAATCGGCTCGCCTGTGATGCGCTTGTTGGTACTGGCATTGGTCGGAGGCCTGGCTTACCACCTGATCCTGCTGATTGTACTGGCCTGGACTGGACACACGGTGGATTGGAGTTTCTCGCTGCTGCGGGTGGCGCTGCCGTCGGTGATATTAAATATGGTGCTGACCCCGTTTGTGTGGCAGCCGATGACTTGGCTGGGGCGCAGGCTCCGGCGGGAGGGATTGACGCTAGGATGATTATCAAGCCCGAGCTATCCCGGCAGTCGGCCCATAGCGAGTGGCAGGCGCGCTGGGAGATGGTCAGGAGAGCACCTCGCGTGATCGTGTTGGCCGTTCTGATCCTGCTGATTTTCGGTGCTTTTAGTCGACGGCTGTGGCATCTACAATTCGTGAGGGGCGATGATTACCGGAAGGCGGCAGATGAGCAGAGACTGCGCCCTGAGACCATTTTGGCTTCCAGGGGAATCATCTATGCCCACGATGGCATCCCCTTGGTGCGCAATGTACCCAGCTTCAAGGTCGTCGTCGTGCCTGCATATCTGCCCGATTATGACGTCACCATCGGTGGGGATGGAGCGATCACGGACGTGACGTTCAGCGCCGAGGCCGAGGCCGTCCTCATCCGCCTGGCCGTACTGCTCGGCATGCCCTACACCACGAATGGAGACGAGGAGCCCGGCGTGTGCGAGATCGTGACACAGGGCATCAAAGATGTGTACTTGTACCGTCCGGTGGTGGTCAAGAAGAGGGTCGAGCGAGATACGGCGCTGTTGATCGCGTCGGAGCGCTTGACATTGCCGGGTGTAGAGGTTGAACTGGATTCGAGGCGCGAGTACCCTCTCGGCGCGCTGGTGTCGCAGATTCTGGGATATACGTCGCCCATCCCCGGTAGCCTGGAAGAGGAGTACAAGGCGCATGGGTACGACCCGGATACAGATCGCATCGGCGTCGCTGGCGTCGAAGCGACCTATGAGGAGTGGCTTCGGGGACAGAAAGGGGAGCAGCTCGTCGAGGAGGACGTGCAGGGTCGGGAGATTCGGGTGGTCGAGCGCGAGTCCGAGCCGAGGCCGGGCGGTAACGTGTACTTGACGCTTGATCTCGATCTGCAGCAGTTGACCCAGGAAGCGCTGCTGCGTGGCATGTCGCGTGCCGGCTCGCCACGTGGGGTGGCCATCGTGATGCGCCCGCAGACGGGAGAAATTTTGGCCATAGTCAGCTTGCCAACGTATGACAACAATTTGTTCGCCCGAGGGATATCGACGGCGGATTGGAAGCGGTTGAACGAAGACGACCATCGCCCGCTGCTCAACCACGCCATCTCGGACCAGGTGCCGCCCGGCTCGACGTTCAAGGTCGTGGTGGCCACAGGCGCGCTTCAGGAGGGAGTGATTGACGCTGACACCCGCCTCACTTGCCCCGGGACGATTGTCTTGCCCCACAGGTATGCCGAGCGCGATCCCGCTGCCCGCGACCAGACGTTCTATTGCTGGATCTGGCGGCAGGGCAGCCACGGCTCGCTGGATGTGGTGGGTGGGCTGGCCAACTCGTGCGACATTTTCTTCTACAAGGTCGGGGGAGGCTATCCGAAGGACGACTTTGAAGGCTTGGGCCCCGGCAGCTTGGAGTCGGACGAGAATCCGGGCATTGCTAACTATGCGGCCCTGTTTGGCTTGGGTCAGGAAACCAGCGTGGAGCTGACGGGTGAGGCTGAGGGGGTCGTGCCTTACCCCGCGTGGAAGCGGCGTGTATACGGCGAGACCTGGTCGACGGGTGACACCTACAACTATGCCATTGGGCAGGGGTTTCTGGCGGTGACGCCGCTGCAGATGCTCAACGCCGTCAATGTCGTCGCCAACCGCGGCATTCTCTACCGCCCACAGATCGTCCATCACGTGACCGATCACGAAGGGACCGTCGTCGAGGCTTTCGAGCCGGAGATCATTCGCACGTTGTCGACCATCAGTCCGACAAACTGGTCGCTGGTGCAGCAGGGGATGGAGGGGGCAGTGGCCTACGGCACGGCGACCGGCGCACAGGTCGAGGGCATCCGTGTGGCCGGCAAGACGGGCACGGCCCAGTTCTGCGACGATCTCAAGTGTGGCGTCGGGTTCGCCCAGCCGGAGCACGCGTGGTTCACCGCCTTTGCCCCGGTGGAGGATCCGGAGATTTCTGTCATCGTCTTCTTGTACGACGGCGGCGAGGGCTCTCAGATGGCGGTGCCGGTGGCGTACGAAATCCTGGAGTACTACTTTGCTCAGGAAGAGGGTGAGACACCTTGATATCGGATGTATTGTCGGTGTGAACTGGGAGTAAGGGTTTTCCCCCATACTTCCTACTCGCTATTTCTCTACTCCGTTTCACCAAGTTTTCACAATCTCGTCTCCTATGCTATAATGTCCTCTAGCAAGACACCGGAGCGCGCGTGTGAATCCAGAGGCCATCACCATCAAGGGCATCCGCCAGGGGTTGCTTGTCAAGTTGCCGGGAGGAATCCTGGCCGGTCAGGATTGGCACGCTGACCTATGTGTGCTGGAGACGCGCTTAGGCCAGAATCCGGCTTTTTTCCGCGGTGGTCGCGTTGCGCTCGACGTGGGCGGACGGGAACTAGGTCGCAACGAGATCGAGAAGGCGCGCTCACTGTTGGCCCGCCACCAGGTCGATTTGTTCGCGGTGGTGAGCAAGAGTCCGATGACCGAGGCGGCGGCACAGGAGGTGGGCTTGGTGATCGACCTGGGCCCGATGCGTCCGCGTGAGCCGGAGCCTGCGGCGGAAAGCGCGCCTGTTGGCGGCGAAGAGCCGCCCCCCGTGGATAGCCTGGTTGTGCGGCGTACGCTGCGCTCTGGCCAGAGCCTGCGCCATCCGGGCCACGTCGTGGTCATCGGCGACGTCAATCCTGGTGCCGAGGTGGTGGCCGGCGGGGATATTCTGGTGTGGGGGCGGGTGCGTGGGGTGGTGCACGCCGGCGCGCTGGGAGACGAGGGGGCCGTGATTTGCGCGCTCGACCTGGTGCCCACGCAACTGCGCATCGCCGGGCACATCGCCCGCTCGCCGGAGGACAAGCGGCGCAAGCCCGTGCCAGAGATGGCGTCGGTGCGCGACGGGCAGATCGAGGCCGTGCCTTGGCATGCGCGCTGATCTGAACACTTTGTGTTCTTTGTGGTTCGCGATTTTGGGCGGTATGAGGAGATCCGATGGCGGCAAGAATTTTTACAATCACTTCGGGTAAAGGCGGAGTAGGCAAAACGACCCTCTCCGCCAATCTGGGCGTTGCCTTGGCGATGGGCGGGCGTCGCGTGGTGGTCATCGACGCCGACGTTGGCTTGCGCAACCTGGATATGATGCTGGGTTTGGAGAACCGCATCGTCTACGATCTGGTGGACGTGATCGAGGGCCGTTGTCGGCTGCGGCAGGCGCTCGTTCACGACAAGCGTCTTTTGGAACTGTTCCTGCTGCCGGCCGCCCAGACCCGTGACAAGAGCGCGGTCAATCCCGACGATATGGTACGCATCTGTGATCAACTGAAGGAGCAATACGATTTTGTCCTGGTCGACTCGCCTGCCGGTATTGAGCAGGGGTTCCGCTACGCGGTCGCGCCGGCCGACGAGGTGCTCATCGTCACTAATCCGGAGGTCGCAGCCGTGCGTGATGCGGATCGGGTCGTCGGTCTGATCGAGGCGGAGGAGAAGGGCCCCGCACGGCTGGTCATCAACCGGGTCAGGCCGGATATGGTGCGCCGTGGTGAGATGCTGGATATCTCTGACGTCGTCGAGTTGCTGGCGATCGATTTGGTAGGTGTCGTACCGGAGGAGCCCGATATCCTGGTCTCTGCGAATCAGGGAAAGCCGGTTGCTTTCTCTCGTGATGGTTCTCTGGCCGGCCAGGCGTTTCACAACATCGCTCGTCGGTTGCAGGGGGAGGACGTGCCGTTTATGCCTCTGCGTGAACAGGGTATGCTGGGGCGTATTTTCAACTTTATGCGCCCTGGGGGGGATTGACTATGAGAATCCTTGAACGACTGAGAAAAGGTCGCAAACCATCGGGAAAGGTCGCCAAGGAACGTCTGCGGCTGGTGCTGGCACACGATCGTTCCCACATCTCGCCCGGGCTGTTGGATACACTCAAAGATGAGATCATTTCAGTCATATCCCGCCACATCGATATAGACGCCAGCAGCGTCCAAGTGACCATCTCCCAGAGCGCGCGCGAGTCACGCTTGGTTGCCGATATCCCTTTGTCATCGGGGCGTAGGGGATATAGGGGCTAGTCGGATAGTCCATTGGTTGGTTGGGTTGTATGACGGGGCTGCGTGTCTGGCGACACTTTGATTACGTGCTGCTACTGGTTACTATTCTGCTGACTGTCTTTGGCGTGGTGATGGTATACAGCGCCACCAAGGGCAGCCTCGACGAAAACGTCCTTGGCCTTTGGCGGAGGCAGGCGACTGTCGGGGTGGCCGGGGTGGGGCTGATCTTTTTGCTGGCAGCTTTTCCTCAGGATTATCAGTGGTTGGGCGATTTTTGGTGGTTGGCCTATCTCCTTGCTATCGTGCCGTTGGCGCTCTTGTTCCCCTTTGGTGGCAGCGACATCGCTGACGTCAGAACGTGGTTCGACCTGGGCGTGTTCACCGTCCAGCCCTCATACTTGGCGATGATCCTGCTGATCATCTCCATAGGGGCCATGCTAAGCCGAAGGCGGCGGCGCAGGCGGAGCGCTTCCACGCCATTGTTCGGAGCGCCCAAGACGCGGTTGATGGAGGAACAGGCCGAGCGTCCTGGCGTTGTCAACTACCTCGTGTCTGCCGGGATGATGCTCGTGATGGTGACCCTGATCTTTTTGCAGCCGGACATGGCCACCGCTGCGGTGCTCGTTTCTATGTGGTTGGCGATGGTGTTCGAGTCCGACATGCCGGTGCGCTACATGGTGCTGACGGCACTATTGGGCCTGGCGGGACTCTATCCCATGTGGAAGCTGACCGAGGTGTTGGGGTTCGAGTATATGCAGAACCGCGTGCTGGGCTTTTTCAACCCTGAGCCCGACTATCAGGTGAGGCAGGCGCTCATCGCCATTGGCTCGGGCGGGTTCTGGGGCAAGGGACTTTTCCAGGGCACGCAGAGCCAGCTTCGCTACCTGCCGGCGCGTCACACTGACTTTATCTTTGCCGTCACCGCCGAGGAGCTCGGATTTGCAGGCATCCTGTTGCTGTTTGCCCTCTACGCGGTGTTGTTCTTTCGCCTGCTGCGCGTTATCCTGATCGCATCAGACTCGTATGGGCGCGTGTTGGCGACCGGTGTGCTGGCGATGGTCCTGTTCCAGTTCGTCGTCAACATCGGCATGAATCTGGGGATACTGCCCGTTGCCGGGCTCCCGCTGCCGTTCGTCAGTTATGGGTCTACCGCGCTGCTGACGACGCTGATCGGCATTGGGATCGCGGAGAACGTGGTCATGCGGCACAAGCGGTTCGAGTTCTGATGGCCAGCAGCCAAGTCGCTTTGGTACAGGGAGCGGGCCGCTACGAGAACGTCGCGGCGGCTTTGGCGGCCATATCGGGGCAGGTCAGCCTGGCGGGCGTCCGGCGCGTACTGATCAAGCCGAATTTCGTCTCCACCACCAAGCAGGCGGCGTCGACCCACGTGAAGGCCGTGCGCGCCGTCGTCGAGTTCGTGCGCGCTCGCTACGACGGCCCCATCGTCGTGGGCGAGGGGGCGGCACTCTCGCCCACCTGGGATGGCTTTCGCAACTTTGGCTACGAATCTCTTGCCGATGCGTACGGCGTGGAACTGGTGGACCTCAACGTCGACGACGTAGCGCCGGTGCGGATTCTCAATCGCCGGTTCCGTCCCAAGACGGCGTACCTGGCGCGCACCGCTGCCGAGGATGGCGTCTACCGCATCTCTGTCGGCATCCCCAAGACACACGACTGCGTCATCGTGACGCTGACCATCAAGAACATGGTGATGGGGGCGTTGGTCAACCCTCGCGCGGTCCATCACGGCGGCGGCACGCCAGGATGGGCGCGTTGGGTGGGGCATCTGATGCCCAAGTGGGTGCGACAGTCGGTGCTGGCGGAGTGGGCCAAGGGTACGCTGCTGGGCGGGCCGGGTGGATCGAGCAAGATGGCCATGCACCAGGGACTGCGGGCCATGCACGTGAATTTGGCACTCGTGGCCGCCCACGTCTGGCCGCACCTGGCGGTGCTCGACGGCTGGCAGGGGATGGAGGGCGATGGGCCGGGCTCGGGCGACCTGGTGGATTGGCGCGTGGCGTTGGCGTCCATTGACCCGCTGGCGGTGGACGTGCTGACGGCGCACCTGATGGGCTTTGACCCCAAACGGGTAGGGTACTTGCGGTACTGTGGCCTGATGGGTTTGGGCGTTGCGGCGCTGGATCAGATCGACGTGGTGGGCAACGCCGCACCCGAAGCGGTGCGGCAGTCCTTCAAGCCTCACGCCACCTACCAGCGCCAGTTGCAGTGGCACCTGGGGGGAGCTGAACGGTATCTGGCGCGCGCGGTGTAACCGCACGCATAGAAACCGGGTTTTTGATCTCATTCCGCACGCGGGTGCTTCAAGGAGTGTTGCAGCGCGTCAGGGCGGGTGATTAGATGACAAAAACCCGGTTTCTTTTTATGCGAGTCTCAAAAGGGTCAGAATGTGCTATAATACGACAGCGACCAAGACTGAGGAGAAGAGACAGTGACGGAACCCGAAACCACCTCGAAAGACTTTATTCGCGAAGCGGTTGAAGAGGACCTCCGAACAGGGCGCTACGATCACGTCCACACGCGCTTTCCGCCGGAGCCGAACGGTTACCTGCACATCGGGCACGCCAAGGCCATCTCTATCACCTATGGCATCGCCGATGACTATGATGGGCTGTACAACCTGCGCTTTGACGACACCAACCCGGTCAAGGAGGAGGTGGAGTACGTCGATGCCATCATGGAGGACATCCGCTGGCTGGGCTTTGACTGGGAGGATCGGCTGTTCTACACATCGAGTTATTTCGAGCAGCTCTACGAGTACGCCGTGCTGTTGATCGAAAAGGGCCTGGCCTACGTGGACGACCTGAGCCCCGACGAGATGCGCGAGTATCGCGGCACGCTGACCGAACCGGGCCGGAACAGCCCTTACCGCGGCCGCAGCGTCGCCGAGAACCTGGACCTGTTCGCCCGCATGCGGGCGGGCGAGTTTCCCGACGAGGCGCGCGTGCTGCGGGCCAAGATCGACATGCAAGCGCCCAACATCAACCTGCGCGACCCGGTGATGTACCGCATCGTCCACGTTGAGCACCACCGCACGGGCGATGCCTGGTGCATCTACCCGATGTATGACTACTCGCACCCTATCTGCGACGCCATCGAGGGCATCACGCATTCGCTGTGTTCGCTGGAGTACGAGGACCATCGCCCGCTGTACAACTGGTTCCTGGGAAAGGTGGGCGTTTGGGAGAATCCCCCGCGGCAGATCGAATTCGCGCGCTACAGCCTTACCTACATGGTGGTGAGCAAGCGCAAGCTGCTGCGGCTGGTGAACGAAGGGCACGTCAAGGGCTGGGACGATCCCCGCATGCCGGCCCTTTCGGCGATGCGGCGGCGCGGCTACACTCCCGAGGCGATCCGTACCTTTTGCGACGAGGTCGGCGTGTCCAAGACGAACACCGCGATAGACATCGCGTTCCTCGAGCACGTCGTGCGCGACGATCTGAACGAGCGCTGCAATCGCGTCATGGGCGTGCTGCGCCCGCTCAAGCTGGTCATCGATAACTACCCCGAGGGCCAGGTCGAGGAGATGGAGGCGGTCAACCACCCGCTCGATCCCGAGCGCGGCATGCGCAAGCTGCCCTTCTCGCGCGAACTGTACATCGAGCGGGACGACTTTATGGAGGAGCCGGTCAAAAAGTTCTACCGCCTGGCGCCGGGGCGCGAGGTGCGCCTGCGGTACGCTTATTTTGTCACCTGCACCGGCGTGGTCAAGGACGAGAGCGGCGAGGTGGTCGAGGTGCATTGTACCTACGACCCCGCCACCCGCGGCGGCGACGCGCCCGACGGGCGCAAGGTCAAGGGCACGCTGCACTGGGTCTCGGCGGCCCACGCCGTCGACGCCGAGGTGCGCCTGTACGACCGGCTCTTCACGCAGGAGGACCCAGAGGACGTGGAGGAGGGGGATTTCACGACCACCATCAACCCGGACTCGTTGGAGGTGCTGACCGGCTGTAAGCTCGAGCCAAGTCTGGCGGGCGCGCCCATCGGCAGCCGCTACCAGTTCGAGCGGAAGGGCTATTTCTGCGTCGATCCCGACTCGGATGGTGGCGGGCTGGTGTTCAACGAGACGGTATCCCTGCGCGACACGTGGGCCAAGATTCGCGCCCGGCAGAAGAAGAGGTCGTAAGTGCTCCGAGGGGATTGCCAAATCCCTGGTCGCAAACGGTCCAAGCAGAAATAGAGATGGAGATTGGAGATTATGTCCGTTCGCGTTCGTTTCGCACCTAGCCCCACCGGCGAGCCGCACATTGGCAACATCCGTACCGTCGTCTTTGGCTGGCTTTTCGCGCGCAAGGAGGGAGGGCAGTTCGTTCTGCGCATTGAGGATACCGACCGCACGCGCTACCGGCCGGAGACGATCCCGGCTATTATGGATGGGCTGCTGTGGCTGGGGCTTGATTGGGACGAAGGACCGGGTCTGGAGGAACTGCGTCGTTCCGGTGTGGAGAACGTCCAGGCATATGCCGTGGGCGGGTCGTTTGGGCCGTATATCCAGTCGGAGCGATTGGACCTTTACCGGCAGGTGGCGGGGGACCTTGTCGAGAGCGGGCGGGCCTACCGCTGCAACTGCTCGAAGGAGCGGCTGGAGTGGGTGCGCGAAGAGCAGCAGGCGCGCAAGCAGCCGACGGGATATGACCGGCACTGCCGCGACTTGCCGGTGGGCGCCGTCTCGCCCGACGAGCCGCACGTCATCCGCCTCAAGGTACCTTTGACCGGCCAGACTGTGCTGCACGACGCGATCCGTGGCGACGTGTCCTTCAAGAACGAGACCCAGGACGACCAAGTGCTGCTCAAATCGGACGGTTTCCCCACCTATCACCTGGCGGTGGTGGTGGATGATCACCTGATGAAGATCACGCACATTCTACGGGGAGACGATTGGATCTCGAGTGCCCCCAAGCGTATCTTGATCTATGAGGCATTGGGGTGGGAGCCACCGGTCTACTGTCACCTTCCGCTGGTGAATGGCCCTGATGGGAGCAAGTTGTCCAAGCGGCACGGCGCCACGTCGATTGCCCAGTTCCGCGACCAGGGCTACCTGCCGGAGGCGATGCTTAACTTCCTGGCCTTCCTGGGGTGGGCGCCAGGGGAGGGGGACGAGCAGGAGATTT
>CAZKDJ010000105.1:0-14339 GCA_964551295.1 uncultured Anaerolineales bacterium | reverse complement strand
AAAAATGGGATCGGTCGTGGGCGGCCGTTTGATCAATTTTCACCACCCTAGCCTGGTGCTGGAGAATGTGGGAGGTGTTCCTATCTACACCCACACCTTCGCCGCCACCACCTTCACTGCCTACGGCACCACAGGCGACGATGAGGCCTTCGTCGAAGTCTTCCCCTACGACGAGCAGACGGCCCGTATCGTGTTGAAGCAAGAGGAGACGGAGTTGGCCTCCCGTTGGGTGAGCGCCCATGCTCCCACGGTCACCCTCCTCTCGCCCAACGGCGGAGAGACGATCAGTGACCACCTGACCATCTCCTGGAGCGGGGCGGACGAGGATGGCGACGACCTGCGCTACACCGTCCAGTACAGTCCCGACGATGGGGCGACCTGGCGCGCCCTGGTCTTGGATTGGACGGGCACCAGCTTTGAAGTAGACGCAAAGGACCTGTCCATCTTCCCCGGAAGCGACCAGGCGCGCATCCGTGTCATCGCTACTGACGGCGTCAACACCGCCGAGGATCAGTCTGACGCGGTCTTTACCCTGCCCCGCAAGCCTCCTCAAGCCTACATCGTCGAGCCAAAATCCGGGAGAGAGTTCGCGTGGGGCAGCACGGTCGTACTGCGCGGCATGAGCCTGGATGCCGAGGATGGGTCGCTTGGTGATGAGGCCTACACATGGACCTCGGACCTGAGCGGCACGTTGGGCACCGGGGGAGAGATGTGGGTGAGTGATCTGATCCCGGGTACCCATCGCATCACCCTGACGGTCACCGACAGCGATGGGGACACCGGCACGGATGAGATCATCATATTCGTGAGCGTGTCTCCAAACAAAGTTTACCTGCCGCTTGTCCAGAGGTAGCCTGCCCTGCCTGCCCCCGAGCAAAGCCGAGGGGGGCCTGTCGAAGGGGCGGTGGATTGATACTGAGAGACTCTTACTAAAGAGAAATGCGCTTGTGTTTTCACTGTGACGATTTGAGTTGCTGGTTTATCTGAAAGGCCACTGCCGTAGACAAGACAGTGGCCTTTCCTTGGAGCGGGTAAAGGGATTCGAACCCTTGACATTCAGCTTGGGAAGCTGACGTTCTACCACTGAACTATACCCGCTTGGCCCAAATTATACTGGGGCTGGGCGAAAAGTCAAATGGCCTACCGCGGGCGCGGGCGCCAGAGCAGTTGCTCGCGGATCGCCAGGTCGGTACCGCGAATCTTGAATGCCAAGTCGGCGGCGATGTTGCGCATCAAGCGATAGCCCAGATCGGGATAGCTGTCGCAAAGCTTTAACAGCTGTTCACTGTCGATGATCAAGAGATGGCCCTTTTTTGAGGCACAGAGGGCCGAAGCTGACCGTAACCCTTGGTCTACGAGCGCGATCTCGCCAAAGGTCTGGCCGCGCCTGAGGGTGGCGATGGTCAATGGGCGAGCGAGTTGCCCTGCTGCTGAGGATTGAATGAGGGCGGGATTGACCAGGATATCCACTTCGCCGCTGGCGATGACGTACAGCTCATCACTGGCGCTATTTTCTTCAAAGACCGTCTCGTCGGCGTTGTACGTGGTCCCTGTACACAATCCTGCCACCATCTCCATCTGCGGCTCGGTCAAGTCGTAAAAAATGTCCGTCTGACGCAGGATATTGATGTATTCTGTGTTCTCCCCTTTTTCCTTTGCCATAATTCCCCCCTTGATTTTGATAAAATTGTAGCATATTTCTGGCAGACGTGCAAAATGGAGCAGCGCTTGGCCAAAGCAAGGGCGCGACTTGCGCGATTTGCCAAATCCCCGACTTTTGTTATAATTCTTTCTTGTGAACGGGGCGTGGCGCAGTTTGGCTAGCGCGCTACAATGGGGTTGTAGAGGTCCCGGGTTCAAATCCCGGCGCCCCGACAGAGAAGGCGCTCAGTTGCATGATGGGCGCCTTCAGTGTGTTGATATCTTCTGTGTCCTATTTTCCCTCTGATGTTGAGTTTTCCGAGCCTGACCACACATCGCTGCATTTGTGCTACCGACGGGCTGCGCTCTTGATTTCTTGCCAAGACGTCCGTTCTGTGCTACAGTAGTAGGCATTGTGTAGGCTTTATAGCGGAAGCGGAGGCATTAATGGCTAAAAGAATACTGATCGTCGACGATGACTTGGAAAGTGTAAAGCTGATTGGCCTGATGTTAGAGCGCCAGGGGTACGACATTTCTGCTGCCCAATCTGGCTCTCAAGCCTTGGCAAAGGTGCAAGAGGACACCCCGGACTTGATTGTCCTGGATGTCATGATGCCGGACATGGATGGCTACGAGGTGTGTCGTCGTCTGCGTGCCAGTCCCGTCACAGCCGATATTCCCATTATCATGTTCACTGCCAAGACGCAGTTGGACGACAAGGTGGCTGGGTTTCAGGCCGGGGCGGATGATTATCTGACCAAGCCGGTGCATCCAGAGGAGCTTTTCTCACACGTGGAGGCGGTGCTTATGCGTTCGGCACGACGCCAGGTGGAGAGTCTCGAGCCGGTTATGCAGGCCAGAGTCCTTGGGTTCTTGGGTTCGAAGGGAGGCGTGGGGACCACCACCTTGGCGGTGAACCTCGCCGTCGCTTTTGCCCAGGGACCCGCGCGAAAAAAGCGAATCTATTTTGCCGATATGCAATCCGGTATGGCAGCAGCTTCTTTTCAGTTTGGCCTGCGTCGCCCGGGTGCAATTGTACGTCTTTTGGAGAAGCCTCTTGAACAGATCGACGCCAGGGTAGTGGAGGCACAATTGGAGGAGCATCAATCCGGCGTGCTCGTCCTTAGTGGTCAGATCGAGCCTTTCGGTGTAGCTGAAGCAGTGACGCCTGCCTACGCTGAGGCCATTGTTCAGCAGCTTGGATCAATGGCAGACTATATTTTCCTGGATCTGGGTGTGGGGTTGGGCGAAACCAATCGTCACCTGTTGCCCGAGTGCTATCAGATTGTCGTGACCATCGAACCTCAGCGCTCCTCCCTCATGCTGGCCCAATCGCTGTTGGTAGATCTGGCCGAGTCCCTCACTATTGCCCGTCACCGTATCAGTCTAGTGCTGGTCAACAAGGCGGCCTCCGCGGCATCTTCCACCAAAGAGACGATAGAAGGCTTGTTACAGCACGAGCTGGCCGGGGTAGTCACTCCGGCTCCTGAATTGGCGTTTCAGTCATGCGAGAACGGTGTCCCTATGGTGACGGTCCAGCCCAATAGCTTGGCCGCTCAACAGATTCAAAAGATTGCGGACCACCTGTTTCACGCTTGAGTATGGCTGTTCGGCCCGTCTTTACTCACCCGTGGGATGTTTCATCGGCTGAGGCCAGGGCGATCCAGAATCGGCTTTGCGAACGCGTGTGCGTGCAGCCTCTTGAGTGTCAACCTAGGACCGTTGCTGGAGTGGACGTCAGTGTGAAAGGTGGGGTAGCAAAGGCGGCTGTGGTATTGCTTTCCTATCCTGATCTCGTTCCCTTCCAAGCAGCGACGGCGACGCTGCCTGTTTCGTTTCCCTACGTACCGGTTTTGTTGGCGTTTCGTGAAGGGCCGGTCGTGCTTGCTGCGCTGGAGCAGTTGGCGTGTGCATCGGACGTGCTGATGTTTGATGCCCAAGGCTTGGCGCATCCCCGCCGTATGGGGCTTGCCACGCACCTGGGTATCTTGCTGGATTTGCCCGCCGTAGGGTGCGCCAAGTCGCGCCTGTGTGGCAAGGAAGTGATGCCCGACGAGGAGAAGGGTAGTTGGACCCCGCTGAAGGACGCAGGTGAGTCGATCGGTGCGGTCGTGCGGACGCGCAGTCGCGTGCGTCCGGTTTACGTCTCCGTTGGACACCGGGTGAATTTGGAGGCGGCGGTTTCTTTGGTGCTGAACTGCGTGACCAAGTATCGCCTGCCGGAGCCGATGCGGTGGGCGCATCGAGTGGCGGGCGGAGCGGCTTTGCCTTCCAGCCAGTCGGCATTTTCAACTGGGTGAGGTGCACGTGGATTACGCCGATGAGATATCGTCTGCGGCAAAGCTCCTGCGTGAAGCACGGTATGCTGTTGCCTTGACCGGCGCAGGGATCAGTACCCCGTCCGGTATCCCCGATTTTCGCTCGCCGGGCAGTGGGCTGTGGGAACGTGCCAACCCGATGATTGTGGCCTCGCTCTACACGTTTCGGGTCCGCCCCCAGGTGTTCTACGATTGGGTGCGGCCATTGGCCAAGAAACTGGTGCAGGCTGAGCCTAACCCGGCTCACATAGCGCTGGCCGATCTGGAGGCAGCCGGCCGGTTACAGGCGGTCGTCACACAGAATATCGATGGCCTGCACCAAAAGGCCGGATCGCGCGAGGTACTGGAGTTGCACGGTCACGTGCGAGAAGCGACGTGCACGCGTTGTTATCAGGTTGTGTCTACCGGCAACTTTTTGGACGACTTTCTTGCCTCCAATGACGTTCCTCGATGTCCCGAGTGCGGCGGCGTGATGAAGCCTAACGTCGTGCTTTTTGGAGAGCAGTTGCCCGTCGGGGCGTTCAATGCGGCGCGGGCGCACGTCCGCCGAGCGGATCTGCTGCTCGTGGCAGGCTCACACCTGGACGTCATGCCTGCCTCACAGTTGCCTCTTTTGGTGCACGAAGGTGGCGGGCGCATCGTCGTGGTCAATCTGTCGCCTACCTACATCGACGAAGCAGCCAAGGTAGTCATTCACGCCAACGTCGCTGAGGTGCTGCCTCGCATCGCGCGCGCCTGCGCGGAGGGATTGGATGATGAACGAGTCTGACTTGGAGATCCCAGAGGGCAAGTCCGTTGCTCAACTGGAGCGGCTGATCGAGATCAGTCGCTCGCTGAACTCGACGCTGGAGCTGCGACCGCTGTTGCAGCGCATCGCCAGGGCGGCGCAGCAACTCACTGACACGGAGGAATCCTCGATTTTGCTGCTGGATCGAAAGACTGGGCAGTTGCATTTCGAGGCGGCGACCAATCTGCCTGGCATTCGCTCGATCGTCGTGCCGATGGAGGGCAGTATCGCCGGACTGGTCGTGCAGACGAGCAAGCCCGTGGTGGTCCCCGATGCTCGCAGCGATCCACATTTCTATCGCCAAGCGGATGAGCAATCGGATTTCAGTACACGCTCCATCCTGGCCGTCCCCATGGTCGTCAGGGGCAACGTGATCGGCGTGTTGGAGGCGCTCAACAAGCGGAGTGGGGGAGAGTTTACGCGGGAAGACGTTGAGATGTTGACCGTTTTGGGCGGCCAGGCTGCGGTCGCCGTGCAGAACGCTTTACTCTTCCAGCAATCTGATCTGGTGGCCGAGATTGTACACGAGATGCGCACGCCGCTGATGTCCGTCATCGGTTATGCAGAGCTGATACAGCAGCCAGGTATGACGTTGGAGCAGTGCCAGCAATTCGCAGGTATCGTCGAGGGCGAGGCGGAGCGCCTCACTGGTCTGGCGGACAGCTTTCTCGATTTGGCCAAGCTAGAGTCTGGCCGCGCCTCCCTGGCCTGCGCCCCGGTCGATTTGAGCACGGTGATCCACATGGCGGTCAGTGTCTTGACGCCGCAGGCGAATGCGAGGCAGGTTGGTCTGTCGGTGAACATCATCGACGACCTGCCGCCCGTGGTGGGGGATGGGCAGCGCTTGCACCAGGCGATGCTCAACCTGATCGGCAACGGAATCAAGTACTGCGGCTCGGGCGACCACGTTGCCGTCACGGCCAAGCGCGAGGGTGATGTTTTGGTGGTCAGTGTCGCCGATACCGGGCCGGGTATCCCGGCGGATGCGCTACCGCGCATCTTTGAGCGCTTCTATCGCGTGCCCGACTCGGAGTGTCAGGCGGTGGGGTCCGGGCTGGGGTTGACGATCACGCACAAGATCGTCGAGGCGCACGGCGGCGAGATCAGCGTCAGCAGTGAGGAAGGAGAGGGTACGACGTTCACCTTCACATTGCCGCTGGAAGGCGCCGCCGGCGACGCCTGAGCTTGGTCCACGCCTACGCTATTCAGTGCGCGTTATCTTGGGCGCGACTCGCGAAAGGAACGTGGGTCGAGTGCTAGATCGCCCAGATGGATGGCGTTCACCTCATCCGACGTGGCGAGGGGCGTGTGCAGTGTGACCGTATCGCGGGCCGAATTCTCCTCTGCGACGATGCCCAGCGCCAGCGTGAATCCCCCTTTGTCCTCCAGCGCAACTAGGTGGTTTGGCGCAAAGGCCGGCTCCGGAAGGACGGCCAAGCGCTGCCAGTCGATCTCCAGGGGGTGGGTGTCTACAAAGTAGCGCCGGAACTGCGAGGCGCGGTGCTCTCGACGGACGGTATAGTCGCGGCGGTGGGCCGCCCGCGATGCCGGCAGGTCGACCACGCGCGTGCGACCGCTGAGGCGCAGGGGGTGCAGCAGATGCTCCAGTTCGCGCTCGTGCTGGATGCCGACGACGGCGGCGGGACGCAGGAGGTCGATCTTTGCCCGCTTGAGTGCGCCGCCCCCTCGCTCCGGGCCGACCAATCCGGTGGTATCGAACACGATCGCGGTGGGGCCTTCCTCGCGAGCTTTCTGTACCAGGCGATGCGCGCCGACGAGCGTGGGCAGCATGTGGCCACGCGGGGTGACGTCCCCCACGAAGGCGCGGTGGCGAGGCCCGGCAGGCGGAAAGACGTCGTCTTCTGGCTCATTCAGAGCCAACGTCATGGTCGTCGGCGGGCCGAGTGTCGCTTGGCCCATATCCCCGTCGATGAACCCCACGTGCTCGTGACGGGCGCACAGGCGGCGATACAGGTAGCGGGCGAAGGTGGACTTGCCCGTATCCGGCGCGCCGACGACGAGGATGACGCCCTTGAGTGAGGCGCTTGGGAGCTTTTCCCAGTCGGGAGGAACGTCGATCTCCACGGGGCTAGCTCCCCAGCAGGACGCCACAGATTGACACCAGCGACGCGCCGTTTTCATCGGCGGGGCAGCGGTCGTAGGCCACTTTTTGTCCCTCAATCGTTCCCAGCACACGCAGTGCCAGGTAGATGGGGGGCAGCCCGCAGATGTTGTGCCGGTCGCCTTGTCCCTTGATTGCCTCAAAGAAACCCTCGGCATCCCCTGCACACATGTGTTCGATGAGCGCTTCGTCGCTGCTCTGTAGATGGGCACGCTCCATCAGGCCTTGCGACGGGCCGCCGAATGCCGGTCCCACGTGGGCCATGTCGGCGGCTGCGACGACAAGTGCCCGACGGCCGGCGAGCGACTGCTCGAGCGCGTCGCTCAGCGATTGAATGATCGGATCGTGCGCCGGCTTGGCCTCACCTCTGACGAAGCGACCGAAGGAGCCGCATAAGATGGGCACGACCTCGCACGGCTGCCCCTCGCGCACGTGGTGCAGCCAGACGGCGGCCAACTCGATCGAGTGCTCGTTGCGATGCAGGAGTTCGTCGGCAAAAGCCTCGTCCGGGCCGATGGCCTCGGCGAGCACATCCACGATCCCTCGCGCGGTCGGCAGCACACCAAAGGGCGTGCTGTAGTGCTGGCGTGTCAGCGTCACTAGGTGGTCTCCATAGTGGTCGGTGCCCAGCAGCACCACCAGGTCGGCGGTTTTGACGGCCTCCGAGGCATGCTTCCACGCAGCGGCGTAGACCGGCCCGCCGCGTGCATAGTCGATGTGTGGGCTGACCAGGCCATGGATGGCGGCGAGGTGGGGGGGAGTGGTTTCCACAGCTTCGAGGTAGCTATCCAACGTGTGGCGCAGTTCGTCGGCGTTGCCCGGATAAGACCGGCCGGCACTGGCGGGGGCGCGGGAGGGCGCTTGGCGGTATTCGGCTAATGCGCGCGCTCGCGCGCGAGCAAAGCGATCATTGTCCAGCAACAGCGCCTCGTCGAGCGCGGTCACGCATTGCTCAAGCACATCCGTTCCGACGCGCAAGTCATACCGTATGGCGAGCGAAGCCTGCAGTCCCCCGATGTCGCGCGTGCCGTCACACAGGGCCAGGAAAGGGCCCAGTTGTCGGGGAACCGCCACGCCCTTGTCGGTCAGTTGCAGGGGATCTCGCAAAAAGATCGCCGGCCGTCCGTCGTGCGTGATCGGGCGGGGATCGAGCGGGCGGAGTTTGGGGCGTTGTGCGGAGGTCATTTTTTGCTTTTTTGCTCTGTGGTCTAGTCTGTGTCGACGAGCACTTTTAGCGTCCCCCGTTGGGCGGCATGCTCGAATGCCTTCACAGCGTCAGCGAGGCGGTAGCGCGCCTGGATCAGTTGGATGACGTCCACCAATCCCTGCTCCAGCAGCCGCAGCGCCGGGGCGAACGGCCCGCAGCGTGAGCCTACCAGTGTGATCTCGTCCACCGCCGCCATCGTCAGGTCTGCGTCGATGGAGCCGTGGTAGGTGGACTTGAGCACGATTGCGCCGCGCGGGCGGACGAGGCGGCGTGCGGCCCCGTAGCCCCCGGGACGACCGGTGGCTTCGACGACCAGGTCGGCGCTCCCGGCGAGGGAATCGCCGTCCAGCGTGGTGTGCACGCCGCGTTGAGCCAGGATGTCCAGCTTTTCCTCGTGGCGGCCGATGGCAGTCAGGTCGCAGCCGGTGAGGGCCAGCACCTGCGTGCACAAGATCCCCAGCTTGCCGTCACCCAACACGACGACGCGATCGGTGGGGCGCACGTGGACCTGCTCCAGAATCTCGCAGGCTGCCGCCAGCGGCTCGGTAAAGACGGCGATCTCGTCGGGAATCGAGGCCGGGACGGGGTAAAGATTGCGAACGGGCAGCGTCAGGTACTCGGCAAAGGCGCCACTGCGCCCATTGATGCCCAGGGTGGTGCGGTTGGGACAGTGAGTGGGACAGCCCTCTCGGCAGGTAGGGCACTCGCCGCAGGCCGCGTTGATATCCCCTACCACGCGGCGACCCTCCCACGATTCCGCGCCCGGTGCGCGCTCGACTACCCCGACAAACTCGTGGCCGGGGACACCGCGAAACTGCTGGTAGCCCGCTAACAGCTCCAAATCGGTGTTGCAGATGCTGGCCACACGTACGCGAATGAGTGCTTCCCCGGGGGCAGGCTCTGGGGTGGGGTAGTCCTCAACGACTTGCAGTCCTTTGTCGAGTAGGAGTGCGCGCATAGCGTAGCGTAGTTGGATTTTGCTTACAGCGTCAGAAGCAGTGCGGTCACAAAGGTGCTCGAATAGGTCTCACAGATCACGCCCACCAGGAGGGTGGCGGCAAGTGGCAGGATAACGAGCCCGCCGCTGAAAAGGAGGGCGACCAGGATGAGAATCGCGCACAGCCGCGTTGCCAGCGTGGCGTTGAACCGCTCGAGAACGGAGCGATTGACCACCGTGCGATAGGGCTCTCCCCTGTGCGTAGACCCGTTCTCGCTGATACGGCTGAGGAGAGGGATGACGTCCTGTATCGAGAGGCCGATCACGACCAGGATGGCGACGAAGAATAGCTCGTCCGCCTGCCAGCCGGCGAGCATGCCCATCAGTGCGTAGAATCCAAAGGGGACGAGCGTGTTGTAGGCCATGACCACGATGGTGCTCGCGCTCCAGCGGAGCACGTTGGGTGCGCCGCGGAACAGCCACCAAACCAGAACCGGGACAGTAATGGCCGTGACCAGCGCTGCTATACCGGTTGCCTGGACGGTCTGCGGGTCGGTGGCATCGGTATCCAAGGCCAAGGGTAGGCCAGAAGTGATGGCTGAGACGACGAGTGCTGTGATGCTCAGGGCGATCAGGATACCCGCGGCGACCAAGTGCCAGCGCCCGTTCTCTATGATGTCCAACATAATCCCTCCAGTATCAGATGCCCAGTAGCCACGTGCGCTCGCTCAGTAGCGCCTGGATGGCCTCGCTGCCAAAGATCAACCGTATGAGCGCGTGGCTGAAAACCATTGTGGCAAAAAGACTGGTCAACGTGCCGGTGGCCAGGGATACGCCCAGCCAGCGGATGGTTTGTGCGGCGACGGTGGCTCCGACGATCCACGTGGCAATGGCCAGCAGGCCCAGGGCGAGGTGGGTGTTGCGGACGGATGGCCATGCGGTCGAGAGACTGCCCTCGACCGCTCTGGACAGGGCTTGGCCGTCTCGCGTTCTGTTTCGCAACCGCTCGACGATAGAGAGCAGCGCGCCCAACGCGGTCAGGCCCATCGCTCCCAGACCGGCGACCGTGGCCAGGGTGATCGGCAGCGGCAGTATCTTGCACAGGGCCAGACTGAGCAGGGCGAAAACAAGGAGCGCCAGAACGATCAGCAGGCCAGGCAGGCGATAGTGTGCCAGCAGGAAGGCGAGTGCGGCGGCCAGTCCGATGATGACGGCGGTTCCAAGTTTTTGGAGCGTTTCCTGGCCCGGGGTCGGCCCGGCAGGTTCGACTCTGTCCACTTGTAGTTGCGCGGGGAGCATGCCGGAGCGGAACAGGGCAGCGGTGGTCTGCGCGCTTTCCTTCTCGATGACGACGGGGTATTCGACGTTGCCTCCCAGGTCGGTCTCCATGAACTGAGTGGCAAGGGCGCAAGTCAGGATGCGTTTGTCCAAGGTGACGCAGATGTACTCTTGGGGGTGATTCTGGTTGTGTTCGATAAGCGCTTTCCCCCCTGATGGCTTGAACCTGAACTTGGCGCCATAGTACCCGTAGCTGGGAGGCCGCAGCTCGATGTATTCCAGATCGTTGTTGGTCATCAGCGTCTCGTAAACCGTCGGTGCAGTGTCCTGCGTTCCCGTTATCTCCAGGGTGGGGAAGGGAGGCTGCGGCTTGCTCAAGGTGGTCTCCACAGTTCGGGTGGTCGGGTACTCGGTGCCGGCGTTGATGAACTCGATCAGGCCAGGTGCCTGTAGCGTGGATGTGATGGCGTTGGGATCGTGCGCGCTGGGCACCTGGACGACGATGGTGTTATCGTCCAGGAGTTGTACCATCGGGTCGGTCTTTGATAGGCTTTTGGCGCGGCTCTTGACGGTCTCGAGGGTCGCTTGCATTTGATCGGCGCTGGGTTTCCCCTCTTCATCAGGGGTGAGGGTGATGCGATGGGTGTCTCCCAGATCGACGCCGTAGAGCCAGTCGATTTCACGCTCGCCTTGTGGCCGCCAGAAGAGCAGGCCCTGTACCCAGGAAGGGTGTTGGATATTCAAGACGACGAGCACGGCGAGGGCGATGATCAGGACGCTGACGATGCTCTGCCAGAGCGTTGATTTTCTCATGGCTTTCCTTTCGATGTACAGTGCCGAAACGGTGTGTCGTGCGAACGCAGGCGATTATAACCGGATGGCGCGGTTGTGTCAATTCCTCTGTCTTTGACGTGGGATCACTGGGCGGTGATGCGCGTGCCGACGCGCAGGTCGGCGTCGAGCAGCGCGCGGGTCAGCAGCCCGGGCTCGTCGCCGGTGAGTACGTGCACGCCGATTTTGGGATGTTGCTGCACCAATCTGACCATGCGCGTTACCTTGTCGACCATGCCGCCTGTGACGTCTATGCCGGCGGATCCGGCGAGGGCTCCGCGCAGATTGGGGAGGTTAAAGGGTGTGATGTGCGGGACCACGTCGCCGTTTGGGTTCAGCACACCGGCCACTTTGCCCAGCAACAGAATGCGAGCGGGGCATAGTTCTTGGGCCAGGAATACAAAGATGTCCTCTGTGGAGATGATCGTGCCGCCGCGGACGTCGTCCAGGGCGACGTCGCCATGCACCAGGGGCACCAGTCCACGCGCCAGCGCCGCGTGAAGCGGGCGCGTATCCAGGTACTCGATCACACCGTCGTGACAGCGGGCGGAGGCAGACGGTTGCACGCTCAGAATCGGGACGCCGGCCTCGTGAAAGGCGTCGGCGACGATGCGGTTGAGGCGGGCGGCGGCGGTGGCGACCTCGGCGTAGCCGCGCCACTGGGCAGGTGTCTCCACCCCCTGGCGCGTGCCGTAAGGCTTGGCAGCCCAGTGGCCAAACGAGCCGGAGCCGTGTCCGATGAGGAGCTTAAATCCGGGGGCTGTGTCGATGGCTTGCCGCACCTCGTCAGCGAGTCGGGCGATGATTTGGTGACGTGCGGTGTAGGCCCGGGCCTTATCGGTGATCAAGGACCCGCCGAGTTTGAGAAAGGTGAGGTCGGTGGATTGGCGCATTGGTATTTGAAAAACCGGTACTTTGAAAACGCTAGCTGACTTTTGTCTGGATCAGCCGGGCTGCATCGGCGTCTCTCAGCGCCTCAGCGACTTGGTCGGCAAAATCATCCTCAACCAGCGCGATCATGTTTCCACCCTGCCCAGCCCCTGAGAGTTTGGCCCCCAACGCGCCGGCCAGGCGAGCCGTTTCTACCAGATCGTCCAGGAATGATGAAGAGACACCTAGCTCGATCAGTAGCTCGTGGTTTTCGTCCATCAATGGCCCCAGCGCTTCGACGTCCCCGCTTTCGATTGCCCTGCGGGCTTCGTCGGCGACATCGCCTATCTGGTCGAACAGGGCGTCATAATGGGCAGGCTCGCGCTCTCGGTTGCGCCGCACGCGCCCCACGATTTTCCCCGTCGGGCTGGGGTTGCCCGTGTCAGCGATGAGCAGGGTGAATGGCTTGCTTACAGTCAAGCGCTCGACGGGTTTTCCACGCACAAAGTAGATCGGCTTTTCGTAGGCTACGACCGTGTTGTCGATCCCACTGGGCGTGCCGTGGTGGATCTTTTCCACTTCGTAGACCAGCTCGCTGGCTTCCTTAGGCTCCAGTGGTTGCCCCAGGAATTTCGCCAGCGCGCAGACGAGTGCTGTGGAGACGGCGGCTCCGCTGCCCATACCACTGGCGATAGGGATGGTGGACTGGATGGTGAGAATCGCGTCTGGTTCGGGTATAGCAAGGTGTGTCAATGTGACCTGCGCGGTGGCTGCCAGGGGGTCGTTCTGTGGTGCTTTGGCCAGGGTGAAGCGTTCGTCGAGGTCGGAGGCGACGATCGTGAGACCGCTGCCGCCAGGGGCTGATTCGATCGTGGCGGTTGCTTTCACCT
Source organism: uncultured Anaerolineales bacterium (assembly GCA_964551295.1). GTDB lineage: Bacteria > Chloroflexota > Anaerolineae > B4-G1 > B4-G1 > JAFGED01. The sequence continues at coordinate 1,458 of CAZKDJ010000105.1, read as the reverse complement.
GTGTGATCGGCACCGCGATGGCCGGTTGCCCATAGACAACCGCGTGCTCGCCAAAGAGGATAACCTTACCTGGAGCCGATGATCGGACGGGTACAGATGACATTTTGGGTCCCCTTTCGTGTCCTAGTTTACCGCAGTTTGTGTTGCCTGCCAAGTTGTCGGGATTACTCATATGTGTGGACAAAGCGAAAAGGGGGATGCGCGGGGTGAGCGGAGCCCCAGAAATTCTTTCCGGGGCAAGTTGCAGTTGACCCAGGGGGATAGTGGTGATATACTTCAAATGCACGTGGTGCACCGGTTGCCCTGTGGAAAATAGGGGGTGAGGGTGAAGAGGATTGGCTCTCTTCTGGTCATAGTCATAGTGGGTGTTGCGCTTCTGGGGTGGGTGATCATCTCGGTCTCTCGGGCTCAGACCCAGAACTGTGAATTCTTTGATGAATCGGGTCATTATGTGTGCGACGAATTCCTCGCGTTCTACATCGAGCGAGGCGGGTTGGAGATCTTTGGGTATCCTCTCACAGAGGCCTATGAGGACCCCCAGCTTGGACTGCGGGTGCAGTATTTCCAACGCGCTCGTATGGAATGGCATCCTGACAACGAGATGCCTCACAAGGTGCAGTTGGGGCTTCTCGTTGACGAACTCGGCTACGACTATCCGCGGGCCAGCCTGGAGGAAATCCCCGCCGTACCCGATCCCAACCGTCAGTATTTTCCCGTGACGGGGCACGTGGTCGCCTACGCGTTTCTCGACTATTTCCGTGAGAAAGGTGGGGTGGACATCTTTGGCTATCCTCGATCCGAGCTACTGTATGAGGATGGCTACTATGTTCAGTATTTCCAGCGGGCACGCATGGAGTGGCATCCAGAGGATGCGGTCGGCATGCAAGTGCGTCTGACGAATGTTGGCGAGATCTATGTTCGGCGTCATGACATCAACATTGACCCTCTCATCATCGAGTTACGGCAGTTGAACGCCACAGCTTCGGTCCGTCACGTAGTCGTTGAACAGCGGGGAATGCAGACAGTATTCGTCTACATAGTCGATCAGTATGAGAATCCAGTTGAAGGCGTTGACGTCGAGGGCGTTATTCGTTACCATAACGGCGAGCTGGTTGAGCAGGCTTGCTCGTTTGGACGAACCGACGCCAGGGGTTTTGCGCAGTGTGATTTTGATTTCGCAGGTGTTCGACCAGGGCGGAAGGTTTTGATCGATGTGACAGCCAGGCGTGATGGTTTGACCGATATGGCTCAAACCTTTTTTTTCCTGTGGTGGTAGAGTCAACTTGAGATAATCAGCGAGCCCCGTAGGGTGTAAAAACCTCATCCAGAGAAAATCCGCTCAAAAAGTCACAATCTCAACCCGATTTGGTTCACCTTTTCTGGTACAATCGTAGCACACTTCGACCGGAGGCGCAAACAAATGGGTTGGTTCGTTCTGTGTTACCTCTTTTCAACACT
>CAZKDJ010000104.1:0-14418 GCA_964551295.1 uncultured Anaerolineales bacterium | reverse complement strand
CTCCCCGGTAGAATGTGGCGAGGTTCAGATTTCCAATTTCCTAAATGCGGAGCAGCTTATGAGCGATGAGAATTCCATCCTGGTTGTAGATAGCAGCGAAGGCTTTGCCACCTTGTTGAAAGAAAGCCTGGAACAAGACGGCGGGTATCGCGTCGCCCTGACCACCAATGGGGATGACGCGCTGCAAACGCTGTCCTCCTTCCCATTCGATCTGGCCATCATCGATCTGGGCTTGCAAAACCCAAATGGGATCGCACTTGCCCAACAAATGCGGCGGCAGAAAGCCGATCTGCGCCTGATGCTGATCCCGCTACAGGGCGAGGAACTCCCGCCCGAAGCAAGCGACCTGGACATACAGGGAATTCTGCCCAAACCCTTCTTCCTCCCCGAGCTGCCGGGGCGCATCGCCGACGCACTGGCACAATCTGTCACGGTAACCGAGGTCAAGACCGTCGAGACAAAAGCGGAGCCCCCAGAAGCAGCCACGAGCAAAGAGAGTGAACAAGCCAAGCTCAAAGAACCGCCTCCTCCATCCCCGCCGCCCCCTCGGCCCGCCGCAGGCAGCCAAGTCCTGTCGTCGGCACGCGAGCACATGCCAGGGATAGTCAACGGAATGAACACACTGGCCCAGGAACTCAACGCCGAAGCAGTGCTCCTGACCAGCAAAGGAAGAGTGATCTCGCACACCGGGCGGATTTCAGCGGAGGGAGCCGTCGGGCTAGCTCAGGCCGTCGCCGAGAGTTGGCGGACCTCGGCTCGCGTGGCTGAAATCCTGGAGCAGGAGCTCTCACACTTTGAGCAGAGCACGGAGGGTGGCAATCACATGTTCTACTCATTGGCGGTGGCCGAAGATATCATCCTCTCGGTCGCCTTGCTGGTCAACGTCCCGCTCGGCATGATCCGCCACCGGACCAAAGAGGCAGCAGACACGCTGCGAATCCTGCTGATCTCCTGATAGCCAAACCCACCATTCAGCCACGTGCGCTTAGGAGCTACATGCCCCAAGAGAAAAAACTGGTCTTGATCGACGGCCACTCGCTGGCCTATCGTGCCTTCCACGCCCTGCCCGAGGACATGAAGACCTCACGGGGCGAGCTGACCAACGCCGTATATGGCTTTACCTCGATGCTGCTCAACGTCCTGCGCGACGAGGATCCCACGCACATCGCCGTCACCTTCGACAAGGGGCTCACCTTTCGCCACGAGATGTATGCCGAGTACAAGGCCCACCGGGCCAAGATGCCCGACGAGATGCGCGTGCAGATGGATCGCATCCGCCAGGTAGTGGAGACGATGGGCATCCCCGTCTTCGAGCAGGAGGGGTACGAAGCCGACGACCTCCTGGGGACGCTGGCCCGCCAAGCGGGCAAACGGGGCGTCGACACACTCATCGTCACCGGCGACACAGATATCCTGCAACTGGCAGACGCGCACACCCGCGTGCTTACCTCCCGCTGGCGCTTTTCCGACACGGTGATCTATGACGTGGAGGGCGTGCGGCAAAAGTACAGACTGGACCCATCCCAGTTGGCGGATTACAAGGGCATGATGGGTGATACGTCCGATAACATCCCTGGCGTGCGCGGCGTCGGCGAAAAAACCGCTACCAAGCTTTTACAGCAGTACGACAACCTGGAAGGCGTCTACGAGCATCTGGAAGAGGTGCAGTCACGGTTCCGCAGCAAATTGGAGACCCAGCGGGACAAGGCCTTTCTCAGCCGACGCCTGGGAACCATCAAGCGCGACGCGCCGGTGGAACTCGATCTCGACGCCTGCCGCGTGCGCTCCTTCGATCGCGAACCGGTGATGAACCTGTTCCGCGAGCTCGAGTTCCGCTCCCTGTACGAGCGCATGATCGAGTCGGAGCCCTCCCAGCCGGCGGGGATCCCCCACCAACTCAGCCTGTTCGGCGAAGAGCCCGCCGAAGCGCCCAAGGAAACCTCACTGGCCGACTATCAAATCGTCGCCGATGAGGAGGCCCTGCACCAGCTCGTCGCAGACCTGGAAAAAGCCCCGGCCCTGACGCTGGATACCGAGACCACCTCCACCGACCCGATGCAGGCCAAACTGGTCGGCATCGCCCTCACCGACGCTGCCGAGCGCGGCTGGTACATACCGGTCAACGGCCCGTCCGGTGACCCACAACTGCCGCAGGAGATGGTGCTCGAGGCGCTCGCTCCCCTGCTGCAGAATGCCGAGCTGCCCAAATACGGCCACAACCTCAAATACGACGTCGCCGTGCTGGCGCGCGCGGGCACGCCCGTCGCGGGTCTGGCTTTCGATACGATGGTCGCCGAGTGGCTGGTCAACCCAGCCTCCAAGGACTTGGGACTCAAGAACCTGGCCTGGGCGCGGCTGAAACAACGCATGACGCCCATCACCGACCTCATTGGCACGGGTAAGGACCAGTTAACGATGGAGCAGGTGCCAGTGGCCCAAGCGGCACCCTACGCCTGCGCCGACGTAGACATGACGCATCGCCTGGTCGACGTCCTAAAGCCGGAGCTGGAGGAAAAGGACCTATGGTCGCTGTTTACCGACGTGGAGATGCCCCTGATCCCCGTGCTGATGGCGATGGAGATGGCGGGCATGCGGCTCGACGTCGCGTTCCTGGAACAGATGTCCGAGGAGCTGACGGGACAGCTAGGCGAACTGGAGCATCAGATTCAGGAGTCGGTAGGCTATGCCTTCAACGTCAACTCGACCCAGCAGCTCTCTGACGCGCTCTTCAAGACGCTGGAGCTACCCACACAAGGGGTGCGCCGCACCAAGACAGGCCATTACTCGACGGCAGCGGAGATACTGGAGCGACTGCGCGACCAGCATCCCGTCATCGATCTCATCCTAGAGTATCGCGAGCTGGCCAAGCTCAAGTCTACCTATGTAGACGCCCTGCCCGAAATGGTCAACCCGGACACCGGCCGGGTGCACACCTCCTACAACCAGACCGGCACCGTCACCGGGCGCATTTCATCGAGCGACCCCAACCTGCAGAACATCCCCATCCGCACCGAGCTGGGGCGGCAGGTACGGCGCGCCTTTGTCGCCGAACCGGGCTGGCAGTTGATCGGCGCCGATTACTCGCAGGTGGAACTGCGGGTAATGGCCCACATCTCTGGCGACGAAGGGCTGCTAGAGGCGTTTGCCCGCGACGAGGATATCCACGCAACCACCGCCGCCGCCATTATGGACGTCCCCCTGGCGGACGTGACCGCCGACAAGCGGCGGGTGGCCAAGGCGGTCAACTTTGGCCTCTCCTACGGCCAGACCGCCTACGGCCTGGCCAAAGCGACCGGCTTGACTATGCCCAAGGCCGAGGACTTTATCCAGGCCTATTTCGAGCGCTTCCCCAAGGTGCGCCGGTACATCGATCTCACCAAGGCCAGCGCCACACGCCAGGGATATGTGGAGACGCTGTTAGGGAGGCGGCGCTACTTCCCCGAGCTGTTGCCCGGCAGCAAAGCACCCCACAACACGCGCCAGGCCGCGGAGCGTATGGCGATCAATGCGCCCATCCAGGGCACTGCCGCAGACATCATCAAGATCGCCATGATCGATCTCCATCAAGCGCTCCACGAGCACGGCTTGCGGGCGCGCATGATCCTCCAGATCCACGACGAGCTGGTCGTCGAGGCGCCGGACGACGAGGCGGACGTCGTCAAGACGTTAATGCGGCAGATAATGGAAAGCGCTTTCGAACTCGACGCCCCGCTCAAAGTCGATCTCAAGGCGGGGCAGAATTGGGAGGAGATCTAGTCCGGGGATGCTATTCTTGGGCATAGACGCCGGGGGTACGAAAACACACGCCCTGCTGGCCGACGAGAGCGGCGCGGCATTAGGGTTAGGGCATGCCGGACCGGGCAACTGGGAGGGCGTGGGATTGGACGGGACATACCGCGCACTCCACGAGGCAACGCGAGAGGCGCTGGCATGCGTGGGCGCCGCCCCGGCCGACGTGACAGCAGCGGCTTACGGCCTGGCAGGATTGGACTGGCCATCCGACGAGGAGCGACTGCGCCCGGTAATCGAGCGGATGGGCGTGGGCGGGCCGCAGATCCTGGTCAACGATGCCTTCGTGGCGCTGCGGGCCGGTGCGCCTTGGGGCGTCGTCGTCATCGCCGGGACAGGAACGATCTGCGCCGGACGCAACCGTGGAGATAAGACCGCCCGCACGCTGGGATTAGGCTGGATGTTTGACGATTGGGGCAGTGCACCAGAAGTAGCAGGGGCGTGCATCCAAGCCGTCGCGCGAGCCCACACCGGCCACGCCCCACACACATCGTTGACCGAGCGCCTGGTGGAGCTGTTCGAGACGCGAGATAGCGGCGACCTGCTAGAGCAACTGAGCCGCGGAAGATACAATCTCCAGGCACACATCGCAGAGATCATCCAAGCGCTAGCCGAGGAAGCCTGTCGGGGAGATTCCTCTGCTGTGGAAGTTTCCTGGCGTGGAGGACGCGAGTTGGGTGAAAGGGCGACGACAGTGATCCGGCAACTGGGGATGCAAGGGGAAACGTTCGACGTCATCCTGGCCGGAGGGCTTTTCCGCACCCATAACCCAGTGCTGCTGGAGGCGCTGGACGAAACGGTACGCGCGACTGCACCCCACGCCCACCTCTCACCGCTAGAAGCCCCGCCGGTCGCGGGAAGTGTGCTGCTGGCAATGGACGCCGCTGGTGTGCAAGTTTCGGCAGAGGTACACCGTCAGTTGGCAGAAAAAGTCCGCTGCGCGCTATCGACAAGCAGCGCACAGTAGCGCCTTTGCCTGCGGCAACCTACAACGTTTTTGACAAGATCGGCCTGCCCCCCTAGTGTGTCTGGACGACGACACTTCCCGCTGCCATTCCGGGCGCGCCGGCTGTAACCTGAATCGCGCCGGGCGTCGTCGTCGCCTGGAGGATGGCCAGGCACAGGCCATTGAAGGCCCGGCGGTAGTTGGCCTGGAAAGGCTCGTGGCTGGCCGGGTCTCCGTTGTCCACGCCGATGATGCGCCCTTCCCCCTCGACATCGAAGGCGACCAAGTCGTCCGCTATCGGCGCGAGGTTGCCCGCCGCGTCCAGGACACGCACTGTAAGGTGCACCACGTCCCGGCCGTCGGCAGCGATGGTCTCCCGGTCAAATGTGGTTTTGGCAATCAGGTGGGCCAAGCGGCTATTCACCGATAATCTTTACCAGGACGCGCTTCCGCCGCCGACCGTCGAACTCGCCATAAAAAATCTGTTCCCACGGACCAAAATCCAAGCGACCGCCCGTGATTGCTACCACTACCTCACGGCCCATGACCTGCCGCTTCAGGTGGGCGTCACCATTGTCCTCTCCAGTCCTGTTGTGACGATAGCGACTTATTGGCTCGTGAGGAGCTAATCCTTCTAGCCAATCCTCATAATCCTGATGAAGCCCGCTTTCGTCGTCGTTTATAAAGACGCTGGCGGTGATGTGCATCGCATTTACCAAACAAAGCCCTTCTCGGACGGTGCTCTCACGCAAACAGGTCTCCACCTCAGAGGTGATGTTCAGAAATGCCCTGCGTGTGGGGACGTTGAACCACAGTTCTTTGCGATAATTTTTCATGAGTCTGTTCCTCCCACGTTGCTGAAGTTTTCACAACTATACCATGATGTCAACCCAATGCCAATCAGGGTTATGTCCATCCATAATTGCACGGGACGCGCTCCATAACGATAATCGTCTACCGAGACGGCGTGGCGCAGCAAGTTATTCCTCGACAAACCCTAAAGCCGCCCGGACAGAAGGCACCGGACTGGAGGCTATCTCCAGGCCGGCGCTTGTCCTACACTGCGACTTTTAGCATCGCTCCTGTCGCAGCAGCTCGCCATTTGCTCTGTGTCGCTTTGCTCTAAACACCGTGTCCACCCATCCTTGGCAGACTGGGGCAGAGAAGCACAGCATCATTACGACGTATCTTTGGCCTTGCTATCTTCACCAACGCGCCATCCAGCCCGGAAAACGGGGACAGCGCAGATGCCACAGACAGCGCCGAGAAAAGCAAGTGCTGAAACTCTACGCGAATCTCGCGAGTCGCGCAAGTCCATTGCCGAGTCCCGCTTTATCAGAGGCATGTAGCACAAAAACTCCCGTAATGCATCCATCTGGGTGACGTGCGCGGGGATGGTGGGCGTTATACTGCTGGTCACATAGATCGTAAAGCCACCATAGTCGGGATAGTAACTATCGTTACTGAACAGGGCGATGTTGTCCAGGTAGGCTTCGCCCTGCCCCTCCCATTCTCCTGTCGGATACAGAAGAATCAGCAACTCCTGAACAGTGGCGGTGTTGGTCAAGGTCCCCGTATAGCTCCAACCCGAGGCCGCGCTCTTCCAGGGGCTGCTCGCCAGGTCGATCTCGACGTGGTTACCGCCATCGGCCAGCGCCTGCGGCAGCGACTCCTGCCGCTCCCAAGAGCCACCCGTCTTCAGAGCAACAGCCACCTGCACAGGCTCACCCATCTTCCACATATCGAAAGTCAGCTTGTCATACGTGGAAAAATCCCAGGGGCCTCCGACGGAGAACACCGACTTTTCCGTGGTGCTGATGTGCTCAAACTCCAAACGCAGGGATGCAGAGTACATCGTGGCGTGGGTCAAGGCCTGGGTCGCCGTGACCGCACCGCCATCCCCCACGTTGGGCTGCCAGTCCTCCGTCCCGCTCTCGAAGGAGTACAGGCGCTCGCTCCTCTCCTCCAGGCCTGCCAGCATCCAGAAATTGTCGCCCCCGCCGCTGTTCGTGTACACGGTCGTCAGCCACGTTTCGTACACGTCCGCCCGCGTGCCCTGATCCTGCCAACCAAACTCTTCGAGGACAACGGGTTTTGTGATCACCGCTGTACCGCTCACAAAGGTGCCGGCCTCGATGTACCGCGTGATCCAAGAGGTGCCCCAGTCGACCGTCTTCCCCCAATGGTCTGGATAGAGGTGATACGTGCCATAGTCGATGTTGGGCAGTTGGATGTACGCATCAAAGTCGCCGTGGCTTCCGTTCTCGGTCCAGTCACCTCCTCTGGTGAACAACTGCACGTTATCTAAATAAGCCTCGCCCGCGCCATCACTCGAGGGAAACAACAGTACGGCAAACTGCTGAATATTGTTTAGACCTGCCACAGTCGTCGTATAGTTCCAATTCGAGGACGCACTTTTCCAATCGCTGCCCGTCAGGTCGAACTCGACGTGATTGGCGCCATCCGACAGCGTCTGGGGCATGGATTCATACCACTCCCACGAGGATCCAGTCGATAGAGCAACGGCGACGCTCCCCGGCTCCCCCGACTTCCACAGATCGAGCGTCACGGAAAGCCCCGAGGAAAAGTCCATCCCGCCGCTGTCCTGCACAAAGAAAATGGCGTATCTTCTCAAAAAGTAGGGGCAAGAGTAAGTCGGATTGCCAATCCGACCTACATTCCCCCAAGATATTGAGATGATACAAAATGGCATTCGTGTGGGTTGACGTATCTTGGTCAAAGTCCAGGCGTAGGGAATAGCTGCCCTCTGTCGTATGCGACAGGGACTGCGTCACGGTGACGGCACTGCTGTCGCTAGCACAACTCGACGCCGTGCAGGGCTGCCATCCCTCCACACCAGTTTCGAAGGTGTACAACGTATCGCTCGCCGCCCGGGCAACTGGGAGTACGCCGAGTCCGATGACGATAACGACCAAGGCGAGCAGACCCAGCGTCGCGGCTCCGTACAAGGCAAGCACTCTACTGTCATCTTTTTTTAGCAACCTCATGGTTATTTCCTCCTTCAGTATAGCTGCTCAGAGACTATTATCCGTTGACTTGATTCGTTATATTGTAAATAGCGACCTCCTTCTCCACCTACTTCTCTTCTACCCTCAGGGCGATGTCCCGCTCGTAATCCGGCAAAGAGATGGTCGCAGAGCCACCCTGGACGCTGATCTCGCTCGTCGGCAGGTACGTACCCTGCCAGGTATCGAAGGGGCGCACGACGTACTCGCCGTCAGCGAGACCCTGGAGGGTCACTACATCGCCCTGTCTACGACCCCGCTCTGGATCCATCACCCAGAACAGCGCAAAGCAGTCGCCCACGAGAGCCTCGACCCTGAGATGTGAGTCGCCAGCCTCCACCCCGGCCAGTTCGAGGCTTAACGTGTGAAAAGGGATATCGGACACAAATGTTGAGAAGGTTGCCATCTGGTCAAAGTTGACGTCCGTCATCCGACCCCACTGACCAGTGTCGTGCCACTTCATGGGCGTGATTGCCGCCCCAGAGGTCAGCGCTCCCCAGATAGCATCGTGCAGCATCTCGGGATAAGCCGCTTGCCCCTGCGCGCCAAACTCGCCGATAAAGTTCGGTTTGGTCTGATCTACCCACATGCGCTTGGTCCACTCGATGATGCGATCGGTATTGTCATCGACGTCAAAGCGCGCGTCGTAGGAATGCATCTGAGGCAGGTCCATGGCGGCGTTGCCCGCCGGCCACCACCGGTCGCTAGCCATGGACGCGGTGACAGGATGGCGGTAAGGGTCATTATCGGCAAAATATCGATTGACCCTGGCATGCCACTCGTCGGTGTGTTCGTAGGCGTTGGTGCCGTCAATTTCGGAGACGGTCTGCCAGACCACCGACTGGCTGTACCCCCAGCGCGCGATGAGATAACGATAAAAGTTTTCCTGCCAGCGCCAGGCTTCTACGTCCGTGAAAAAGCCTTCGATATCGGGGGTCAGCTTGCTGAATCCATTGAGATACCACTTGCTCCCTCCCCAGGGATGCGTCTCGTCCCGCAGGAGGGCGTGGTCCCAGATCGTGTACATGATGTAGATGTCCCTCTGCTCCGCCTCTGCAAAGACTGTATCGATCGCCGCCATGTCCATCCAGGAATAGTCATCGTAGGATGGGAAGAAAAGGTTGATCTCGTGTGGCCAGTAGACGACGACATTTTCCCCGTGTTCGCGCATGAGGTCGAAGAGGAGAATGCCCGTATCGGGATTCAGGCCATAGGTAGGATCGTATCGAAAGATCGTCCACGCATCGCAGTGGCCCACGCCATAGAAAGGTGTGCCATCGTGGTGCGCCAGGTAACGGGGACTGTACGCCGGATCGATCCAACTGGCCACCTGGAGCCAGCCGTGATGATTCGAAGGGGCCACGTCGAAGGAGCCGCCCTCCGCCTCGACCCGGCCGAGGGTGTCTTGCAGGCGCACTGCGTAGCGCCATTCGCCTTCCTCCCAAGGACCAAAGCGCACTCGCCAGGTCTCCTCGCCATCCCAGAACCCCGACACGGTCATCGTCTCCCCTGACGGCGCGATGAACGTGGCCTCCAACGTCACCTCGGCCTGATCGTAGGGATTTGTGTAGGTGGCCGCCAGATCGACGGTAGCCTCAAATCGCTCGTACTTCTTCACACCATTAGTCACCGCTGTTACCGCGTGAATCTGGGGAGAGCTTTTGGATGTGGGAGCCAGGGATGGCGCCGCTACCGGCGGAGTGACACTCGGACAGCAGGCCAGCAGCGTGCTGCAGATCATCAAGGCCGCCATCGCCATCAGTAGTGAGTAGGCTCGTTTGCTCATGAGAATTCCTCCTTCGAGGATGAGGATCTCTTGGTCGCCAAGCGAATTAGCAATTGCTGCGAGTCATAAGGTGCTTGCCTAAACAGCAAGAGACTCCCACACCGCTGAATGCCAAGTGTGGGAGTCCATCCCGTTTCACAGCGTGACCAGTGAGTGCAACCCGCTCCTCGATCCGCAGATCCACGGGCCAAATGCCGGGCGCGAAAGCCCGGCATTCTTTGTAAACAGTATAATGGACAACCTTCAACTTGACAAGGTAGCGAGCACCCATTGTTTACAGGCAACGATTAATGATGCAGGTCTAACCCTTTATGCCGCTGGTCGTCGACAAGCCCTGTATGAAATACTTTTGCGCAACAAAGAAAGCGGTCACCAAGGGCGACACCGCCACAGTAGAGGCAGCCATGAGTGGCCCCCACTCTGTCAGGTGATGGGCCTGGAAGAACTGCAGCCCGAGCGTCACGGTAAACTTGTCCGGCGTGGTCAGATAGATCAGGGGCCCCATAAAGTCGTTCCAGATATAGCGAAAGCTAAAGATGGCCAGGCTGGCCAGCACTGGTGTCGAGAGAGGCATCATGATCGTGAAAAAGATACGTAGACGAGACGCGCCCTCCAGGATCGCTGCTTCCTCGAACTCATTGGGGATCGTCTTGAAATACTGACGCAGGAAAAAGATGTTCCACGCACCACCAAACCAGGCCGGCAGCGTCAATGGCACATATGTGTCGACGAACGTTCGAATCAGATTCGTTATGCCCAGCCACTGAGGGAATTTGGCCCACATGATGTATATCGGGATCATGGTCACCTGCCCAGGGAGAAGCATAGTAGCAATGATTAGGCTGAATATCACGTTAAGGCCCGGCGCCCGGAAACGGGATAGCCCATAGGCGATCAAAGAGGCCGAAAGCAACGATCCGGGCGTGTTGAACAGCACAATAATGAACGTGTTCAACATGTAACGAGCTAGGGGAACCAAGGTGAAGGCACGCACATAGTTCTCGGGATGCCAGGGATTAGGGATCCACTCCGGTGGCATGACAAACACCTGATTCTCCGTCTTGAAGGACGTGGAAATCATCCAGAACAGGGGGACGAGGAACACAAAGCAGGCGGAAAGTATGACGATGTAAAGCACAGTACGCCCGGCCTGACGCTTGAAGCGAGCTATCGTGTTCTCCCGGCTCTCGGACAACGCATCCTCTCGACTTTTGGGAATCGTTACACTAGCCATTTTTGCTCTCCTCTCAGTCTTCGGCTGCGTAATAGACCCGCGAGCCCAAAACCCTGAACTGGACCACAGTGACAACCACAATGATAATGAAAAGAACCCAAGCCATCGCAGAGGCAAGTCCCATTTGGCTCCACCGAAAGGCGCGCTGATACAGCAGCAACACATAGAAGAGTAGCGAATTCGCCGGCCCGCCGATGCTGGAACTGCTGCCCCCAGCCTGACCGATGACGTAGGCCTGTTGAAAGACCTGGAAGGAGCCAATGATGCCCATGGTAAGCTGGAAGAAAATGATCGGCGACAGCATGGGGGTCGTGACGTGGCGGAAGCGGGCCCATGCGCCGGCACCGTCGATAGCGGCAGAATCGTAGAGTTCCTCGGGTATCCCTTGCAAGCCGGCCAAAAAGATGATCATGCCGTTGCCCACGCCAGTCCACAGGGTGATCAAAATCACCGATGGTTTGGCCCACGCGGCGTCGCTGAGGAACCGTACCTTTGGCCCGCCCAGGCCTTGGATTACGGCGTTGACCAGGCCAAAGTTGGGGTTGAGCAGCCACACAAAAACCAATGTGCTGGCCACCAGCGGCAATATGGTGGGCAGGGTAAAGATGGCACGATAAGTTGGCAACCCCCTCACCTTTTGATTGAGCAGCAGTGCAAAGGCAAGGGAAATGATAAACCCCAGCGGCACGCTGAGCAAAGTATAGTAGAGAGTGTTCCACATCGAAAGCCAGTATTGATTATCGTCGGGTTGCCAAAGCGCCTTCCATCGATCCGAGAAAGTGCGTGTCTCTCCCTCAGGTGCAGGCTCATTCCAAGCTTCCCAATCCAAATCGATGGAGAACAGCCTTGAATAGTTCTCCAGGCCTACGAAATAGGGCTCGGTCATGATGTCCCACTGGGTAAGGCTAATGTACAGAGAATAGACCATCGGCCCGATGGTAAACAGCAAAAAGCCAACCACCCAGGGAGAAACGAATGCATACGCGGAGAGAGCCTCTCGTCGCGCCAACTTGCCGCGCCAGAACCCCTTATCAAACCGCTTCTTCGACCCTGCAGTAAACATTGTCTCAACTCCCACAGATTCTAGGGAGGAGAGGGCAGGAAACCCGCCCTCTCCTCGGTTCACACCAGGTCCGTCTAGCGCTCCTTTAGCCGCTCACAGGCTTCTGCGCCTGCGGCCAAAATCTCGTTGGCCTCTTCCACGGCCGGCGGGATTAGCTCCTCCGCCGATCCTTCGTCGTTCAGGACCGAGTTGATGGCCACCTCAACGACGCCACTCCAAGCCTCGCGGGTGCCGGGTACGAATGGCAACTGCGGCGCCCCGTCTGCGTAAGAGTCCACAAAGTCCTGGGCTCCCTCAGGGGTGGCGGGCGAGGCGAACCAAGCATCCCAGGCCTCCTGAGCCTTGATGGCCGGTTGAGCGATACCCAGCTCGGCCTGCATCGTCTGAGCGATGACGTCGTAGGTCAAGAACCTGACCAGCGCCCAGGCCTGATCCGGATACTGACTGGCGCTGGAGATGCCGGTGGGCAGCCCATAGACGTCGATCGCACGCTCACCGCTGAGACCCTTGGGCATGGCGGTGACGGCGTAGGGGAACTCGGCGTTCTCCATGTAGTAGGAGAACATCCAGGCGCCACGCAGGGCGGTCGCACAGTTCTGGGAGTTGAAGGGATCGCCGATACCCTCCAGATCGCCAGGCTGCGGTGCAATGTGATCCTCCCAGATTATCGCCTGGTACCAGTTCAACATGTCCAGAACGGGCTGATCCATGATGAACTGGGTGCCACCGTCATTCATGAACTGCCCGCCACTGGAATTGAGGAAAGCGCGCAGCTCCCAGTTATAGTTCCAGATCATGAGGATGTTGTTGGCAGGATCGGACAACTCAAGGCCTTGCTCGCGTAGATCCATAAGCGTCGTATCCATCGTGGGATAGTCCAGACCAGCGGCATCGAACATGTCCTTGTTGTACCAGAGACTGCGGCTGGCGACGTCGCGCGGCAGCGTCCAGACGGTGCCGTCGTAGGAGCACATCTCGACTGCGCCACCCAGGTAATCGTCCAGGTTCACGTCGGTGGCATCGATGTAGGGCTCCAGGTTCACGAGAAAGCTCCGGCAAGCCCAGTCGCCGACGTCCTGGGTTATGACCCACATCACATCAGGGGCATTGCCACCGGCGGCCAGCGTCTGTACCTTGGCCGGATACTCATCCCAAGTCGAGTAGATCACGTTAACGTTGACGTCTGGGTTGAGCTCCATGAACTTGTCGATGATCACCATGTTGGTCTCGAATTCCTCGGGGGTGTTGGTCCAGGTGGACATAAAGATATCGACCGGGCCCTCGGGCCCCACTTCCGTTACAGGTGCCTCCGACATGACGGTTACGACTACCGTCTCCCCTTCCTTCTCGACAACCTGCGTAACCACGACCTCTTTTTCCACCGTCGTCGGCTCCGTCGGGCAACATCCAGCCAGAGCAGCCCCTGCGGCGGTGAGAGCACCCAGGCGCAGAAAATCACGCCTACTCAATTTCTTGCTAGCCATTTTTCAATTTCCTCCTTATTGAATTAGGTATCATTCAGGTACATTCAACACTCCGTGCGAAAGCCTCGCGAATCTTTTTCTGCCTACCACCCCCTCTCTCCTATGACACACTTGCTAAGAAAACTGTGCCGCCAACACATTCACCAAAGAGCCCATTGCACAAAGGCTAACAGTCAGCCAAATAGAGTGATATCGTCGTTATTCACACTTTCGCCGTCTTGTGCTAAAATACCAAAAGGCGAAAGTGCGAACGACCATGACACATGGTCGAAGCATTTTCAAGGCCTGGGACAGAGATCACGGAGTCTAACCAACAGAGTGATCTCTGTCTTTTATTTAGCGCCAAACCCGAGTTTGGCAACCGACGCCGCGCGTCACACCTCAGAATTTGACTTCACGTACTCGATGAGTTCATCCACCTGCGCGAAAGCAAGACAGGTGACCGTATCGGCACCCCCATAGTAGATTGCCATGCGACCGGTGGGCGCATCGACCAGTGCAGCACACGGAAACGCGACATTAGGTACGTCTCCCACACATTCGTACAGTTTTTGGGGAGACAGCAGATACGGAGCCGACCGATACACGACCTTCCAGGGCTCGTCGATATCCATCAAGGCAGTTCCCATGCTGTAGACGAACCCATTACACGACGTCAGGACCCCGTGATAGATCACCAGCCATCCCTCGATCGTTTCAATCGGCGTTGGACCGGCACCCACTTTGGTGCTTTGCCAGGTCCATCCCTTGGGGCTCATCACGTGGCGATGACATCCCCAATGACACATGTCGGGACTCTCACTGCAGAAAATGTCGCCGAACGGCGTATGCCCTGTATCGCTTGGCCGGCTGTACATGGCGAATTTGCCGTTGATCTTTCTGGGGAACAGGACGCCGTTCCGGTTATGCGGCAAGAAGGCATTCTCCAGCTGGTAGAACTTTTCAAAGTCGTACGTGTACCCGACGCCGATGGTGGGACCGTGATAGCCGTTGCACCACGTTACGTAGTATCGATCCTCGAGCCAGCAAACGCGAGGATCGTAGCGATATTCGAATGCTGCAATCTCTGGGTCGTCACAGATCCACTCAA
>CAZKDJ010000103.1:0-14510 GCA_964551295.1 uncultured Anaerolineales bacterium | reverse complement strand
ACCATGCGCAGATGCTCCGGCGCGGCGTCCTTGATCAGCAATTCACCACCGGTCACCGCGGCCAGGGCGATGTAGCTTCCCACCTCCATATAATCAGGGCTGATCGTGTACTCTCCTCCTCCCAGCTTTTCCACGCCCTGGATCGTGAGGGTGTTGGAGCCAATCCCCTCGATCTGTGCTCCCATTTGACCCAACAACCAGCACAAATCCTGCACGTGTGGCTCGCAGGCCGCGTTGCGCATGATCGTCGTCCCGCTGGCAAGCACCGCCGCCATGATGGTGTTCTCTGTAGCCGTGACGCTAGCCTCGTCCAGCAGAATGTCGGCCCCATGCAGCCGCCGGCCGCGCAAGCAAAAGGCGCCATCGACATCCATCTCTGCCCCCAACGCCTCCATGGCCATAAAGTGGGTATCCATCCGCCGCCGCCCGATCATGTCGCCGCCGGGTCGAGGCAGACGCACCGTGCCCATCCGAGCCAGCATCGGTCCGGCAAGGGTTACAGAGCCACGAATGCGCCCAAAAAGCCGGGGCGGCAACGCGGACGTACGCACCTCCCGGGCCTGTAGACGCCAACTGTGAGCATCGAGCCGCTCCACAGAGACACCCACCGAGGTCAAGAGCTCCCCCATCGTCTCCACATCGCCGATGTTGGGCATGTTGTGGAGCGTGATCGGTTCGTCCGTCAACAGACATGCCGCCATCAAGGGAAACGCCGCGTTCTTGTTCCCGCTGGGCGTCACAGTACCCAAAAGAGGAACACCACCTTCGATCACGAATTCCGCCATGTTCGACACTCCGTTTCTAGAACCTCAACACCACCTCGTCGCCGGGACGCACTCCCAGCGCGCGGGCGGCGCTCCCTTCGCGCACCGCGATCTCCAAGTATCCGCTGCTGCCTATCAAAACCAGCATCTCGCCGGGCTCGACCTGCGCATAAGCCCGCCGCACACCCACAATCTCCTGCCCCGCCACCTCCACTCTCGCGTTGACTGCCACAATCCTGCATTTTGCATCTTGCACCCTGCCTCTCGCCTTCCCAAAAGCTGGCTCCAGCAAAAGCTCGTCGTCACCCCACAGGAGTCGGCCAATGCTGGTGATGACGTTACCGAAATGATCGACGTGCAGCACTTGACCGACAACACCTGTGGCGGCAACCTCCAGCCGTGGAAGGGGAAGTGTGACCGGGTCAGATACAGCAGGCCCGAGATCGACGATGTGCACCCCGGCCGCCAAATGCGCGGCAGCAGGGGCAAAGACGTCGCGGCCGTGAAACGTGTGACTGACGCAGGGCAAATGGTAGCGAGGCTCGGTGAGTGCCACTAGGGCCTCCGCCGGCTCGCAGGCCATCACGTAGCTAAAGACGCCGTTATCCGGGCCGACGAACGCGCCCGCCGGCGTGCGCAGGGCAATGGCCCGTCTCGCACTTCCCACGCCGGGGTCCACCACGACGAGGTGGACTGTGTGCGCCGGGAAGAATGGATACGCTGCCAAGAGCACAAAAGCGGCCTGGCGGACGTTCTGCGGCGCGACCTCGTGGGAAAGATCCACCAGATGGGTTTTGGGAACAATGCCCAAGATGACACCCTTCATCGTCCCGACGTAGCCATCGGCGGTGCCAAAGTCGGTCGTGAGGGTGATCAGCGGTGTTTGCTTCATCGCCAAGCATTCTACAGGCAAGAAGTGAACTCGTCAAGCATACCAGCGCGCTCCCGGCCCGCGGCGAAGCTACTATCGGCATACGAGTCCTCTACGGCGGTACCGACGGGTCAGAATTTGCACCCCAAACACCATTCACACACACTTTTTCCCAATTGGCCGTGTTAGCGCAATATGATATAATCCCCGCCATGACGGGCACCTCACGGGGAAACGTTCACGTCGCCATCAACGCACACCTCCTATCGAGCCAGCCAGGATACCGCAGCGCCGGAGTGCATCACTATATCTACCAACTATTGCGCCATCTCAAACAAACCGACGATCTACACTACACCGTGCTGGCGGGCGAAGGCGGGCTTCCTCCCGACATATCCCTTTCTTCACGTCGATCTCGCTGGCCCACGGGCCGGGTCCCTGCAAGGATATTGTGGGAACAATTGGGGCAACCGTGGACACTGCACCGGATCAACGCGGATCTCGTGCATGGGCCCGTCTTTATTGCGCCTTTGTTTTGTACATGCCCGACGGTCATCACCATCCACGACCTGAGCTTCATCCGCCTGCCGCACCTGTTCCGGCCAGCCAACCGGCTCTATCTAACGGTGATGACGCGGCTTTCGGCGCGGCGCGCCCGGCGACTGATCGCCGTCTCTGCCCACACCGCTGCAGAGAGCGCGAAACTACTCGGCGTGCCGGTGGAGCGGATCGACGTGATCTACCACGGTGTAGATCCTATCTTTCGCCCACTGCCCCAGGACCAAGTGGACGCTTTTCGCCAGAAACAGGAATTGCCGGAGCGGTTTGTGCTATGCGTCGGCACGCTGGAGCCGCGCAAGAACCACGCCCGTCTGGTGGAGGCATTCGCGCGTATATATGATGGGGAAAGCAAGCTGGTGTTGGTCGGAGGAAAGGGATGGCTTTACGATGATGTGTTCGCCAAAGTAGAGACCTTGGGATTGAACGAGGCGGTAGTTTTTAAGGGGTATGTTCCAAACGAGGATCTTTCCTGGTGGTACAACGCTGCCACGGTGTTCGCCTACCCCTCACTATACGAAGGGTGGGGAATGCCAATCCTGGAAGCGCAGGCCTGCGGCACGGCAGTGATGGCTTCGAACGCACCGCCACTGCCCGAGACGGCGGGGGACGCAGCCCTGCTGGCAAATCCCCAAAATGTAGAAGAGATGGCAACGTACCTGGATCGGCTGCTGAAGGATGAGTCCCTGCGATCTGAACTGCAAGAACGGGGCTTGGGTCGCGCTCACCAATTCACCTGGATGCGCACAGCGCAAGAAACGGCGTGTGTCTATCGACGCGCGCTGGAAAAAGGAGATTGAACGTGAAAGCACGCGATCGAGCTCCTCGGTGGGTCATCGCCCTTGACATCGTGCTGATCAACGCCAGTATGGTGCTGTCGCATTGGGTGCGCTACGAGCTGCAATGGCTCCGCGACGTCAGCTACTATCATCCAATCACAGCGTACATCCCCTTCAGCTTTCTGTTCACCGTGTTGATGCTGGCGACGTTTCAGCTGGATGGCGTCTATCGGCGCTGGCGCGGGCAGCGGTGGTTGGATCACGTGTCCCACATCATCAACGCCGCGGCCAAGTCGGTCGTGATCCTATTCGCCACCACTTTCTTTATCGGCATCTTTGGGCCCCTTGGGTATTCGCGGGCCCTTTTCCTTCAGACAGGCATAATCGTCACCCTGCTGTTGAGTCTGGCGCGGCTGGTGCAACTGTGGGTCGAGGGCCTGCTGCGCGCGCGGGGCATCGGTATTTCTCGCATCGTCATCGTCGGCGCCGGGGAGGCCGGGCGCACGGTCATGCGCACCGTGGTAGCACACCCCGAACTGGGTTTCCACATCGTCGGTTTTGTGGACGACAACCCCGAAAAACAGACCCACATAGGGCGTTTCAAGGCATTGGGCTCTGTCGACAATCTTCCTCACTTGATCGAGGAAGAGACAGTCGACGAGGTCATCATCACGCTGCCGTGGATGTCCCACCGCAAGACCATGCGTATCGTCCACGAATGTGAACGGCAGCAGGTACGCGCCCGCATCGTGCCTGACCTCTTCCAGATGAGCCTCAGCCAGGTAGACGTAGATGACCTAGGCGGGATACCGCTGATCGGCGTGCGAGAGGTGGGCTTCAGTCAAAGCGCACTGCTGATCAAGCGAACCGTGGACATCGTGGGAGCGACGGCACTTATGCTGGCGACGGCGCCGTTGACAGGCTTGATTGTATTGGCAATCAAGCTCGACTCGCCCGGCCCGGTCATCTTTCGCCAAAATCGCGTAGGGCTGGATGGCGAGCTGTTCCAGATGTACAAATTTCGGTCGATGCGCCAGGGAGCAGAGGAGGAACAGGAAACCCTGCGCGAGTTGGACGAGATCGATGGCGTCACCTTCAAAATCCGCGAAGACCCTCGAACGACGCGCATGGGGCGCTTTCTGCGCCGCTGGAGTTTGGACGAGCTACCCCAGGTTTTTAACGTCCTGCGCGGTGAGATGAGCCTGGTAGGCCCACGCCCAAACGTCCCGGAGGAAGCCGAGCGTTATCTAGAATGGCACAAGAAGCGGCTCCAAGTACCTCCAGGTATGACTGGGATGTGGCAAGTCAGCGGCCGCAGCCTGCTTAGTTTTGATGAAACGGTGCTGCTCGACCTTTACTATATCGAAAACTGGTCGTTGTGGCTCGACTGCAAAATCCTACTGCGGACAATTCCCACCGTGCTCACCGGGGAAGGTGCTTTTTAATCCGGCAGATCGACGCTGTGATCCTTGCCAAATGTACAACAGCATCGATACCCTACGACGAAGGTAAGGATCCGCCTCAAACCAGGCCGATACCTCCTCAGGCGTCGGCTGCTGTCTCTCCTCAACCCGCACCTTCACACGGGTGGCCACCAATCTCAAGAAGCGACCTCGCCAAGGCTCGTCCAGAGAAAACAAGGCCTCAGTAAGCGAATCCATTGTCATCCGCTTCATTGCCATCCACTCTGCACAATCGGGCCCATCAGATTCGACAATACTGCTTGATATGCTATATGTCAAAGCGTGTCCTGATAGGACATCAAAAGCCGCCACGCACAGGGCGCACAAACAAACCTCTGCACACGTGCGGGTTTTGATAGAACGATCTTTCACTACGACACAGGTCTAGTGCGTGGCGATCCTCGGATGACACAACGCGCCAGCAAAGGCTTCCAGCGTATCGGCCTTGACTGAAAGCACAGCCTGTCGTTCTGCTTCCGGCAGACAGAGAGCGTCCACGATCTCGCGTCGATGCCCATTGAGCACCTGGTCGCGGAAGGTGGGATCGGTGAGCGCCGCCCAGACCAGCTCGTCGATTCGGCGTGTAGGCATGTTTTACCCTCTCTTGTTACAGCTAGCCAGCGCTGCCGCTACCAGCCCCTGGACTGGCTATCATATTCATTCCACCCGGGGAGGCATCAATCGTCGATATCACCCAGCTAGGGAGTGCAGTGCTAGATGCCAAGGTCACAAGTATTGCCACAAACACCGACACCAGTATCAATTTGCTACGCTTATTCATTTTTTCCTCCTTGTTCAAGTTACAAGTACAGAATATCATCAGCCTATCAACAATGCTCTTAACAAAAATAGAGGTTGCTCAAAAGCAACCTCTACAAATCGAGGAAAACCAAGATAAGCAAAATCCAAATCAACTCGATTCCATCTGAGAGATTTGTTTACAGAGTTGCCTCGTCTCCGCTGAAGGTTCCAGGCCCAACTCGTCTCTCAGCAATTCCTGACAGCGGCGATACTGAGCCAGGGCTTTGGTACGCTGCCCTGCCTCCGCGTAACAATGCATGATCCGTCGGTGAACGTCCTCACGCAACTCATCTACCGCCAAAGCCTGCCTGTACCACTCGACCGCCCTCTCAAACGCTCGCCGTGCCTCGTGACACCTTCCCATCCCGACCAACGCCTCAATATACATCTCCCGCAGCGCCTCGCGCCTGGGCACACACCAGGTCCGCTCGACCTCGGGCAAAAAGTCGCCTCGATAGAGCACCAACGCGCGCTGCCATAGATCCTCGGTCTGCCAGTCGTGGGGCGACAAAAGGCGCGCTCGGGTAACCAACGCCTCAAACTCCTCAACATCGAACCAATAGCTTATGTCCCCCAAACGATAATAGCCCCCTTCCGCAATCACAACCTGAGAACCTACAGCTTGGCGCATTCGGTGAAGTGTAGTATGGAAGCTGTTTGTCATCTTTTTCGCAGACAACTCCGGCCAGAATATCACCCCAATAGCATCCCGTTCCAACGGTCCGTGCAAAAGAATGTAGAAAAACAACTCCTTGGCCATCGCCGCCTGCCAGTCAGACGACGAGAGCGCATGCCCATCTCGAACAACCCGTCCCTCCCCAAAAGCATAGACCTTCAAATAAGGTGCTGCTCCCTCCTTGTCTTCCGCGCCAAATCGCAACTGCTGATACCCGACAGATAGTACGGCCTCCGCCTTGTCGAGAATGTCCTGACAAACGGCCACGTTTTCGTCGACACCCAGGTTTAGGAGAGCAGTGGCGTATCGCCCTTCCGCAACTGCAAACTGACACGTACCAATCTCTTCTGCCACATCCATCGCCTGGCGCAACGCAGTGACAGCCTGTCGCTTATCCCCCGCCAACAAGTGAGCCTTGGCTCGCAGAAAATGAGCGCGCCCTAGCTCACGTTTCGCCTGACGAAGCTCTAAAAAGGTGATACCATCGGAAAGCACGCGTAGGCCTGCTGCAAACTCCCCACTTTCGGCCAATGCAATCCCCTCAGTCACAGGTAACAGACCCTGTAACTCGAAATCCAATCCCGTCTCTTCAGCCAACTGACGAGCCTTTTGCACCACATCGAGGGACTGTTTCGGATCTTCCTGCCAGCGCAGCATATCTGCCTGGGCCAATAAGACATAAATCGCGAGACTAGATTCGGTCTCCTCAGCCAATCGCCAGCCTGCGTTATAGAGAGGAGCTGCACGCTCATAGACCCCCAAATCACGGTAGAGATCGGCCATTCCAACAGTAATAAAAGCCTGTACCCGCAGATCGCCCCCACGTCGGGCCACCGTCAAGCCCTCCTCATACAGCATTAATGCCTCGCGATGCTTCCCACGCAAATGATGAAGCCAGCCAAGATTATTAAGCGTCAACGCGAGTGGAGTTGAGGCACCTAAACGCCGCGCGATAGCTAAAGCCTCACTCAAATGGACAGCCGCCTCGTCAAGACTCCCTTGATCGATAAGTGCAATGCCGAGATCCTGCAAAGAGTTGACCACATTGTAAGGGCTACCAATCTGTCGGTACAACTCCAGCACCCTACGCAGTGCAACAACCCCCTCATCCAAGCGCCCAAGCCGAACATAGGCTCTCCCAATACAACGTTGGGCATTCGCCCGCTCCATCGCCTCATCCTCGCCCAACATCCCCAGCGCCATTTGCGCCTCAGTGATCGTATCCTCATATCGACCTTCAAACAGTCCCAGAAGCGCACGCTGATTGTGAATGGCGGCCAGATCGTCAACATGCCTCTTTGCATCACCGAAGCCAACTTCAGCATAAGCTAGCGCCTGACGGGCAGCATCAAAATCATATCGATCGGTGAGCACCTTGCCCTGGTACAACAGCAATCGAGGCGCCTGAGACTTGACCGGTTCAGGAAGCTCATTTGCCCAGTCCAACAGTGTCTCGACCCGTCCGCGCACGAACCACTCCCGGGCTACCCGCTCCATCAGCGCGATCGCCTCCAGATAAGCCTTGGCAACCAGGTAATGGTACACCGCCTCCTCCACGTCATTGGCCCCATCGAACCAGGTCGCCGCCTGTAGGTGCAGTTCCTCATAACGAGTCGAATCGCGCTGGCGCAACTGCTGGTGCAGAAAATCCCGAAACAAGTTGTGGTAGCGAAAAGTCGCCCCAGCCCCCCGACCAAAGCGAGTGATAAAGAGATTGCGCCGCTCCACTTCCGCCAGCAAACCACTCGGCACTCCAATCCCAAGCACCTCCTGGCACAGCGGCACCGACATCTCCCGTAACACCGCCGACGTGTACAGAAAATGCTGGACGTCGGGTGGCTGTCGATCCAGCACCTCCGCAGCCAAATACCCGTATGCCTCCGCAGTGGCTTCCCCCGCGTCGAGCAGAGCCTGCCCCACGTCCTCACGCAATAGATCGACCAGGAGTAAGACGCCCGTGATCCATCCCTCGGAACGCGCAGCGATCGCCTGCGCCCGCTCTTCGGATATCTGAAGCTGCGATAGCAAGAAAAGCTTGTGAATCTCCTGAGGCGTAAAACTCAAATCACGGGCTGCCAAGCCCACGAGCTGCCGCTTGGCAACCAGGTGCGTGACGGGGACATCGGGCAGCACACGGCTACCCAGCATCAAATGGCAATTGGGGGGCAGAATCTCGAGGAAACGGCGCGCAAATCCCTGGATGCCCCAGGTGCCATCCAGGGATTCATAGTTATCGACGACGAGGGCCAGGGGCGCGTCAAGCGCGAGGATCTCGTTGGCCAGCTCTTCGGCGACGCCGACCGGAATAGGAGCAGAGTCATCAGCCAGAGATGCCAATGCAGTCCGAGTGCGCTCGCCAAAGTCGGGGAACTGCTCGCCGATAGCGCCCACGAGATATTCGACAAAGAGCCCCAAATCCCGATCGCGCTCGTCGGCAGTATACCAGCACACGGCGATAGGACTGTGCCGTGCAAAGTCCACCAGCACCGAGGTCTTGCCATAGCCGGCAGGCGCGGAGATGAGCGTCAGCTTGCACGCCAGGCCACGCTCAATAGCCTCGTACAGCCGCGGTCGGTGCAGGAGGCCAGCAGGGCTTGGCACAAGCAACTTGGAACGGACTAGGGGCAATTGGGTAATAACCACTGCTTCGTAGGCTCCAAAAGGTCGTTCGCCCTCCTTCCAATCGTAGTATACATCACCAACCCCCCAGGGACAAGCGAGCGCCTGTCCCTGGGACAGGTGAGGGCTTGCACATCCTAGCCAAGCGTTGTATCATAGCCACGACACTATGAAGATTTATTTTGCTGGGTCTATCCGAGGCGGGCGGGATGACGCCGCACTGTACCGCCGCATCATCGCGCTGCTTTCCAAGTACGGACAGGTGCTCACCGAGCACGTGGGCAGCGAAGGGCTGACACCCACCGGCGAGGAGAGCTTGTCGGACGGGGATATCTACATGCGGGATATGGCGTGGTTAGCACAGGCCGACGCCGTGGTCGCCGAGGTCAGCATCCCCAGCCATGGCGTGGGATACGAGATCGGGCAGGCCGAAGCGCTTGGCAAGCGAGTGCTGTGCATCCACCGGCCCGGCACACAGCGGCGGCTTTCGGCGATGTTGGCGGGTAACCCGACGCTGCGTTGCGAGAGCTACGAAAGCATAGAGCACCTCGAGTCAATCTTGGCGCGTTTCCTACATACGAGCCCCTAACCCGGATAAACTGGAGTCAAAAGAGGGCATTTCTCACCGCAGTGGCGCGGAGAACGCAGAGTTTTTCTGTTTCTCCCGGTGCCCTCTGCGTCTCAGCGGTGATTTTCCTGCCCATTGCAAGAATTTCATCAGTACACTAGAGTACGGGTTTGGAATAGATGAGGCGCTTGGCCAGGACAGCCAGGGAGGCAGCATCCTGCTGCGAGAACGGCCGCAGCCTCAGAGCATACTCGACCGGCTCTGGCATGACGATGTACTGGGGCAGCGTAGGCGGCCCACAACTGGCCCCGCCCAGCCCCGTCTGCGCGTAATCGAGGTGGAGCGTGATATCGTCGCGCCGCTTCAATTCGTACGTGTGCTTCGCCTCGGCCAGATCCTCAGGCCGGAAGTGGAGAGCGCTTACCTCCATTAGAGCAGGAACCTCCTGATCCTCGGTCCCGCCTGCGACAAGCAAGCCGTTCCCCGCATCATCGGCCAACGCCGCCCAACGCACGTCGGTTTTGTTGCCGTTCTCTTGGGGCACCAAGTACGGGACGTATTGCTCGTTCACCGTGCCGCTATACACCCCGACCTGCGCGCCCGTCTTGCGATCGACATAGCTCTCGTGCGGCCCGCGCCCGTACCAGGTAAAGGACTCATAGCCACCCGGCAGAGTTATCTGCAGGCCAATCCGGGGCAGCGGAGGCAGGTTCCCGCTCGGCGAGACCTGGGTGTCGAGCAGGACGTCCCCATTACCATAGATCGTGTAGGTGTACGTACAGTCAAAACCGCCTGCGCAACCAGGGGTGCTCACACACGAATGCGTCACAATTCGGATCGCTTGAGGCGCGATCCACGTCACGGCCACGTCTTTGACCATGTGCTCCAACCGATCCAGACCGGCCTCTCGCCATTCCTTCGCCAACTCCAGGGTCCACGGCGACCCCTTGTCGTTATCGGTGGGTGCCCGCCAGGCGTTGAACAGCGGGCCACGGCGCACCAGTTCCTGTCCCCGGTACTGCCAGGATGAGATCGTCCCGGTCAGCCTATCGAAAACCAGCTCAAAATCGGGACCGTGGCACGTCGTGCTCTCATCCGCCTCCTCCATCGCCACCTCCGGCATACGGGATATCGGCAAGACCGGCAGCTCGGGAACCTCGAACGGAACTTTGAATTGCTCCCATGCCACCTCGTGTCCCTGCTCGGTCCAAGCAGTCTCCTGGGCCAGGGCAAAGCTCAACGTCAACCAATATTCGGTGCCAGGCTCCAATTCGGGCCGCTCGAACGGCACGGTCACGATCACGCTCTCACCCGGCGGCGTATCCAGGCGCTCCAGCACACCTGATTGAAGCACCTGGCCATCAGCGGCGAGTTGCCAGGCGACGTCCAATCCATCCAGGTTCGAAAAGTTATACCTGTTGATTACGCGCACCTTTCCCACCAGTAAATCGACCGGCTCCACCTCGACCGGCTGCATGACCTTTTTGCACTCCCACATCGCCGGCTGGATGTGGCGATCAGGGAAAACGATGCCATTGATACAGAACGGGCCGTTGTTGGGATCGTCGCCAAAATCGCCGCCGTAGGCAAACCACTCCACGCCACCCGCGGTCACCTGCCGGAGGCCCTGGTCCATCCAATCCCAGACGAAACCACCCTGAAGCCTTTCATACGCCGCGATGGCGTCCCAGTACTCGCGCAGGTTGCCACAGCTGTTGCCCATCGCGTGGGCATACTCGCACATGACGACTGGACGCGTCTCGCCGGGTATCTGCGCCAACTCGATGGTTCGGTCTACACTGGGATACATGACGCTCACCACGTCCACGTAGGGTGCATCCTCCGGCCCTTCGTAGCGCCCGCCCCACCCTGTGGCACCCTCATAGTGCACGGGGCGCGTGGGGTCGTATTCGTGGATCCAGCCGGCCATGGCCGCATGGTTCGGCCCGCTGCCACTCTCGTTGCCCAGCGACCACATGACGATGCACGGGTGATTCTTGTCGCGCACAACCATGCGCGCCCCCCGTTCCACGAAGGCGGCAGCCCAATCCGGATCATTAGAAAGCTTACCCAACGTGGCATGGGTCTCGATGTTGGCCTCATCGATAACGTACAGACCATACGCGTCGCACAGGTCATACCAGCGTGGATTGTTAGGATAGTGGCTGGCACGCACCGCGTTAAAGTTGAACTGCTTCATCAGCTTGATGTCCTCGACCATCGAATCGACGGTGACCGCATGCCCCGTGTCGGGGTCGTGTTCGTGCCGGTTGACACCCCTGAACACTACTGGCACGCCGTTGACGTGGATCTGTCCATCCTTTATTTCGATCTGTCGAAAACCCACGTTACAGCGCTCGACCTCCAGCGCATTTCCCGCGCCATCCTTGAGCGCGATCAGCAGCGTGCACAGATTTGGATCCTCAGCCGACCACTTTTTGGGATTGGCGACGGCCTGCTCCAGATCCAGAGAGACCTCACCTTTCGCCGTGACCGAAACCGGCATCACCATCTCGCCGACCGGCTCCTCTCCCTGCGCCGCCAAAAGCCGGGCCTCCAGGAAATAGCCCGTTACATCCACGTCGCCATAGTTCCGCACCTTGGCCCGGACTCTGAGCACCCCATCTCGATACGCCTCGTCCAACTCCGTCCTCACGAAAAAGTCCCGTACGTGGACACTCGGCGCGGCCCACAGATACACGTCCCGGTAGATGCCACTCAGCCGCCAGTAATCTTGATCCTCCAGATAGCTGCCATCAGAATAGCGGTACACGCGCGCGGCCAGGACATTCTCCCCGGAGCGCACGTAAGGGGTGATATTGAACTCGGCGGGCAAACGACTGCCCTGGCTGTACCCCACCTCTTGGCCGTTGATCCACAGGTGAAAGGCCGAATCGACACCCTCAAAGAGAACGAAAACCTGGCGACCACCCCAACTCTCCGGGATGGTAAATGCCCGGCGATAGCAACCCACGGGGTTATCAGCCTCAGGTATGGGCGGGAGAGGCCAGTCCTTGACCACCCGAGGATCTGTGCGTGAGATTCCGTCCTGGGGAAATGGGTAGCCCCAGTTGACATAGATCGGCCTGCCGTACCGACCGGTACGGTCGGCGCTGTACATCTCCCAATTGCTGGGCACGGGGATCGTATCCCACTCGCCGGTCTCACAGCTTGGCTCGAAGAACCCCTCGGGAGCCGTCTTCGGGCTGGGCGCATAGCTGAATCGCCAATCTCCGCTTAGCGACCTGAAGTAAGGGCTGGCCTCGCGATCACCCACCAACGCCTCAGCCTCATCAGTATAGGGTATCAAGGTGGCGTGTCCTGGTTCTTTATTTCGCCCGGTAACCGCAGGATCATTCCAATCGCTCGATTCTTTTCCGGTCATAGCTCTTTTGCCTCCGCTTGTCTACGCCGATGCCAAGGGAAAAACAATCCGTTTCGAGCGCGCTTTATCTGACGCGCTCGAAACGGGCACATCCGTCCAAATTGAGCAACATGGTAAGACCAGGGATTATCTCAGCGAGTCGTATTTTACCCTTTCAGCCCAGTTAGCGAGATGCCCTCGATAAACACGCGCTGGGTAAAGAAGAAAACGATCACGATCGGCAGAGTAACGATCGCACTCACCGCCATCAGGTAAGGATAGGCCAATGCTGAAGCCCCCACCGACTCGGTGGTGTCTCGCAGGTACGCAACGCCCAGGGCAATCGGCCACTGATGTTGATCGTTGAGATAGATCACCGGACCCAGGTATTCGTTCCAGGCATACATGAACTGGAGCAGTCCAACCACCATCAAAGCAGGTTTCGCCAGGGGAAGGATAATACGCCACAGGATGCCAAACTCACTGGCGCCATCGATGCGCGCTGCGTCGGACAGCTCCTCCGGGATGGTTCTAAAGAACTGGCGCAGCATAAAGATGAAATAAGGGCTGCCGCAAAAGGCGGGTATGACCAGGGGGCGGTAGCTGTTAATCCAACCCAGAGTCTTAAAGATGACAAAGAGCGGCACCATGGTGACTGCGAATGGGATCATCATTGTTGCCATACAGAGAGAGAAGAGAAAATCCCGGCCGGGCCACTCCAGCCTGGCAAATCCATAGGCGACGAGGGCCGATGCCAATATCACGCCCAACGTCGACGGCAGGGCAAATTTAAACACCGTGTTCACCATGTAACGATTGAAATCATAGGTGCTCCAGGCGTTCGGAAAATTTTCCCAGTGAGCAGGAATAGGGATCCAAATCGGCGGAACGGTATACACCTGCGAATCGTCCTTGAGAGCCGAGGAGACCATCCAGAAGAAAGGCAACACAAAGCTGATCGCCAGCACAATCAACACCAGATATCTGAGGATATCGGCAACCCACTTTGAAATAACCGGCCTCCAATGCTCCGTCCGATTCAACGCTGCATCGATGGAAGTGTATGATGGTGTCTGTGTTGTCATTGCTACCTCCTCCCTAGTGCTCGCCTCCGCCATAGTAGACCCAACGCGCTGATGTCTTGAACAGAACGATCGTCAACACCACGATGGCGACGAACATCACCCAGGCCAACGCTGATGCATATCCCATGTGCAGCCATTCGAAGGCGTTGCGATAGAGATGTATGGCCAGAAACTCGGTGGCCAGGTTGGGCCCACCATCGGTCAGCAACCAGGGCAACACGAAATTCTGAATACCCCAGACAAAGCTCATGATTAGATTGAACAGAATCACAGGCGTGCACATCGGCACGGTGACGTGCCAGAACTTGTGCCAGGTATTGGCGCCGTCCATCGTGGCGGCCTCATAGAGCGAGCGCGGCACATCCTGCAGGCTGGCTAGGTAGATCACCATCTGGTTCCCTTGGGCCCACATATAGATCATGATTAAGGAAGGCTTTGCCAGGTCCGGATTGGACAAAAAGGGAATTCTTGGCAAGCCCAGCCCGACCAGCGTGGAGTTGATCGCCCCATACTGGACGTTGAGCAAGTACCTCCAGATCATGGCCGTCACCACGGCCGGCACGATAGAAGGGAAGAAGAACAGCGCGCGAAAACCAGACCGGCCGACGATTCGCGTGTTCAGCAAGTTAGCCAGCAGGAAGGCAGAGATCACTCCCAACGGCGCACTGAACCCCACGTAAAAGACCGTGTTGTACACCGAGTTGACAAAGCGTGGATCTTTGGTAAACATCCGAACATAGTTCGCCAGCCCCACGAAATTAGGCGGGCGCATAAGATCGTAGCGATGGAAGCTGAAATAGATAGATGTCACCAGCGGAACGAGCGTGAACACCAGAAAGCCAATCAGCCATGGGGACACAAACAACAAACCCCGTATCAGCTTGCGAAGATTGGTAGGTGTTAATCTCCGCCGTTTGGAGACTGTAATTGACATACGTCGCTCCTTTATTTCCAGCGAACGC